>NZ_JAFNMU010000001.1:0-111243 GCF_026537125.1 Gilliamella sp. B2828
GCAATGGCAGAAGGCTTACGCTTTGCTATCCGTGAAGGTGGTCGTACTGTTGGTGCTGGTGTTGTTGCTAAGGTTATTAAATAATTAAGTTATTCGCTACCATAGAAAGGGTGTCTTTTGATGCCCTTTCTTATCTGGTCTGTTTAGCAAAATGTTTTTAAGAAAAGAGCATTTTGGAAAATAGATAATATTATAAATAACATAATCGTAGGTTTTATATGCTAGTAAGTAACGAGAGTCAAGATACAAATGCTATTCTAGACAAATTTAAATGGGGTTTAGTTTTAGTATTGATTGCGTTTATTGTTTGGGGCAATTTTTATTTTTCTGAACCTAATGATATATATCAACCTAATACGATCGTTCGGATTATTGCCGTTGTGGTGATTTCAGCATTAACTTTATTTATTGCATTTACAACAGGTAAAGGCAAATCATTTATATTATTTTTACAAGAATCAAGAAAAGAATTAAGAAAGGTTGTATGGCCAAGTCGTAAAGAAACGGTACAAACCACCTTATTAGTTGCCGCCATCACAGTGGTTGTTGGTTTAGCGCTTTGGGGAATGGATTCTTTATTCCGTTCAGTAGTCTTTTATTTAACATCAATAGGGCGTTGATATGAGTGAAACACAACAAAAACGATGGTATGTTATTCAAGCTTATTCTGGTTACGAAGCGCGTGTTGCACAATCATTACGTGAATATATCAAGTTACATAATATGGAAGATTCATTCGGTGAAGTACTTGTACCAACCGAAGAAGTCGTTGAAATGAAAAGTGGTCAACGTCGTAAAAGTGAACGTAAATTCTTCCCTGGTTATGTTTTAGTTGAAATGATGATGAATGATGCAACTTGGCATTTAGTCAAAAGCGTACCAAGAACTATGGGTTTCATCGGTGGTACCTCAGATAGACCAGCACCTATCAGTCAGCGTGAAGTTGATGCTATTATGAATCGTTTACAACAAGTTGGTGACAAACCACGTCCTAAAACATTATTTGAACCAGGTGAACTTGTTCGTGTTAATGAAGGACCGTTTGCAGACTTTAATGGTGTTGTTGAAGAAGTTGATTATGAAAAAAGTCGCTTAAAAGTATCGGTTTCAATTTTTGGTCGTTCTACACCTGTTGAACTTGATTTTAGCCAGGTAGAAAAAAGCTAAAATTTTATTAGAATTTATTCATTCTGTTACAAGTTAAAAAAATCACAGAATTAATTCTGTGATTTTTTTTGCTTATTAACTGAGAAATAATTTAAACATCTTATTTTAGACATTAATACTAATTATTTCTTACTTCAAACTCTTCAAGTTGTTGCTGAATATCTAACCATTTTAATTCAGTATCTTCTAATTCATTTTTCAATTGGCTCTGTTTCAAAAGTAACGCAGTTAATTCTGTTTTTTTATCGGCTTCATACACAGTTGGATCGGCTAATTGTTGTTCGAGTGTGTGTAATTGGCTCGTTAATCGTGTAAGCATGTGTTCTTCTTTTTCAAGCTGTTTCTTCAGCGGCTGCATTTGCGCACGTCGTTGTGCATCTTTACGTTTTTGTTCCTTACGATCTAAAGCCGAAACATTTTGAATAGCTGTTTTTTTGATAATCTCCTTTTCAATTTTATTCTCTTGATCTATCGTTTGATTTTCAGCTTTTTGTTCGTTAGATAACCATTTTTGATAATCTTCTAGATCACCATCAAAAGGTTCCACTTTATGATCATGAACTAAGTAAAATTCATCCGTTGTTGATCGTAATAAATGACGATCATGCGACACGACCACTAATGCTCCTTCAAACCCAATAAGCGCTTCAGTGAGTGCTTGACGCATATCCAAATCTAAATGGTTTGTTGGTTCGTCTAATAAAAGCAGATTAGGTTTTTCCCATACAATTAATGCCAAAACAAGGCGAGCCTTTTCACCACCCGAGAAGGTTTTTACTGGATCTTTAACTTTATCCCCATGAAAATCAAATCCCCCTAAATAATTACGTAATAATTGTTCAGTTTTATTTGAATCAGCAATTCGAGAGAGATGCCAAAGTGCAGATTCATCAGGCCTTAGATATTCTAATTGATGTTGAGCAAAATATCCGAGTTGAATACCTTGAGCAAGGTTTATATGTCCCTCTTTAGGTGCAAGCTCGCCAGCCAGTAATTTAATTAAGGTTGATTTTCCAGCACCATTACGGCCCAATAGACCTATTCGAGAACCCGGGACTAAGTTTAATTTAATTTGTTCCAGCACAATTTTGTCATCATAACCAGCAACAACTTTTTCCATCATTAATAATGGATTTGGTAAAAATTCCGGTTTTTTAAAATTGAAATGGAATGGATTATCAACATGAGCAGGGGCAATGAGTTCCATTCTTTCTAGCATTTTAATACGGCTTTGAGCCTGTTTAGCTTTGGTTGCTTTAGCTCTAAACCTATCAATGTAACTTTGCAAATGTGCCACTTTAGCTTGTTGATTTTCATAGAGGGCTTGTTGTTGCGCCAGTTTAGCTGAGCGTTGAGTTTCAAATGAAGAATAATTACCAGTATATTCAAATAAACTTTGTTGCTCAATATGAATGATTTTATTGACCAGAGGATCTAAAAAATCACGGTCATGAGATATTAATATTAAGGTTCCTTGATAATTACTTAACCACTTTTCAAGCCATATAACGGCATCTAAATCAAGATGGTTGGTAGGTTCATCAAGTAATAATAAATCCGAACGGCACATTAAGGCTTGCGCTAAGTTTAAACGCATGCGCCAACCACCAGAGTAGGATTTTACTGGTAGTAATAATTGCTCATTAGAAAATCCCAAACCATGCAATAGTGTGGCTGCTCTTGGATGAATTGTCCATGCATCAATATTATCCAATTTTTCATGAATAAGAGCAATTTGATGACCATCATTATGTTGATTGGCTAGGTCTAACTTTTTTTCTAATTGGCGATATTCCCGATCACCATCAATAACATACTCAATTGCTGGTATATCTAATGCAGGGGTTTCTTGATTTACCCATGCCAGTTGCCATAGGCTAGGAAAGGTTAACGTACCTGCATCCGCTTCAATTTCACCTTTAATGAGTGAAAATAAAGTAGATTTGCCACAACCATTTTTACCAACTAATCCGACCTTTTGTTTAGGGTTTATTGTGGCAGAAGCTTTATCTAAGAGTACATTAACTCCGCGGCGAACTTGGATGGAATCAAATACTATCATGATTAAGTCACCTATGATTCAATGTAAAATGGGTTATTCTAACAAAAATAATGCATATGCAAAATTAGAATAGGAATTATTATGGTAAACTGCCGATGGTTGTATCATTGGTAGAGTGGTGATTTAGAACGTATTGGGGAATTACATTAAGGGGCAATACTATCTATATCTCAAAAAAGAATTGTTTCTATTGATGGTACAATGGTTAAATGTCTGAAAGGGATTAAGTCTGGCATCAATTTATCATTAACGCTCAACGATCGCATAGTGGGTGTCATTGGTTTAACCGGTGAACCATCAGATATTAGGCAATTTAATAAGTTGGTCTGTAGGACGGCAAAAAATGATGATGGGGCAAACCCAATTATTACAAGAAGTTTTAGCAACTAAAGCTGGTGTAAACCCTGAATTAGTTTATCAAGCAATTCGCGGGGGGATTAGCTGGATGTACTGTATTAGATGCTAAAGCTCCAATGGTTTTGAATCGTAATTTCAAACAGGTTTTAGAATTGATTTACATTTTAAGGATTTACAAAATGCGTTAGATACTTCTCATGGTATTGGTACGTCATTGCCATTAACGGTAGCTTTAATGGAAATGATGTAAGCCTAAAAACTGATGATAAGGGAGAATGTAATCATAGTGCATTAACGCGTTACTATAAGCGTTTAGCAAAAATAGAAATGAAATAATTAAGGTTAAAATTGAGTATGGTGACATACTCAATAACTTTGAGTCATTTGATAAGGATAGATATGAAAATTGTCATTGCTCCTGATTCTTTTAAAGAAAGTCTAAGTGCTATTGAAGTTGCTAATATAATTAAAAAGGGATTTTTAAACGTTTATCCACAGGCTGAATATTATTTAATTCCAGTTGCTGATGGAGGAGAAGGAACTGTTGATGCAATGGTTGATGCATTAAATGGTAATAAAATCACAGTGACGATTACTGATCCATTAGGTGAAAAAGGTTTGGCTTTTTATGGCATTTCAGGAGATGGACAAACAGCTGTGATAGAGATGGCTTCAGCAAGTGGTCTTGAGCGTGTACCCATTAATAAACGAGATGCTAAAATCACGACCTCATATGGTACTGGAGAATTAATTAAAGATGCTTTGGATAAAGGTTGTAAAAAATTTATTATTGGTATAGGCGGTAGTGCCACAAATGACGGCGGTGCTGGAATGTTGCAAGCATTAGGTGTTAAGCTTTTAGATGAATATGGTCATCAAATCGGTTATGGTGGTATTTCATTAAGTGATCTTGATACAATTGACATTAATGAAATTGATCACCGAATTAAAGATTGTGATTTTGAAGTTGCTTGTGATGTGACTAATCCTTTAACTGGTGAAAATGGTGCTTCATTCATATTTGGACCACAAAAAGGAGCGTCACAAGCCGATGTTCATTTGCTTGATAAAAATCTTAAACATTATGCCCAAGTAATAAAAAAAAGTTTTAATCTCGATATTGAATTCATCCCAGGAACTGGTGCAGCTGGTGGAATGGGAGCGGCATTATTAGCATTTATGAATGCTAAATTAAGGCCTGGAATCGAACTTATTACTGAAACTTTAAATTTAGATAAATTTATTTCGAATGCTGATTTAGTGATTACTGGTGAAGGGCAATTAGATTATCAAAGTATCAATGGTAAGGTTCCTGTAGGTGTTGCTCGTATTGCTCAAAAATATCAAAAACCTGTTATCGCAATTGTTGGAAGTTTAGGTGATCAGGCAGAAGCTATTTATCCTTACGGGATTAATGCTATGTTTAGCATTTTAAGTAAAGTTACTACTTTATCCGAAGCTCTAGATCCAACAGCAGCAAGTGCTAATCTTCTTCAGACATCAACGAATGTAGCTTTGACACTTAAATTAGGAAATACTCTCAAATAGGTTATAAGTACCCTTTATCAAAATAAGATAAAGGGTATTATAATGGAGTTATCGTTTAAGAACGGATAACGCTCGGCGAATAAATAACACACAAACAGCTGCAAAAACAAATAATCCTAGATATTGAGGTAATATCCCTAAATCAGCTGATATGGCAAGTGGAGTATTACTGCCGCCACTAGCAATGCTAATTACAATCACAACCGCTAAAATTACCCCGACTAAGCTCTCACCAACAATCAGGCCTGAAGCAATTAATGCTGCTTTTCGATCGACCTTTTTATATTCTTCTTCTGGATCCAACTTATGCATTTTTGCTTTTACATAAGTATTACGTTTTATAATCCACGATAATACTGTTCCGACGAAAATAGGCATAGTAATGCTAGGTGGCAGGTAAATACCTAAACCAACAGCAAGGGCAGGCAATCTAAATTTGGAGTTATTGGCAGCTAAAACTAAATCAATAGCGATAATAACAGCACCAACAGCTAAGCCTATTATGATCATAGTCCAGTCAAGATTATGTGAAAAAATACCTTTAGCAATGGTTGTCATAAGGGTTGCTTGTGGTGCTGCTAATACTTGTGATTGATCCATATCAGGACGAGGAACCGCACCTGTGAAGCCATAAGCGTTGTATAAGATTTCTAAGATGGGTGCAATGACAATAGCGCCAACAATACAACCGATTAATAATGCAACTTGCTGTTTCCATGGTGTGGCTTGGACTAAATAACCGGTTTTTAAATCTTGCAGGTTATCATTAGAAATACAGGCCACAGCTAAAACAGCACTGGTGGTAAATAGCGCGAGAGCGGTTGCAAAATTAGTACCTTCTATAGAGTTCAACATACCATTTACTTCGCCTAAACCAAGTAAAATAAGTGAAATAACAATAGCAGCAACAATCGCAATGCCTGATATTGGACTAGCGGATGATCCAACCAATCCTGCCATATAACCACAAGCAGCCGCTACTAAAAAGCCCATAATAAATGCAAATAACACTGCACATATGACTAAAGACCATGCTATGCCTAATGGTAATCCACTATCAGCAATAAATGCATAAAAGGTAACGAGTAAAACCATCAATATCCCTGCCATAACTAAGAATATCGTTTTAGGTGATAAATCTTGATCTGTTGGCGCAATATCACTTGCTGACACGTCAGCACGCATGGTTTTAAATGAAATTTTTAAGCCTTCAATTACGGGTTTAATTAAAGTAAGTAATGTCCAAATAGCCGCGATAGCAATAGTACCGGCACCAATAAAGCGAATATCTTTAGCCCAAAACCCCATAGCAATTTGTGATAAAGGTTGACTTGTATCATAATCACTCATTAGACTTAAAATTGGAATGCCAAATAGCCAAGCAATAATTGTCCCAACTAATACTGCGATACCTGACATAATGCCTATCAAGTAACCAGCACTCAAAAGAGCTAACGAAAACCCCATTGGCAGTTGAAAAATGGATTTACCAGCGGTAAACCAATAAGCCGTGCTGTCCGATAGCACTCTAAAACCATTCGTTAATAAACTCACAATGGAAGCTAACACACCACCAAATAAAATATCTTTTAGTCCGTTATTCGCTTCGTTACCTTCTGTTTTGGAGCCGGCTTTTAATATTTCAGCGGCAGCAACCCCCTCTGGATAGGGTAAATTACTTTTGACCACCATAACATGACGCAATGGGATTGAAAATAGCACCCCTAACATTCCACCCGCAGCACAAATTGCAAGTGTTAACCAAACAGGAAAACTTTGCCAATATCCAATCATCAATAAGCCCGGTAAAACAAAGATAATTGAAGATAATGTGCCCGCAGCGGAAGCTTGGGTTTGCACCATATTGTTTTCTAAGATAGTCGATCCTGAAAACATTCTTAATATTGCCATTGAAATTACTGCTGCAGGTATAGCCGATGAAAATGTTAATCCGACTTTTAAGCCAAGATAGACATTTGATGCAGTAAAAATGACAGTGATAAAAGCACCTAAAATTGTGCCTCTTAATGTAAGTTCTCGTAAATTATTCATATTATGTCATTAAGTTAATTTGATAAGGGGGTATTATATACTTAATTCGCTTTTATCGACTAGAGGTTCTGTAAATAACAGAATATTTAAGCTTTTTAACATTCTTTTCAGTAGAATTTTTACCCGTTATACTAAAAATTCATGTTAATTATAATGTAAAATAATAACCGATTTTAACTTAAAAGCTTTACAATAAGTGATCATTGGTAGATTCATGGAGGTATTGTTAACGTGACCGGATTAAAACGCTTACAAGCTATTACTAAGCGGCTTCGTAATCCTATTGATGGTTGTGAATGGGATAAAGTACAAACTTTCACATCATTGAAACTTTATACTTTAGAAGAAACCTACGAAGTTTTAGATGCAATTGATCATCAAGATATGCAAGAACTGAAAAATGAATTGGGCGATTTATTATTCCAAATCATTTTTTATGCTGATTTAGCTAGTGATCAAGGAGAATTCAATTTTGATGATGTTTGTAATGCTGTTGCCGATAAGTTAGTCAGTCGTCATCCCCATATTTTTACCAATAAAACAAAAGAAAAGCCCAATTGGGAACAACTAAAACAACAAGAACGTGATAAACGTGCGCAATATTCAATATTAGATGATATACCCAATTCTATTCCAGCTTTAATGAAAGCCGAAAAAATCCAAAAACGATGTGCTTCGGTCGGATTTGATTGGAATCAATTACAACCAGTGTTAGATAAAGTAAAAGAAGAAATTGGTGAAGTAGAGCATGAGCTCAATCAAAATGAACGTGATCATCAAAAAATCGAAGAGGAGCTTGGTGATCTGTTTTTTGCTACTGTAAATTTAGCTAGACATTTAAAAATAAGGTCAGAACTTTGTTTACAACAAGCTAATAAAAAATTCGAACGGCGTTTTAAGCTGGTAGAATCGATACTCAAACAAAAAGATCGTGCTTTACTGGATGCAACACTTGAAGAAATGGAAGAGGCATGGCAAAGTGTTAAACAACTAGAACAAGATAATAAACGTTTAAAGTGAATAAAAATGACTGAACAAAAAAATGAATTGTATCAAGAAATCGAAGCATGGGCACAAAATGCCATTTTACATAGTCCAACTTGGAGTATTAATCAACTCGACTATTCCGAAAAAAGTATTACAGTTGTTGAGATGATCATTGGCGAAATGGCTGATAAAAGCTTTGGTCTTCCAGAAGAACAACTTAATATGATATCGCAAGAATATGGCTGTTATTTGTTATTAACTGCATATAAATTATATGGTGGTCAGTTTTATTGGAATCAAGAATTTGAACAACCTATGTTAATCTGCTGTGAGCCTGACTCGACTATAGCGTTATTAACGTGGAATAAAGTTAAAGGACGTTTATTGGGTGATAAAACTGATCATATTGCTTATTTCCTTGATGAATTTGGTAAAGCGACCTTTCAATCAGAAAAAGGCACACATGTGGTTTATTTATAACTTCATAAAGTGAAATATTTAAAATTCTTAATGAAAAGGTTAAGTAAGATTAGCGCCTAAAGCTAAACTTAATCTTTATTGCAAGGATGGTTGAAAATGAATTACACACTTTATATCGGCAATAAAAACTACTCTACGTGATCTATGCGGCCTTGGGTCGTGATGAAATACTTTGATATTCCCTTTGCTGAAAAATTGGTTAAATTTGATAGTTTTGATGAAGATTCACTATTTAAAACTACGATATCATCCATTTCAAAATTTGGAACTGTTCCGATACTTATTGATAACGATCTTATCATTAACGATTCTTTAGCGATTTGTGAATACTTAGCTGAACAGCATCGAAATTTAGCACTATGGCCAACGGATATAAAACGTAGAGCAATGGCTCGTAGCTTAGTTGCAAAAATGCATTCGGGATTTCAAGCGATTCGAAATTATTTACCCATGAATATCGAGGCTGAATTGCCAGAAGTCGGGCAAATAATTTTACGTGATCACCCCGAAGTAAAAAAAGAGCTTTTGTTTTTAGATGATTTATTAACGTCTTTTTTATCTTCTAACAAATCAAATGATCGCTTCTTATTTGGTGACTTTAGTATAGCAGATGGATTTTATGCACCTTTATGCTTAAGATTAAAAAATTATCATATTCAAACAAGTTCAACTTTAGCTAATTACATTGAAACGATTTGTCATACTAAAGGTATTCAAGATTGGATAAATGAGGCGTTAAAAGAACACAGTTTTGTCACGATGGATGAACCTTATCGATTACACCGATAATTAAAGATTTTGATAAAAAATAACCCCACTTAACCTTGCGTAAGTAGGGGTTAATCTTTGGATTTAATCTAAAAACGCAATCACACTTCTAAATAATCTAAAATTCCTTCTGCTGCTTTGCGTCCTTCGCTAATGGCAGTGACGACTAAGTCCGAGCCTCGCACTGCATCGCCGCCGGCAAAGATTTTGGCATTGGTTGTTTGATAACCTTTCATTTCTGGAGCGATAATCCGTCCTTTATCATCAAAATCAACACCATGTTCGGCTAGCCATGGCATAGCATGGGGTTTAAAGCCAAATGCCATAATTATAGCATCAGCAGGAAGGACAAATTTTGAACCTTCAATAATTACCGGTGAGCGGCGGCCTTTAGCATCTGGCTCACCTAATTCAGTCCTGACCATTTCCACGCCGGTAACGTGTCCGGTATTGCTAATTTCTATACTTAATGGCTGTACATTAAATTGAAATTGTACCCCTTCCTCTTTGGCATTTTTGACTTCGCGTTTAGAGCCTGGCATATTGGCTTCATCACGACGATAAGCACATGTTACTTCGCTTGCGCCTTGACGAATTGAAGTTCGTACACAATCCATCGCGGTATCCCCCCCACCTAATACAACTACACGCTTATTTTTCATGTCGATGTATGGGGTATCTTTGGTTTGTTCATGATGCATTATGTGCTTAGTATTGGCGATCAAAAATGGTAACGCATCATAAACGCCGTTAGCATCTTCATTTTCAAGTCCTGCGCGCATTGATTGATAGGTACCTGTTCCAATAAAAACAGCATCAAACTCATTAAGTAACTCAGATAATTGAACTGTTTTTCCTACTTCGGTATTTAGACGAAACTCAACTCCCATCTCGGTAAAAATTTTACGACGGTTAATTAATACTTCCTTATCCAATTTAAATGCAGGAATACCAAAGGTTAATAGCCCACCAATTTCAGGATGACGATCAAAAACTACCGGTGTTACACCATTACGTACTAAAACATCAGCGCAAGCAAGTCCTGCAGGACCCGCACCAATAATGGCGACTTTTAATCCCGTTTTTTCAACATTAGTTAAGTTAGGTTTCCAGCCCATTTTAAAGGCTTCATCGGTAATATAGCGTTCTATATTACCGATAGTAACAGCGCCAAACTCTGCGTTTAAGGTGCATGATCCTTCACAAAGTCGATCCTGAGGGCAAACACGGCCACAAACTTCCGGTAAACTATTAGTTTGGTGAGAGAGTTCAACTGCCTCTAAAATTTTACCTTCGTTAACTAATTTTAGCCAATTCGGAATATAGTTATGCACAGGGCAACGCCATTCACAATATGGGTTACCACAAGCCAAACAGCGATCGGCTTGGGCTTGAGATTGCGCAGGGGAAAATCCTTCGTAAATTTCAACAAATTCTATTTTACGAATATTCAACGGTTTTTTTGGCGGATCGACACGTTGTAAATCGATAAACTGATAAACATTTTGACTCATTTTCGTGCTCTCCTTACTGTGCTTGAACGCGTAGTTCTGCTGATGAACGACTACGATGACCAAGCAGCGCTTTTACATCGCTCGATTTAGGTTTAACTAAAACAAATTGTTTAGCAAAATCTTGCCAATTTGCTAGAATTTCTTCAGCGCGTGATGAGTGAGTAAGTTGAGCATGCTCCATGATTAAGCCTCGTAAGTGCTCTTCATGTATTGAATAATCAGCAACATTTAGCATTTCGACTAACTCTTTATTGATACGTTTATGAAAATCACCATCAGCATCTAAAATATAGGCAAATCCACCAGTCATACCGGCACCAAAGTTAACCCCAGTTTTACCCAATACACAAACAATCCCGCCTGTCATATATTCACAGCCATTATCACCAATGCCTTCAACCACACTGATGGCACCTGAATTACGTACGGCAAAACGTTCACCGGCACGACCTGCGGCAAATAATTTACCGCCAGTTGCACCATATAAACAGGTATTACCGGCGATGGTTGCTTCATGGCTTAAAAACGCCGAACCTTGAGGAGGTCGAATTACAATGCGACCTCCTGCCATGCCTTTACCAACATAGTCATTAGCATCACCTGTCAGAGTTAAATCCACACCACCGGCATTCCATACTCCAAAGCTTTGACCGGCCGTGCCGTTGAAATTTAATGAAATTGGTTCTGATATTAAACCTTGATCACCATATTTTTGGGCAATATAACCTGATAGACTACTTCCCACAGAACGGTCTGTGTTTTGAATATCAAAATAGAAACTTTTACTTTTACGTGCATCAACAAACTGTTGGGTTTGCGTAAGGATCTCTTTATTAAGTACACCTTTATCAAATGGTTTATTCTCTTCAATGCAGTAAACCGGTTTACCTTCATGAGGCGTCGCTGTTTCGAGCAAACTGGATAAATCCAATTTTTGTTGTTTGGCGGTAATGCCGTCTAGTTCTAGAAGGAGATCGGTTCGTCCGATTAAATCAACAATACGACTTACTCCAAGTTCAGCCATGACCTCTCTTGTATTACGAGCAATAAATCGGAAATAGTTCATGGCTTTTTCTGGTAAACCATGATAATGCTCATTCCGTAATTTTTCATCTTGAGTTGCAACACCGGTTGCACAATTATTAAGATGACAAATACGCAGATATTTACAGCCTAATGCAACCATTGGTCCTGTACCAAATCCAAAGCTTTCTGCCCCTAAAATAGCAGCTTTTACAATATCTGTACCAGTTTTTAAACCACCATCAACTTGTAAACGTATTTTGTGACGTAATCCGTTAGCAACTAAGGATTGTTGAGTTTCAACAAGTCCTAGCTCCCAAGGTGAGCCAGCATATTTAACTGATGTTAATGGACTGGCGCCTGTTCCACCATCGTAACCCGAAATAGTGATTAAATCGGCATAAGCTTTAGCCACGCCAGTTGCAATGGTACCCACACCCGGTTCAGAAACCAATTTAACTGAAATCATTGCATTAGGGTTAATTTGTTTTAAATCGAAGATTAGCTGTGCTAAATCCTCAATAGAGTAAATGTCGTGATGAGGTGGTGGTGAAATTAGGGTTACGCCAGGAACAGAAAACCGTAATTTAGCAATATAAGGTGTGACTTTATCGCCTGGTAGTTGACCACCTTCACCTGGTTTAGCACCTTGTGCCACTTTAATTTGAATTACATCTGCACTCATTAAGTAACCAGGAGTTACCCCAAAGCGACCAGATGCCACTTGCTTAATGCGAGAAACTTTGATGGAGTTATAGCGCGCAGGATCTTCTCCACCTTCACCAGAATTTGAATACCCCCCTAAAGTATTCATTGCTATGGCAAGTGATTCGTGCGCTTCTGGGCTAAGTGCACCAATTGACATTGCTGCTGAGTCAAAACGTTTAAATAAAGATTCTTCCGGTTCGACTTCATCAAGTGCAATAGCCTCATTTTCGGGTGGATTAAGTTTTAATAAATCGCGCAATGTAGCGACAGGGCGATTATTAACGATATCGGCATAACGTTTATAATCTTCATAGTTGCCATTATTGACAGCGAGTTGTAAAGATTGCACAACATCAGGATTATAAGCATGATATTCGCCGCCATAAACAAATTTAAGTAATCCGCCTTGATCTAAAGGTTTACGACGTAACCAAGCACTTTTTGATAAGTTAAATTGATCTTGAGCAAAATCATCAAAATTCGCACCACTGATACGACTAGTAACCCCTTGGAAACAGAGGTCAACCACATCTTTATGTAACCCTACAGCTTCAAAAAGTTTTGAACATCGATAAGAGGCAACAGTTGAGATCCCCATTTTAGACATGATTTTATATAGACCTTTATTGATCCCATTACGATAATTTAAAATAGCTTCGCGGTAGGATTTTTTGATGGTCCCATTATCGACCATTTTTGCCAAAGTTTCGTATGCTAAATAAGGGTAAACGGCTGTGGCACCAAAACCGATAAGTACGGCAAATTGATGAGGGTCGCGACAACTACCTGTTTCGACAATAATGTTTGCATCGCAGCGTAAATTCTTTTCAACTAATCGTTGCTGCACAGCACCTAATGCCATAGGTGCTGGAATAGGTAAGCGATCTGCTGCGATATTTTTATCTGATAGGATCAGTAATACTGTACCATTACGTACTTTTGCTTCAGCATCACCACATAACTGCTCAATAGCATCGCGCAAACTACCATCAATATCATAAGTCATATCAAGTTTTTCAGATTTATAATAGCGAGACTCTAAAGAGACTAACTGCTCAAGATCAGAATAAACTAAAACCGGATATTTAAATGCTACACGATGTGCTTGTCCTTCTGCTTCGGCAAAAACATTCATTTCACGACCAATACTGGTAGAAAGTGACATTACGTGCGCTTCCCGCAATGGATCAATTGGTGGGTTGGTGACTTGAGCGAATTTCTGTCTAAAGTAATCATAGATAAGGCGTGGTCTGCCTGATAATACCGCAAAAGGAGTATCATCTCCCATAGATCCCGTGGCTTCCTGACCATTTTCACCTAAAACACGAATACATTGATCAATTTCTTCACTACTATAACCAAATTGTTTTTGATACGTTGCCAGTAAGACATCGTCGTAGATACCTGAACCAATATTGTCATCGGGTAAATCTTCAAGAGGAATGAGTCGCTTTACGTTTTTACTCATCCATTCTTTATAAGGATGACGTTTTTGTAGATCGTTATCAGTTTCGGATGATTGTAAAATACGTCCCTCTTCCGTATCAATAACCATCAGTTCTCCAGGACCAACACGTCCTTTAGCGACGACTTCGTCAGGTTGATAATCCCAAATACCAATTTCTGATGCACAGGTAATAAGTTTATCCGTGGTAATGACATAGCGTGCTGGGCGCAAACCATTACGGTCTAAATTACAGGCTGCATAACGACCGTCAGACATAACAATGCCTGCTGGCCCATCCCATGGTTCCATATGCATTGAATTAAAATCAAAAAAGGCACGTAAATCTTCATTCATATCAGGATTATTTTGCCATGCAGGTGGTACAAGCAAGCGCATAGCTCGTACTATATCCATACCACCCACTAAAAATAGTTCAAGCATATTATCTAATGAACTTGAATCTGAACCGGTAACATTTACAAAAGGCGCAGCATCTTGTAGATCTGGAATCAATGGCGTTTTAAATTTATAAGAACGTGCTTTCGCCCATTGTCTATTACCTTCAATAGTATTAATTTCACCATTATGGGCTAAATGTCTAAATGGTTGGGCAAGTGGCCAACGAGGAACAGTATTGGTTGAAAATCGCTGATGGAATAGGCAGATTGCTGTTTCCATACGTAAATCCGCTAGATCTAAATAAAATCTAGGTAAATCTTTAGGCATGCACAGACCTTTATAGATATTAACCTGATTTGAAAAACTACAGACATAAAAAGTATCATCTTGTACCCGTTTTTCAATACGTCGGCGCACCATATATAAACGTCGTTCTAAGTCAATTTTACTCCATCCAGCAGGAGCATTAACAAAAACTTGTTCAATTTGTGGTAATGATGATAAAGCGATTTCACCTAAAACACTTTTATCAATAGGAACTTCACGCCAACCTAAAATAGATAAGGTTTCATTAGCAAGTTCTTCTTCAACAATATCACGGCTAGCTTGTGCTTCTTTTTTATCCTGACTTAGAAATAGCATACCAACAGCATAATTGGTGGCTAAACGCCAGCCAGCTTCTTGTGCAACGAGTCTGAAAAAACGATCAGGTTTTTGTAATAAAAGACCACAGCCATCACCTGTTTTACCATCTGATAGTATGGCTCCTCGGTGTTGCATTCTGGCAAGCCCGTGTATTGCAGTACGCACCACTTTATGACTTGGTTGCCCTTCAATATGAGCAATTAAACCAAATCCGCAGTTATCTTTTTCATGATGCTGGTTATATAACATATCATTGCCTCTAATTCATCGCTTTTATAATTTAAGAAAAAAATAGGCTTCAATCCCATAATGGCTAAGAAATTAAAGAAAAATAGTATTTTGGTCAAATAAATATTACTTATAAGTCAATCTTTTAATAAGGTATATCAGAGTTATTAAAGAAGCTAATAATGATATGTATCATTATTATTTTTATAAGAAAAATGAAATTTTTTATTTCTATCTGTAATTTAATAATTATAAATTTTGCTTCTTTTTTGTTAAAAAGTTTTAGGTGGATGTAAATATTTCAGTAAAAAAATATCAATATCAATCAATATTTTTAATATATAGACTTTGCAAGTTAAAAAAACTAATTATGTTTGAAATAGAATTATTAAGTGATAGGAGTTTATAAACCTCATGTTGGTATTTTATTTACTGTAATGAATTATTGTAGCTATAAAACTTCCCTATGGAGTAGTTAACATATTGGATGCAATCACCAAAGCAATAATTGCTAATCGGTTATCAATGGGCAGGCGATTTTATTCTTAAAATATGCTCGATAGAAAGTTGACAAGTGAATATAGCGTTCCTAAATAACACAAAGTTATAAAGCATAATAAACAAATCACGACTATAAGTAACAATTGTATACTGTTATAATTTATTATCTTTTATTTTTGATATTACGATTATGCAAACTAAAATTACAATTGTAGGTGCTGGAGCAGCAGGGCTGTTTTGTGCGGGATTACTAGGACAAAGAGGCTATGATGTTACTATAATTGATAATGGCAAAAAAATTGGCCGTAAAATTTTAATGTCCGGTGGCGGTAAATGCAATTTTACTAATCTCACTGTTGAAGCAAGTAATTATCTTTCTCAAAATCCACATTTTTGTAAATCTGCTTTAAAACGATTTTCCCAATGGGATTTTATTCAATTAGTTAATCACTATAATATTGCCTATCATGAAAAAGAACATGGTCAGTTATTTTGTGATAATTCAGCTCAAGATATTGTCGATATGCTTGCACAAGAGTGCCAAAAAGGACAAGTTAAATTCATGCTTCAAACACAACTGGAAGAGGTTGAGTCTGTAGATAAAGGATTTAAGTTATATACTTCACAAGGTTGTATTGAAACAGAGAAGTTAATTGTGGCAACCGGTGGACAGTCGATGCCAGCACTAGGCATGACCTCGATCGGATATAAAATAGCTGAAAAATTTTCGATTCCTGTTGTACCAGTAAAAGCGGGGCTAGTGCCATTTACGTTACATAGACCTTTGTTAGAAGTTTTATCTACTTTATCAGGAATGGCTGTTCCAGTTGAAGTATCTAATGAACGAATCTGTTTTAAAGAGAATTTATTATTCACCCATCGTGGATTGTCAGGACCAGCGATTTTACAAATTTCGAGTTATTGGCAAGCAGGAGAGTCAATCATGATTAACTTATTACCAGATAGGTTATTCGAATCAACTTTTAAACCGTTACTTGAACAAAATCGTAATCAAACTATAAAAAATTGCTTAGCACAGATTTTACCGAAAAGGTTGATTGAAGTACTGATACAATTGAATTTGATAATCGACACAACTGTTAAACAACTTAATCCTAAGCAGCAACAAGATCTATATAATACATTGACACACTGGCATATAACACCAAATGGTACTGAAGGATACCGAACGGCTGAGGTGACGTTAGGCGGAGTAAGTACCGATGCTTTATCTTCAAAAACGATGGCAGTTAAATCGCATCCAAATCTCTATTTTATTGGTGAAGTTGTGGATGTAGCTGGTTGGCTCGGTGGTTATAATTTTCAATGGGCCTGGAGCAGTGCATTTGCCTGCGCACAAGCCTTTTGTTAAGAGGGATTAGTTACCTATTACCCCCATTTGAATATGATATTTTTTTACTTTATATTGTAATGTCGTCCGTGAAATATTTAATAATTTTGCGGCAGCAATAATTTTGCCGTTGGTTTGATTTAAAGCATCAATAATAAGTTGTTTTTCATAATTTTCAACTTGTACAGTTAAGTTAATGTTGCCAGCGGTCATGCTCGTACTTTGTTTTTCAAATTTCGTTTCGAATTGATCTTGTGGGTAAGGGCTATGAATGTCAAACAGTTCATCATCAAGGATAATTTGTTGCAATTCTCCCGGTTCATTTTGTAAGACTATACTTCGTACGATTGCATTTTCCAGCATCCTCACATTTCCCGGCCAAGGTGCCGACATGAGTTGTTGTAATGCGTGCTCACTAATGCCTGTTATCACAACATTTACATCCGCTTTATGTTTATCAATAAAGTATCGCGCCAATACAGGAATATCTTCTTTTCTTTCACGAAGGGCTGGAAGTTTAATTAATCCGACATTTAATCGATAAAATAGGTCACTTCGCATTTTCCCTGTTTTTAACAACTCTGCTGGTGATTCATTCATGGCGGCAACAATTCTAACATCGGCGTGTAGCTCTTTATTGCCCCCTAATGGCCAGTAAGTCTTTTCTTGTAAAAATCTCAGTAATTTGCTTTGCATATCCAGTGGCATAGCATTAAGTTCATCAAGAAATAGTGTGCCGCCATTAGCCAGTTCTAAATAACCTGGATGGTTTTCGGCTCCAGTAAAGGCTCCTTTCATCGTTCCAAATAAGGTACTTTCTATCAATGTGGTAGGTAAAGCACTACAGTTTAACGAAATAAACGCTTTATTACGGCGATGACTTGTTTGATGAATCAAATGAGCAAAAAGCTCTTTACCAGTTCCAGTTTCACCGACAATTAATACTGGGACATCATTTGCTCCTAAAATATTTGTTTGATCAATAACCTTTTGCATTTTTTGTGATACAAAAACTATTTCAGGCAATGGCTGATCTTTATTTTGGTATAATTTACTATTGAGTTTGAATACTTGATCGTGTAGCTGCCTAACAGTTGATAAATTTCGTCCTATTTCGATCGCACCAATAATATCTTTATGCTTGTTATAAAGTGGTACGGTTGTATGCATATAATCAACCAGTTTACCTACATGATTATAGTAGCTTTGGTAATTATCCTGATATTCCTTACCTTGTTGTAAAGCTTGTAACATGGTACTATCTTCTTTTCTTAAATTAGGATAAACTTTAAGCATGGGTTTACCAATAGCTTGCTCCATAGGGTAACCATCAAGTTCTGCACTTTCCCGATTATAATAAATATATTTACCTTCTTTATCGATAATAGCCATTGGCTGATGGATTAAATCAAAAAAATGTTTGAATATTTCTAATGATTGTAATAATTCAGGATCGATTGTCATGATATTAGTACCTTTTTAATTTAGCTTATTAGCTAAGTTTAGCTTACGTTAATTTTAATACCTTTCAACCATTAATGATTTTGTGACAAATTTTTGTCATAAAAACAGGTTTTAAACAAAATGACCAAAATTGTTTTTGCAATAATTTTCATAATAAATTGATTTTTTATGATTTATAAGTTGGCATGCTGATTGCATTGCAAGTGAGAAGCCATTTTACTTGTTTTCTTATGTACTTTTTATGTACTAATTAACTGGAGGTCTTATGTCCGACAAAATTATGTCAAATTATAACAAATTACGTACTGATCTAATAACTAAAGATCGTCGTTTCAGTGCTCAAAACGGTAAATTATGTTTTGACGGCATAAATTTAGAAGAATTAGCAAAGAAATACCCAACACCTTTTTACGTATTTTCTGAAAAAGAAATTGATCGTAATATTCAGGAAATCAAAGATTCGTTTAAAGCTCATCCAAACACTAAGATTTTTTATGCGTCAAAAACATGTTCTGTAATGGGTGTGCTAAAAGCAATTAAAGATGCGGGTATTTATGCTGAAGCGAACTCAATGTTTGAAGTGCGCAAATGTTTAGAGATTGGTTTTCCAGGCAGTCAAATTGTTTTCAATGGTGTGGTTAAAAAACCAGTTGATTTAGAATTTGCT
This sequence comes from Gilliamella sp. B2828, assembly GCF_026537125.1. Taxonomy (NCBI): domain Bacteria; kingdom Pseudomonadati; phylum Pseudomonadota; class Gammaproteobacteria; order Orbales; family Orbaceae; genus Gilliamella; species Gilliamella sp. B2828. The sequence goes on from NZ_JAFNMU010000001.1 coordinate 19,369, forward strand.
ATCCAAAATGAGCTTTATATTATTAACGTAGATAGCTTATTTGAACTTGATATAATTGATGAAATTTCAAGACGTTTGAAGAAAGTGGCAAATGTTTGTGTACGTGTTGAACCCAATGTACCTTCAGCGACGCATGCGGAACTCGTGACAGCTTATCATGCTAAATCGGGTATCGATTTAGAACAAGCGGAAGAAACTTGTCGTCGTATTCTTGAAATGCCTTATGTACATTTACGTGGTTTACATATGCACGTAGGAGATCAAGTACCAGAAGCAGAACCTTTTGCTAAAGCAACGAAAGTATTAGTTGATGAATCACGCCGTTTAGAAGAAGTTCTTGGTATTAAATTGGATTTAATTAATGTTGGTGGTGGTATTCCTGTTCCATATAAATATGACGAAGAAAATGGCAATCCATTACAGGATAATATGTACGCAGGTATTACCGCACAACATTTTGCTGATGCAGTAATTAAAGAAGTACATAAATGGCGTACCGATGTTGAGATTTGTATTGAACCAGGTCGTAAAGTAACAGGATCAGCTGCCGTATTATTAACAGAAGTAGCTTGTGAAAAACGTAAAACTAATTACGATTTAGACGGAAACATTGAAGAACATGTTGAGTGGAAATTTGTTGACGCAGGCTATAGCGTGTTATCTGACAGTCAGCATTTTGATTGGTTTTTCTATGTTTATGATGCATCAAAAATTACCGAAGAGCATGATCAATACATTAAACTTGCTGGACCTTTATGCGATGGTGGTGACTATTACCATGTTGGTGTAAAAGGGGAAGAGTTCTTGCTACCAAAAGATACTCAGGTTGGAGATATTATTGCATTCCTTGATGCTGGAGCTTATACCATTGAGAGCCAAACAGTTTATAACAACCGTCCACGTACTGCTGTTGTTATGATTGATAAAAAAGGTAAAGATCGATTGATTCGCCGTGAGGACACTTACGAGGATATGGTTGGATACGACGTGTATTAATCATGAGTTATCTGGGGCACTTATCGTCCCAGATATTATAATGTGAGGTTATTATGAGTGATTCTAAAAATTCAAGTTTACTTGGTATTAAAGACATTGTATTTATGAATGTCATTGCAATACTAAGTTTACGTCAGATTCCTAATGTTGCTCCTTATGGAGCGTCAGCAATGGTGCTTTGGCTCCTTGCTGCATTTTGTTTGTTTTTTCCTTTAGCAATGGTTTGTGGTGAACTTTCTACTGGTTGGCCAAAAGATGGTGGGATTTTTGTTTGGGTAAAAGAAGCGTTTGGTAAACGAGTTGGTTGGATAGTAGTTGTTTGTTTCTTATTCTCATGCGTGCTTTTCTTCCCACTGATGTTGCAATTTGGTTTTACTGCAATTGGCTACATGTTTAGTCCTGAACTAGCTCAAAATCAGGTGTTTATTGGTGTTGGTTCCATGGTAGTATTTTGGATCTTAACATTAATGAATATCAAAGGTTTGAAATGGACTAAAATCATTAACAGTGTTAGTGCATGGTTAGGGGTCTTTATTCCTGCTGGTATTATCGTGTTATTAGCCATTGTGTGGCTAATGACTGGTCACCCAATGGCCACTGATTATAGTCATATTAGTGATTGGATTCCGGATTTAAGTAGCTGGGATACCATTGTTTTTCTATCAAGTATGATGTTTGCTTTTGCTGGACTTGAAGTTGCCCCTATGATTGCTGGTCGTACTCGTGATCCACAACGTGACTTCCCTAAAGCGATGGCGGTATCTGCAATTGTTATCGTTGGTATCTATATGATTGGTACTTGGGCCATTAATACCTTATTACCTGCTGTTGATACTGATATTGTTGCCGGTGTAATGCAAGCAATGGAAGCAGCGGCTAAAGAGTTACATATGCCTTGGTTATTACCTGTAATGGCAATTTGTTTATTCTTTGGTGCATTAGGTCAAATTAACTCATGGTTAGTTGGCCCTATCTATATGTTACAAGAGGCGTCAAAAGAAGATAATTTACTTGGTGAACGTGTTGGACATTTACATCCTGTCTATCAAACTCCAGCATTTGCTTTAGTTATTCAAGCAATCATTGTCACAGTACTTTGTTTCTCAACGTTTGTATCGCCAAGTATTGCTGCTGCATATTGGATGTTAACTGCATTAACAACCATTTGTTACTTTATTCCTTATTTAGTGATGTTTATTGCATACTATCGTTTACGTATTACTCAACCAGATGTACCACGTAGCTTTAAGATCCCAGGTAAAGTATTACCGATTGTTTTACCAGGTTTAGGATTCTTATCTACACTATTTGCGGTGATCTTAGTGTTTATTCCACCAGCACAGATTGATATGGGGGGATATGTTGAGTATATCGCGAAAATTGTTGGTGGTGCAGTGCTTGCTATCGTGTTAGCGGAGTGGATATACCATAGAGCACAAAAGCGTAATCGCATGCAACAACAATAAGAGATAGAGGAGTAAATTTATGTACAAACCTGTATTGGAAATTGATTTAGGAAAATTAAAAGACAATGCACGTGTTGAAAAAGAGCTGCTTGCTAAACACGGCATTGAAGTAATGGCAGTTAATAAAGTGTTTGATGGTTGTGTTGAAACAGCAAAAGCAGTTCTAGATGGAGGTATTGATGTTATTGCTGAGTCAAGAACCTACAATTTGAAGAAACTTAAAGATGCTTTAGGGTGTAAAACCTGCTTATTGCGTAGTCCTTGTTTAAGTGAAATTAGTGAAATAGTTAAATATGCAGATATTAGCTTAAATAGTGAAAAAGTGGTGATTCAAGCACTTTCAGACGAAGCCGTTAAGCAACAAAAAATTCACCAAGTTTTATTAATGATTGATATGGGTGATTTACGTGAAGGTATTTGGTTTGAACATTTGGATGAAATTATTGATACGGTCAAACTTATTTTATCTTTACCGGGTGTTGAGCTTTATGGGCTAGGTACTAATTTTAACTGTTATGGTACTGTGTTACCAACAGTTAAAAATGGAGTAGACTTTTTAGAAATTGCGCGTAAAGTTGAAAAATCTTGCAATATTAAAATACAATATTTATCGGCCGGTAATTGTACTAGTTATCACTTATTAGACAAGGGTATCTGGCCAGAAGGTCTTAATCATATCCGGATTGGTGGTTTACATGAGTTTGGTATTGAGTATGTGGATATGAAATATCTTGATGAATTTCATCATTCCAATAAACCTGTCGAAAGAGCTTGTAGTGATATGTATAAATTATATGCACAAATCATCGAGCTTAACAGTAAACCAACCGTTCCAGTCGGCGAGCTAGGTGTTGATGCTTTTTTAAACAGTAAAACTTTTGTCGATCATGGTATACGTAAACGAGCGCTGCTTGCGTTTGGACGTCAAGATGTTCCGGCTGAAAGCTGTGTACCAATCGATGATAATATTACTGTACTTGGTCAAACCAGTGATCATACGTTAGTCGATATCGAAGATGTGTCACAAAATCTTAAAGTCGGTGATATGATTGGATTTGAGCTTGATTACACTGCCTTGCTAATGGCTTGTCAAACTAGTGGTGTAGAAAAACGGTTTATCTATTAATTTGTGTTAACTGCTGGTTAACCAGCAGTTTTTATCAATGATTAGGCGGTTTATACATGGCAACATCAGTATCACAACAAAGCCAAAATTTCAGTAATTTAAAAAAGAATCTTAAAAATCGTCATCTGCTAATGATTTCATTAGGGGGATCGATTGGTACCGGTTTATTTATTGGTATCGCTGCGCCATTAACTACGGTAGGGCCATTAGGAACTATTATTGCTTATTTAATGGCTGGTAGCATAATGTTAGCAACAATGTTATGTTTAGGTGAGCTTTCTTGTGCATTCCCGCATGCGGGTTCTTTTCAGCATTATGCACTAATGTTTATTCCAAATCCGATTTGGAGTTATACTATTGGTTGGTTATACTGGCTTAGTTGGGTTCTGTCTATGGCAGCAGATTTAACTGCCGCTTCTATGATTGCTCACCAATTTTTTCCTGCTGTTCCTATTTATCTTTTTAGCTTATTGATTTTAATTGTTATTACCTCAGTTCATTTAACTTCTGTCCGTGCTTTTGGTGAAAGTGAATATTGGTTTTCAACCATTAAAGTGTTGGCAATTATTGCTTTTATCGGTGTTGGTATTTATCTTCTTTATCAGCAATATACTCAAACTCACATATTACCTACTTTTAAAACAGAACAAGGCTGGTTTCCAAATGGTTTTTTATCGATTTTTGTATGCATGACCATTGTGACTTATTCATTTCAAGGTGTTGAGCTAATTGGTAGTGCCGCTGGTGAAGCTGAGTCACCTCAGTCAGTATTACCCAAGATTATTACAGGTGTAGCATTTAGAATTATTCTGTTTTATGTATTAGCTATTGCAATTTTAGCATTAGTTTACCCTTATGGAACTGTGCATGATGAAATTAGTCCCTTTGTGTGGGTATTTAACAAAGTCGGTATCACTTTTGCTTCTTATATGATGTTGTTCGTTATTTTTTGTGCTGCGATATCTGCGGCTAACTCAGCTATTTATGCCAGTTCGCGTATGTTATGGTCTATGGCACAGGATAATTTAGCGCCTAAATATTTTTCAGAAGTCAATAAACGGGGCGTTCCTACTAAAGGCATCTTATTTATTGCAATTATTGCTCTAGTTTCATTATTTTCTAAATATATTGCCGCGGAAAAGCTTTATCTCTATTTGGTTGCAGGTACTGGACAAGTAGGTTGTTTTGCGTGGATTATTATCGCTTGGTGTCAGTATCAATTTCGTAAAGGGGTGAATAGTGGTAAATACCCTAAAGAGATGATTAAATTTAAATCACCATTATTTCCATGGTTAGCAGCAATTTCAATCATTGTTAATATTGTGATCATTGTTGGTGTGTGGTTTGGTGAGTCGGGGCATTTTATTTTATTATCAGAAGTTGTTTTAATTATCATTATTTTAGCTTCGTATTACTATAATAAAAACGCAATCTCATCATGAATCATTAAGATTATTTATACTCAATTAGTATAGAAATGCTCATAATTTAATCTTAGATGAAATAGTGAATTTAATTGTTACGTTATTTTACGTAATAACGTAACAAATTTATCAATATAGGTTAGCTATTTTATAAAAGCCGTTATGCCAGAAAAAACTACTTGTGCAGCAATTGCTGATATTAGTAGTCCGGTTAATTTTGATAAAATGGCAATACCTGTATTTTTTAATACTTTTGCAATACTTTTTGCACATAAAAGCATGGCATAAATGCCCGAGGAAGCAATAAACAATGAAACCGCACCTATCATATTGGCGGCAAAACCCACTGAGCTTGTTCCCATAACAATAATTGTACCGATAGAAGCAGGGCCCATGCAAAGAGGAATTGCAAGCGGTACAACACTAATATCTTCATTACTGTTAATTTTATTTTTATCTGGAGAGTCATTCATTAGTGTCACAGCAGTAATAAACAGTAACACGCCAGAACCGATACGAAATGCATCGAGAGTAAAACCGAAAACACTAAACATAGTATTTCCAAAAAAGAACAATACAATACCAATTATAAATACAGCACAAGATGTTTTAAGTGCAGTTTTTCGGCGTTGTGGTTCATCATATTGTTTAGTACCACTTAAGAATGCACTTAGCACTGCTGGTGGTGTCATTAATGCGAATAACTTGGTTGTGGTAGCAAGAATCGCAACAAGATAGTTATCCATAATGTTACCTTTATTTAATCTAGATATTGCTTGAATTTTGTCAACGATTGTTGGCGGGAATGAACTTTTACTATATACATAAAAACGGTCACCATAAAGGTGACCATATTTAATTGGATATATTTAATTAGTTTATCAAATATTAACCAATTTGAATTAGTTAAGGCGTTCTTTGATACGCGCTGCTTTACCACGAAGTTCGCGTAAGTAGTAAAGTTTAGCTTGACGTACTTGACCACGACGTTTCACAGTAATTGAATCAACAATTGGTGAGTGAGTTTGGAATACTCGTTCAACACCTTCGCCATTCGAAATTTTACGTACTGTAAATGCAGAATGTAAACCACGATTACGAATTGCTACAACAACACCTTCATAAGCTTGAAGACGTTTTTTGTTACCTTCAACAACCCATACTTTTACTTCAACCGTATCACCCGGACGAAAAGACGGGATGTCTTTTTTCATTTGTTCTTGTTCTAATTGCTGAATAATTGCATTTTTCATAATTTTGTCTCTTACTAGTTATACTGAAATATCAACGGCTCGGTTCATCACGATATTCACGTTGGAATTCAGTGAGTAAACGTTGCTCTTCATCAGTCAGAGCTAGATTTTTAAGAAGATCTTCTCTTCTCAACCAAGTTCGTCCCAGTGATTGTTTTAATCGCCAGCGACGAATCGCTTCATGGTGACCAGACATTAACACGTCGGGCACCGCCATTCCATCTAACACCTCAGGCCTGGTATAGTGTGGACAATCGAGTAACCCGTTAGCAAAAGAGTCTTCTTCTGCTGATGATTCGTGATTTAATACACCAGGAATAAATCTTGCTAATGCATCAATCATCGTCATCGCTGGTAATTCACCGCCACTTAACACGTAATCTCCAATTGACCATTCTTCATCAATTTCGGTTTGGATAACGCGTTCATCTATACCTTCATATCGACCACAAATCAAAATCATTTTTTGATATTGCGATAACTCGCCAACACCTTGTTGGTTTAATTTGCGCCCTTGTGGGGAGAGATAGATTACTTTTGTATCGTTACCAGCTACTGTTTTTGCAGCATGAATTGCATCGCGAAGTGGTTGTACCATCATTAACATGCCGGGACCACCGCCATAAGGTCTATCATCGACAGTCTTATGCTTATCATACGCAAAATCGCGCGGGTTCCAATATTCTACTGTTAACAGTCCGTTTTTTACGGCTCGACCAGTCACACCATAACAGGTAATTGCTTGGAACATTTCAGGAAAAAGGCTAATAACGCCAATCCACATATTCTTACCTTACCAATTAAAAAGCAGGATCCCAATCGACCACAATCACTTTTGCTGTTAAATCAACTTGTTTTATAAATTGATCATCCACAAATGGAATTAAACGTTCTGTTGCTCCAAATGCATCTTTTAGATTTGCTTTAACAACCAACACATCATTCGAACCAGTTTCCATTAAGTCAGTCACCTGACCCAAATCATAACCGTTAACTGTTTTTACTCGACAGCCAATCAAATCCTTCCAATAAAAATCACCATTGTTAAGCTCTGGAAATTTTTCAGCATCAACAAATACTTCAAAATTAGTTAATGCATTGGCTTGATCACGATCGTCAACGCCTTTGAGTTTTACAATCATATCCTGATTATGGGGTTTGAAGCTTTCTACGATTACCTCTTGCCATTTACCAGCACGCTGGATATACCAAGGTGTGTAATCGAAAATACTATCTGGAAATTCTGTAAACGAAAAAATTCTGAGCCAACCACGAATGCCGTAGCTAGAACCAAGTTTACCTACAACGATCAGATTCTCAGTATTCATCATTACAGTTACTATTTATTACTTAATTAAGCAGCTTTTTGTGCTTGTTTGATCAATGCATTCACACGATCAGAAACTGTTGCACCTAAACCAACCCAATGATTTACGCGATCAAGATCTAAACGTAATTCTTCTGCTTTACCTTGTGCAATTGGATTAAAAAAGCCAACGCGTTCAATAAAACGACCATCACGTGGGTTACGGCTATCAGTGACAACTACTTGATAAAAAGGGCGCTTTTTAGAGCCACCACGAGCTAAACGAATAGTTACCATAACATCCTCTTAAATTAAAAAATAATCTTTCTTTTGCCCAACATGGACAAAATCAAAGCCCCGAAATTATACTCTTTCTGGAAAAAAGTGCAATGGCTGTTTGTTGATGCTTGGCGTGATATTGCTTGCTTTAAACTTATTTAGTCATGAATGAATAAAAATAATACTGACGATATTTTATTTTTTAGAATCTATTACGTTCTTATATTTAGATATCGCTGCTATTTTTTATTTTTTTTACAAATAAAAGCTCGTTTTAAAACATCAAAAAAGCCTAAAGATCTCACCATTTTTTGACCATCTATATAAACGCGAATCGCTTTTAATGTTTTTTTAGGATTTTCAGAGGCAAAAGTGAAAGTACCATTTTTTTTTGTTTGAATTGAATAACGTGGAATCCATCTGCCACCAAATAATACTGATGCAATGACATAGTCCACTTCATCCCAAGGAATTTGGATATATTTGCGAGGGTCATGCCGATGATAAAATTCAAATGCTTTATCACCAATCATAATATTGCCATATTCAGATAAACCAGTAAAAGCGGTTGCTTTTACAGTCAAATCAATTTTTGTATTCAAAGATTGAACCATCTATTACCTATCCATAGTTAAGGTTGAATTGATAATGCTATCCTTTTCATACACATCGTGTTGTTTGTCACATTGTGTAATGAAAAGGATAATTATTGTTTGACAGAAAGCAAAATTTCATACTGTAACATTATGCTTTCCTAAAACCTCTTTACAAAAATACTGGTTTATAAAAGACCAACTAAATGACCAGCAATACCTACTAAAAATAATCCAACAATGATAATGATTGGCGATACTTTTTTACGTAATAACCACATACAGAAAAACGTTAAAAGTAGCGGAACAAGCCCTGGTATTAATTGATCTAAGTTATTTTGTAATGTGGTGACTTTTTCTTGGGTTAGTGATAATCCACTTTGCATTTGTTGTAATGCTTGTTGGATACCTTGAGCGCCAGCTGGAAGCGAATCCCAGTCAATGAATGCCCCATTGTCTAGTTTAACTGTTGATACAACGGGTTGAAATTTTATTGATACCCACCTTTGTACCAAAGCAGCAAGCACAAACATTCCTAGTATAGATGCACCTTTAGTAATTTTTTGTAGTAAACCACCTGATAGGTTATCTGTGATTTTCGATCCAGTACGATAACCAAATTCTTGCGTATACCACATAAAACCCCAACGTATAATATTCCATAGTAAAAAGAATAAAATAGGGCCCATAATATTACCACTAAGCGCTAATGAAGCACCAAGAGCACCTAGCATTGGTCGTACGGTAAACCAAAACACTGGATCACCCACCCCCGCTAAAGGACCCATCATCCCAACTTTTACCCCTTGAATTGCAACATCATCAACTGCGGCACCGTTAGCGCGCTCTTCTTCTAAAGCAAGTGTTACACCTAAAACGGGTGATGCTAAATATGGATGTGTATTGAAAAACTCTAAATGACGTTTTAACGCTGCTGAACGGTCTTCTTTTGTGGTATATAATTTTTTGATGGCAGGAATCATAGAATAAACCCAACCACCATTTTGCATACGTTCATAGTTCCAAGAACCTTGAAGGAAAGTTGAACGCCAAGCGACTGCTAAACGATCTTTTTTACTTAATTGAATTCTATCTGTCATTTTCTTCTCCAAGTTTCTAGTAATCATTCAAAATATCATCAAGCGGATCACCTTTACTACCGCCATTCGATGAATTGCCACGTTCTGAAAGACTGAGATATATCAGTGCTAATGCGATTCCTAACGCACCAAGGGCAATTAATGTTAATTGGGATAGAGCGGCAACCACAAAGCCAATAATGAAAAACGGCCATACTTCACGGTTTGCCATCATGTTTATTACCATTGCATAACCTACTGCAACAACCATACCACCACCAATAGCCATACCAGTTGTTAACCATTCAGGCATTGCATTTAACGCTTCTTTTACCGTTTCTGCTGGAATGAATAGTAACGCTGCTGCTGGAATGGCAATTCGTAGACCTTGTAAGCAGATGCCTAAAACTTGCAACCATTCGATTTTACGAATATTGCCTTCTTCTGCTGCCGCATCCATCATATGAACTAATGGAACAGCGATAGTTCGTACAATCATGGTTAAAAATAATCCAGCAACCGCAAGTGGAATCGCTACCGCAATTGCTGTTGATACACCAGCAATACCTTGTCCACCTAAAACTAAAATAATCGATGATGCAACGGCGGCTAGTGCGGCATCAGGCGCTACTGCTGCCCCAATATTTGCCCAACCTAACGCAATCATTTGTAGTGATCCACCTAATACTACGCCCGCTTCTAAATTTCCGGTCACAAGTCCAATTAAAGAACATGCAACAAGCGGCTGGTGGAATTGGAATTGATCTAAAATACCTTCTATACCGGCTAGAAAGGCAACAGCTATCACTAATATGATAGCAATGATTGATAATGTCATAATGTATAACCTCGTAAATAAAACTAATCTTTTTGTTCAGCCAACTCTTCTTTTGCTTTTTTCAATAAATCATCCATATTACTATTGGAATCATTTGGTACTTTGCGAACATCAAATTTAACGTTTTTAGCTTTCAATTTTTCAAAAGCATCAACATCATCAGCATTCATAGAAAGTACTTTATTAACCATGACTTTACCTACAGAATGTGCCATTGAACCAATATTAACAACATCAATATCGACGCCACCTTCTATCGCACGTAAAACATCTTGAGGATTTTCAAATAAGAGTAAGGCTTTAGTATTGCCAAATCGAGGATCGTGCGATACTTCAATAATTTTTTTAATTGGCACAACATTGGCTTTAACGCCAGGAGGTGCAGCTTCTTGAATAAGTTTTTTTCTTAGTTCATCTTTCGCTACGGAATCTGAAACCACAATTATACGATTAGGATTGGTTGATTTAGTCCAAGCAGTGGCAACTTGTCCATGTAATAATCGTGAATCAACTCTCGCTAAGACAATTTTCATTTTACCATCACCAAGTACCGTTCCTTCAGGTATTGTGTTAGATACTTGCGTTGCTGATTTGCTTTGATTTGGTGCCTCAACAGTTGCTTTGACACCTTCTCTTGCAGGATCAATAATTGCTGCAGCAATTTCTTTGGCGCTCTCCATTGAAAAACGTGAAGAATAAGCTTCGATAAGCATTGGAAGATTTAAACCTGCGACGATCGCCCAATTACTGTGTTCACCACATAAATTATTAGCCTGATTAAAAGGTGTACCTCCCCATAAATCTACCAGGAATAATACTTCATCTTGATTGTCAAATGTTGCGATTGCTTCCTGCATTCGTTCTTTTAAACTTTCTGGACTATCACTAGGATGCAAGGTAATGGCTTTCACATTTTCCTGCTCTCCAAAGATCATCGATCCTGATTGTAGAATACCTTCAGCAAACTCCCCATGAGTAGCTAGGATAATTCCTACCATATAATTTCCTCCGGATTTTTATATTATTGAATAATATAAATGTGTTATAAAATATTTTTAAAAATTATGACTAACTCAGTTATTTTCTACACTAAAAAATGTTACTTTTTATTACGCAAACAAAGCAAAAAGTTTTTAGTGTCAATCTGATTACCTATTTATCTCATCAACGAATATAGTTATTATATTATAAATTTTATTATTAAATGATAGCATTTGTTAAAATCTGTGACAGGGATAATGGATAATATTTCTAAAAAACATATTGTTAAAATAAAAAAATAGAATAGTCAAAAATAAAAAATTTTATTTTTTATTCCCTAGAATTATGCATTTCTAGACGTTAGGATAATTTCTTAAAGCTTTTCATAGGACATTCAGATTGGTTGGTCACTCAACTTTATTTTATCCATTTGTAAACTTTTGATGATCATTATTAAGCACAATATATGATCATCAAATGATAATACAGAACATATTGTGCATAGCATTACTTAACTTATTTAATCCATAATGATTTATTGTTATACCGTTGATCAAGCTCACTACTAAACCATCGACCGTTTAAAACTTCAGATATGATGACTTTTTTCGTTTTTTGATTAATTGATTGATCATCATCCATTTCATTAAGTACATCGCTGTAAGTCAATTTTTTGCCTCCCATATAAGCAATGGCTTTTACTTTATCTGCATTCATATATAAATAAGCATTATTAGCTTTATTATGTTCAGTAGTCCAGTTATTCCAATAAACTAAATCAGTTCCATTAGGATCACCTGAATGAATAAAATTATTAAGGTATTTTTTTAATGTCATGCTTAATTGTTTGGCGCCTTGAGTTTTATATGCATTACCAATTAACCGATCATAATTTTGAGAATCAGCATCCAATAGTGGTAGGAACACTCCATGAAAAGCTCCAAATAATGCCATGTGTGAACCAACACTATTGCTGTCTTGACCAAATTCTATTTCTAGTCCATAAATTTTGGCCTTATAAAAGGGTGCCATTTTTTGCGCAGAATCTGCTACATTAAATAGGTCATATAAACGTCCCCCATATTTATTGGCAAAATTAAATTCTTTAAGCTTTTTTCCTGTTGGCAAATCATTATTGAAAGTATCACTAAAATAGGGTGATGTTTGGGCAAACAATGAAAATTCGCCGGTACCTGTGAGCATAATCAGTGGTACAGAATTATATTCATGAGTGTTGAAACCATCTTTAGGAATGACATATCCATCATTGTATAAATGTGGAAATACACTCATTCTTATTCCAGCATTTCCCATAAGTGATACCAGTCGTTGTGAAGATACACTATAAAGATAAGTTCTTACATTAGAATTATTGGTTAATAACCAATGATAAGCTTCATCTTGGGTTGGTTTAATTTTATCTTCAACAACAAGGGGAGCGATAGCTTTAGCAAATACTTTTACGCTATCTTGTTTATCTGCGATAGTCATGCCACCACTAAAAGATATAGCCTTTTGAAATTTACCTTTAAAAATAGGTGAGATTAACATTGCCATTACATCTCGCCCGCCAGCAGAAAATCCAGATACAGTTATATTATTAGCGTCTCCACCAAAATGGGTTATATTTTCTTTTATCCAATCTAAGGATTTTGCAATGTCAAGTAGTGCATAATTTCCAGAATCTTCGAGTTTATCGCCAGTTTGTAAGGCTGGAAGCGGATTAAATCCCAACGGTCCTAAACGGTAATTAATTGAGACAAAAATTCCTTCAATGTCATTTACCAGAGTATTTCCTGTCATTTCCTCCGCTTTGCCATTTTGATTATTTCCCCCGTGAATATAAACCAGTACTGGTAAATTATTCGATTTATTATTTGGTCGGTATATATTGAGATTTAAACTATCATCTGATCCGATAACTTTATTATCTTTCAGTTGGAATGCAATTTTGCTTGCTTGGGTTGCATCTAATACTCCTTTCCAAGATTCAGGATCAACAGGTTTTTTCCATCTAAGTTGACCTACTGGTGATTTTGCATAAGGTATACCAGTCCAAACAATAACGTTATTTATTTTATCGAATTGACCTTTTATCATACCATATTGAGTTTGAACTAAAGAGGCATCAGCAATTTGGTTGATATTGGATTGATGATTATCAACAATAGGTAAATTTTTTTCATTACTCGCAAAAGTTGGGAGGGATAGTGCTAATATACCAAGCAAAATTGTGGCTATATTAAGTTGTAATAATGACTTTTTCATAGATTTTCCTTTTTATAAGATTAAACTTACAATCAAAGTTTAATTAGTTTTTTTCAAAAAAATCCATTAATTAATGAACATAGTAACCTTTGAAATTAGAGCAAAATTATTATTTTTATGAATATTTATTTCAAACATTAAGAATGAAAAATTAGACTTGAGTCACAAATTGGGTGAACCAATTTGTGTTTTGTAGTCATTTATGCGGTGTGATTGTTTATTGCTTTGCGAATAGAATCATTATTTTGTAACAATATTTTTTTTGCTTGTAACTCATCAATATTAGCAAGAATCATTAATATTGCTGTTTTACAATGTTTATCGCATTTATTTAATGCAGCCATTGCTATTTCACGAGTACAATCGGTGGATTGCATAACGATCGATATTTGTCGTTCCATGAGTTTGGCATTAGTTGCTTCAACATCAACCATTAAATTACCATAAACTTTGCCGATTTTGATCATGCTTGCGGTAGTGAGCATATTGAGTACTAACTTTTGTGCAGTACCGGCTTTCATTCTTGATGAACCGGTGATCACTTCGGCTCCAACAATTGGGGTAATAGAGATATCCGCCAGTTTAATTATTGGTGCTTGAGGATTACAACATAAACTAATAACGGTTGCCCCCACTGATTTTGCATATTGCATACCTCCTATTACATAAGGCGTACGCCCACTTGCAGCAATACCTACTAAAACATCGTTAACGCTAAAATTAATATTGGCTAAATCGCTGATAGCTTGAGTAGGATCATCTTCCGCGTTTTCAACTGCTTTAAAAATAGCTGATGAGCCGCCAGCAATTAAGCCTATGACCTGCTGTGGTGGCGAACCATAAGTAGGAGGACACTCACTGGCATCTAAAATACCCAATCGCCCTGAAGTGCCAGCACCAAGATAAATTAATCGACCTTGTTTTAAAAAAGTTTGGCTGATAACGTCAACAGCTTGGGCTATATTATAAAGTTCTTTTTCAACAGCTATCGCGACTTGTTTATCTTCATTATTGATAATTTTGAGTATCTCTACTGTTGAACAGTTATCTATGTGTTCGCTATTAGGATTGCGACTTTCGGTTATCATCTCTGAAAGATTAATTTTTTGCATGTTTTTTTAATCCTAACCATAATAATAAAATTATTATGGCAAATAAACCACCAAAACCAACACCAATTGCTATAATGGGTAAATCCAGAGCAACAGCCAAAGTGTAAAGCCCTAACATTACCATCATGGCAGTATACTCACTTAAGTTTTGTACCGAAATCACACTTCCTGCGCCAACAAGTTCTTTACCTATTTTTTGGATAAAAGCATTTAGGGGTACTAAAAAGAAGCCACCTAAAGCCCCAATGATAACTAATAAAATATAAGATGAAATGATATTGCCTTGCAAAGTAAAAGTAATAACCATAATCCCCATCATAATTCCTGCTGGAATACATCGCAATATGTTATTTATAGAAATAAATGTACTGGCCAGTCCTGCACCAATTACAATGCCAATGGCAACAACAGCATTAAGATTAGTCGGTGTTGCATTATCATAAATATCTAAAACGACAGGAACCCAACTAATCAATAAAAAGCGTAAAGTAATACCCGCGCCCCAAAATAGACTTGTGCCTAATAATGTAAACAGTACTTGCTTATTAGTAAATATTATGTTAGTCGTGTTAGCAAAATCTTTGACCATACTTAAAAAATGCCATTGAATTTTTTCTCTTGCAGCGGGTAATTTAGGAATAAAAAAGTTAGCGATAACAGCAAGTCCATACATCAATACACAAGCAAACAATGCCACGCTTACATTGAGATCGGCAATATGTCCACCAGCTAATGACCCAAGCAAAATAGCAGCAATTGTTGATGCTTCAATTAACCCGTTGGCTTTTACTAAATTATCGCCGCTGGTAAGTTCTCCTAAAATTCCATATTTTGCAGGAGAGTATGCGGCTGCACCCATACCAACTAAGAAATAGCCTACAAATGGACTTAAGTTTAAACAGACGCAACCGGCACCCAATAATTTTATACCGTTTGAAATCATCATCACTTTTCCTTTGGGCATACTATCAGCAAATTGACCAACAAAAGGGGAAAGTAAAATGAAAGGCACAACAAAACCTATCTGTAATGCTGACTGACTCCATTCGGGATAATGTAAATTTTTAATGAACGCCAATATGGCAAAAAAGATCGCATTATCGGAAAAGGCTGAAAAAAATTGCGCTAGCATGGTTGCAACCATGCCTTTATTTAATAATGGGCGTTGGTTCATAAGATATCCTTAAATTATTGGTCAGCCATTTTTCGTAAGGTCATAAAATCAACTTTACCTGTACCAAGAAGCGGTAACTCTTTAATAATACGAATATCACGCGGTATAGCTAATGCAGGAATACCCAGTTCTTGAGCTTTTAGATTGAGTTGTTCTCGATTTAACTCAGATGATGTGGTAAATAATACAATCGCTTCTCCTTTAGCAGCATCACTTTTTACTGTTGCACCGTGCATCGCTTGAGGATCGACTTTTTTAGCAAGAGCTTCAACACTTTCTAATGAGATCATTTCACCTGCAATTTTAGCAAATCGTTTCACTCGTCCTTTGATTGTCATAAAACCTTGATTATCAATATAAACAATGTCACCGGTATCATACCAATCTTTTTCCGATTGTCCTTGTTCATTGGTCACAATTGGTTTTTCCAGTTTACCTGGGTTTTCTACTCGTAAGTACCCTTTCATAACATTAGGCCCCTTAACGAGCAATTCTCCGCCATCAGAAATACCTGGAATTGAGATTAATTTAGCTGTCATACCCGGTAATAAACGGCCTACAGTACCAGTTTTAAATGCCATTGGAACATTCAGTGATACAACCGGTCCGCATTCAGTAACACCATAACCTTCTAGAATACGAATGCCATATTTATCTTTCCATTGTTCACGAACTGCGTCAGATAGTTTTTCCGCACCAGCGATCACATAACGTAGTCGCATAAAATCATACGGGTGCGCATAACGGGCATAGTTAGCCAAGAAAGTAGGTGTACCAAATAGAACAGTACAATCTTGGTCATAAATTATTTCAGGCACCATACGATAATGTAAAGGATTGGGATATAAGAAAGTACGGCTACCAGAAAATATTGGTAAAAATAGTCCAGCGGTGATACCAAAAGCATGGAATAAAGGTAATGCAGACATAAATCGGTCGGCAGGCGTTGGGTCAATCACGGTTCGAATTTGCTCAACATTGGCAAGTAAACTACCATGACTATGCACAACACCTTTGGGATTACCTTCAGAGCCTGATGTAAATAGTACTAAAGCTTCGTCATCACAGGATTGATCTTGTTTAACCAAACGCGGAATAAATTGGTGAACGGTAACATAAAGCTTATCGGTAAATGTTAAACTGTTACGTAAATCTTCTAAAAAATACCATTTAACATTTTTGATTTCTTCAAGTAAATAGTCGAGTTTTCCTTTTTGGATGAATTTACGTGAAGTGATAATAGTTTTGATTTCAGTTGCAGTGATAGCGCAGGTTAAACCTTTTGTTCCTGCAGTATAATTGAGCATTGCTGGAATGCGGTTTTTTACCGATAAACCAAAAATGGTAGCAACGGTAATAGTTGAATTGGGTAATAGAACTCCAACACGTTCTTTTTTATTAGTGAATTTAGAAACGATGCAACTAATGCCAATAATTTGTTTGATGAGATTGCGATAAGATGCTTCATTAGTTGTAGGATCTTGTACCATTCGTGATTTCACGCCATAGCGCACTTGAGCTTCAAGCAATGCTTCAAAAAGGGTTAATTTTGGACGACTTCCCATTCGAGCATTCATCATTATTTGATGAAGTCTTTCACCGGCAATATAGCGTCTTTCGCTAGCTTTAGGTGCATTAGGCATAGGAATGGATGTTGGTTCAAGCACATGAATCACTATTTTGGGGAATAAGTGGCGTTTAAATAATCCTTTTAAGCGGCTGGTGATGGTAAATTCAGCACCTTCAATCCAGACAGGTACAATGGTTGCTTGAGATCGGGCAGCAACAAAAGCAGCACCATCATAAACTTTCATTAGTGAGCCTGTAACTGTAATTCTTCCTTCAGGAAAAATTACAATAGGTCGGCCTTTTTCAATTTCACGAACTAAGCGTTTAATAGCCATTGGGTTAACGGGATCCATTGGCACAAAGTCTACATAATGTTTAGCTAAGCGTACTAACCAATGATTGATATAACCTGCGTAGATAGCAAATACAGGTCTTACTGGTAAAAAAACGCCGATTAGAATACCATCAAGGAAAGAAACGTGATTGGGTGTGATAAGCAATCTGTCTTGTTCTAAATTTTTAAGATTACCATGAACTTTGACATGGAATAGCATCTTTAATAAGATTTTTAATGTTTTAAATAACATCTGAATTCTCAATTATCGTGTAAAATTGCACCATGTAATAATAGTGAAAATAATTAAAATATACAAGAAATGTAAATATTTTTAAATAAACAATATAAAACATATTGTTATGTATTAAAATGGTGATGTTCAATCTAAAAATAGATGATAAATACATAAAATACGTAAATAAATAGTAAAGAACAATAAGGGATCAAAATGCTCATTTTAACAGCTAAAGATATTGAAAAATTCTACACTATGTCAGAAGCAATAGCCGCTGATAAACAAGCTTTAAAAATTTATACTCAAGGAAAAAGTGATGTACCATTACGTATCAATTTCGATATGCAAAAAGGACAATGCTTGTTTATGCCGGCCTATATAAAAGGTCAAGATATTGTCGGTATTAAAATAGTTTCGGTATTTCCAGATAATCCCAAATTAGGTAAACCCTCTGTACCGGCTCAAGTCATGATGATCGATCCACAAACTGGTGAAGTCTGTGCCATGTTAGATGGTACTTTTGTGACCCAACTTAGAACGGGCGCTGTGCAAGGTGCTGCAACCGATCTTTTAGCCCGTAAAGATTCTAAGCGGGCAGTGTTGATAGGTACAGGTGGACAAGCTGCTTCACAATTGGAAGCAATGTTAACCGTTCGTCCATTAACAGATGTGGCAATCTTTGGACTTGATGCTAATAAAGGGCAACAATTTACCGAAGCAATGAAGAAACGATTTGAACATTTTTCTGTTAATCTTTATTTTTCTTACAATATTGATGAAGATATTCATCAAGCGGATATCATTACCTCTGTCACCACGTCAAAAGAGGTAACTTTTAATGGAGATTTAGTTAAGCCAGGCACTCATATCAATGGTGTAGGGGCATACATGCCAGACATGCATGAGATCCCAAGTAATATTGTAGAAAAAGCCGAAATTCGAGTACTTGATACGAAAGGAGGTGTGTTTGCTGAAGCGGGGGATATTATTGATCCGCTTCACCAAAAAATAGTATCAAAAGATGATTTTTTAGAATTAGGTGATTTAATTTTAAATCCGCAACTTTGTCGTCAAAATGAGCAGCAAATTACTTTATTTAAATCGGTTGGAACAGCAGTACTTGATGTCTATGTTGGTTATGACATTTACCTTAAAGCAAAAGAAAATGGTATTGGCTTAAACATCTAAAAAAAACCTGAAATTTGTAAAAAAGTTTCAGGTTAACTATACATTTAAGTAAAAGATTAGCTTTTTAACTCTTCTTTTTTAGAACGTCCAAGTAATGCCATGGCAGCTTGTTTGGGATCTTTATGCTCATATAAAATTTGATATATTTGTTCAGTAATAGGCATATCAACATGGTACTTTTGAGCGAGTGACCAAACCTCTTTTGTGTTTTTACAACCTTCGACAACTTGAGCAATGATATTTTGGGCCTCTTGAATAGATTTATTCTGACCAAGTAATATTCCAAAGCGACGGTTACGGGATTGATTGTCTGTGCATGTTAAAACTAGATCGCCAAGTCCTGCCATTCCCATAAAAGTTGCAGGATCAGCTCCCAATACTTCACCTAAACGCATCATTTCGGCGAGTCCTCGGGTGATTAACGCCGTTCTAGCATTAGCACCAAACCCTAAACCGTCTGAAAGACCTGCGCCGATAGCAATAACATTTTTTATTGCGCCACCGAGCTGTACTCCTATAAAGTCTTTGCTACTATAAACACGAAAACTTTTACTACAGTGAAATAGACTTTGCAATTCAGATAAAAATTGCTCATTAGTTGATGCGACGGTTACTGCTGTTGGAGAACCTGAAGCCACTTCTTTGGCAAATGTTGGTCCAGAGATAACCGCTAATGGAATGTGATCACCCAAAATTTCTCGAGCTACATCTTGTAACAATCTGCCTGTATCAACTTCAAGCCCTTTTGTTGCCCAAACAATTTTGTTGTCTTTTCTTAAAAACGGCTTAATTTTTTTCAAAATACTACCAAAAGCGTGGCTTGGTACAACAATTAATAAAATAGGTGAAGCCGCAACTGCGGTTTTTAGATCGGCTTCAATTTGAAGCTGGTCAGGAAAAGGAATATCCGGTAAAAACTGCCTATTTTGCCTGTCATGCTGCAAAACAGTCATTTTATCAGGGTTATGTCCCCACAATAATGTAGGGTGGCCATTTCGAGCTAGCAAGATAGCTAAAGACGTTCCATAAGAACCCGCTCCAATAACTGTCACGGCAGCATTTTTTTTCATAATAATCCAAAAAACTTTCTATTGATTTAAACACTACAACTATTGCAATGTTTCGGTTGACTCAGCTTCAGCTTGTTGCTGAATATAGTTCATATATAGTGCTTCAAAATTTACTGGTTCTAAATTTACTTGTGGGAATGATCCTTTATTTACTAAGTTAGAAATCACTTCACGTACGTAAGGGAACAAAATATTTGGGCAATAAGAACCAACACAATGTTGAACTTGGTTTTCATCAAATCCAATAAGTGAAAAAATACCGGCTTGGGTCACTTCACAAATATACACAATCTCATCTTGCTGTTTTACCGTGACCGTCACACGTAATGCAACTTCATAAACCCCTTCATTTAAGATTTGCGAGGATGAATTTAACTCTAAATTCATATCGGGTTGCCATTGTTTAGTAAAAATTTCAGGTACATTATTAGTTTCAAATGAAACATCTTTAGTATAAATACGCTGAATTGCAAATTGTGTTTCAGGTTGTTGTGTATTATTTTGTTCTGTCATGATAAAACCTTATTTTTGAATAATATTATTTTTTAACTAGTGGTAAATTTTCGCCATTCCAGCCTGCAATGCCATCTTTCAATACAGACACATTTAAAAAGCCTTGTTTGACAAGTGTTTCACCAATACTCGCTGATGATAAACCATTTTCGTCAATCAAAATTATGGTGTTTTCTTTAAATTTTTCAATTAATTTTGAACTGGAATTTTTAATATCGATAGGCAAAACATTATGAGCGTCGGTGATATGACCTTTTTTAAAGCTATCAGCCGATCGAATATCAATAATAACTGCATTTTCTTTGTTAATCATATGGATTGCTTGAGCATTATCAACAACTCTAACTTTTGATAGTTTACTTTTAATAGTTAGTACAATAATTGTGATAAATAGTGCAATCCAACCTAATGAAAGCAAAAGATGATTTTTTACAAAAGGTAGAATTTCGAGTGTTATAAAGTCCATACTTATATAATTACCTAATTTTTTAATAATAAGGCAAGATTATAACGGTATTATGCATTGAAATACAGAGCTAAAGGAGAAAACTTAATTTACATGGAACCGTATTAATTTAAGGTTGGATTTTAGATAACTTTAATAAGTTATCTTAATTTTATGTTTTTTATAAGCCTATTTTAGTTATGTGCTGTTATTTAAAATCCAATTATGCATTATTCTTTATTATTCATGTTTTTTGTTTGGTGATTAGATGATTCGCTTAAGAAAAATGTCAATTTAAAAAACGAAATGGATCTTGCATAATGACTTATATGGTAAAATTTCTCTATTTTAGGGCATTAAAACGATAATTTTTTGAATGATGAGTAATTTTGGTGCGTTGATTTGGTGCTTATTGCTTTAATTTGGTGCAATTTGTGCATTTATGTTACTATCATCAAAGATAAATCCACTAAAACAATATGATTAAAGAATGGCATCATATTTGCATAATTATAAACAATTCGGCAAGAATGCCTTTTAAACTGAACAATTATTTGTCCTCAATGGAGAAGATACATGTCTATACAAAGAGTTTTAACGCTAATTAAAGAAAATGATGTGAAATTTGTTGATTTACGTTTTACTGATACTAAGGGTAAAGAGCAACATGTTACTATTCCGGTTAGCCAAATTGATACTGATTTTTTTGAAGATGGTAAAATGTTTGATGGCTCATCAATTGCAGGTTGGAAAGGTATTAACGAATCAGATATGGTATTAATGCCAGATTCATCAAGCGCGGTTATTGACCCATTTTTTGAAAGTGTGACATTAAATATACGTTGTGATGTTTTAGAACCAGCTACATTGCAAGGTTATGATCGTGATCCTCGTTCGATAGCTAAACGTGCAGAAGACTTCTTAAAATCATCAGGTATTGCTGACACTGTTATTTTTGGACCAGAACCTGAGTTCTTTTTATTTGATGATGTACGTTTTGGTTCGCCGATGTCAGGCAGTTTTGTTCATATTGATGATATCGAAGCGGCTTGGAATTCAGGCACTAAATATGAAGAAGGTAACAAAGGGCATCGTCCTGGTGTAAAAGGGGGGTATTTTCCACTTCCACCGGTTGATTCATCACAAGATATTCGCTCTGAAATGTGCTTGATTATGGAACAACTTGGTTTAATCGTTGAAGCTCATCACCATGAAGTTGCTACAGCAGGTCAAAACGAGATTGCTTGTCGTTTTAACACATTAACTAAAAAAGCTGATGAAGTTCAAATTTATAAATATGTTGTTCAAAATGTTGCTCACGCCTATGGTAAAACTGCAACGTTTATGCCAAAACCAATATTTGGTGATAACGGTTCAGGTATGCATTGCCACCAATCACTTGCTAAAGATGGAGTAAACCTTTTTGCGGGTGATAAATATGCCGGTCTATCTGAAATGGCATTATTTTATATTGGTGGAATTAT
Source organism: Gilliamella sp. B2828 (assembly GCF_026537125.1). NCBI lineage: Bacteria > Pseudomonadati > Pseudomonadota > Gammaproteobacteria > Orbales > Orbaceae > Gilliamella > Gilliamella sp. B2828. The sequence continues at coordinate 42,105 of NZ_JAFNMU010000001.1, forward strand.
TAAACATGCTAAAGCAATCAATGCATTTACTAACCCAGCCACTAACTCTTATAAACGTTTAGTACCAGGTTATGAAGCACCAGTTATGCTTGCTTATTCAGCTCGTAACCGTTCTGCATCTATTCGTATTCCTGTTGTTACAAGCCCTAAAGCTCGCCGTATTGAAGTTCGTTTTCCCGATCCATCAGCGAATCCATATTTAGCGTTTGCAGCACAGTTAATGGCTGGTTTAGATGGCATTATCAATAAAATTCATCCAGGTGATGCGATGGATAAAAACTTATATGATTTACCACCAGAAGAATCTAAATTAATTCCGCAAGTGGCTGGCTCATTGGAAGAGGCACTAGAAGCATTAAATTTAGATCGTGAATTTTTAACTCGTGGTAACGTATTTACTAATGACACTATAGATGCTTATATCGATTTAAAACGTCAAGATGTGGATCGTGTTCGTATGACACCACATCCAGTTGAATTTGAATTGTATTATAGTCTATAAGTAAAAACTTTATATCTTAACCACCACTATTTAGTGGTGGCTTCTTTAAGAGGACGGAAATCCAACGATGACATTTGATAATGAATCTGATGCTAATCTTGTTCTCGATTCGATGATCACAAGTATTTTGTTATTAGATAAGAAACTCAATATTTTTTATGCTAATACTGCCGCACAACAATTACTAGCGCAAAGTTCCAAAAAATTATTAGAAAGTTATTTTCCAGATTTATTGAGTTATTTTTCCTTAGATATTGAATTAATGCTTAATGCATTAGAAAAAAATCAAGGTTTTACGGATAATGAAGTTAATTTAGTTGTTAACAATGAATTGCATATCTTATCGTTAACGGCACAATTATTAACAAATGGTCATGTATTGATAGAAATGGCTCCATTAAATAATCATAAGCGCTTGAGCCAGGAACAATTGCAACAAGCCCAACAAAGTGCAGCACGAGAATTAGTTAGAGGGCTTGCTCATGAAATAAAAAATCCACTTGGTGGTCTTAGAGGTGCCGCTCAATTATTATCACGTGAACTACCTAAAAATGAATTGCAAGATTATACACAAATAATTATTGAACAAGCAGATAGATTAAGGAATCTTGTAGATAGGTTACTTGGTCCCCAACAGCGATTGCAGCAAAAGGAACAGAATATTCACAAAGCAATTGAGCGAATATATGCACTGCTTTGTTTAGAAAAACCTTTCAATGTTGTTATTTTACGTGATTATGATCCCAGTTTGCCTGAATTCATTCATGATTCAGAGCAGATTGAGCAGGTGATTTTAAATATTGTTCGTAACGCTTTACAAGCTATTGGTTCTAAAAGTGGAACTATAACAATTAGAACAAGAACAGCGTTTCAAGTTACTTTACATGGCCAGCGTTATCGTCTATGTGCGCGCATAGATATTGAAGACAATGGACCAGGTGTTCCTGTTCAGATACAAGATACACTGTTTTATCCAATGGTAAGTGGTTATGAAGGCGGTACGGGTATTGGGCTTTCAATTGCACATAATATTGTCGATCAACATCACGGTAAAATTGAATTTAATAGTTGGCCTGGGCATACAGAGTTTTCTGTTTATCTGCCAATTAAGTAGTGAGGTAAATTAAAATGAATGTTTGGATTGTTGATGATGATAGCTCTATTCGTTGGGTATTAGAAAAGGCGTTAACCAATGCTCATTTTAACTGTATTAGTTTTTCAAGTGGTCAAGAAGCAATAGATGCTCTAGTTAATAATCCACAAAAGCCCGCAGTGTTAATCTCAGATATAAAAATGCCTGGGCTGGATGGTTTTACATTACTTCATTATGTTAAAGAACAATATCCTGATTTACCTGTTATTATTATGACAGCCCATTCAGATCTTGATGCTGCAGTGAATGCATATCAAAGAGGAGCTTATGATTATATTCCTAAGCCATTTGATGTTGATGAAGTAATTCAACTCGTAGAGCGAGCAATAATTCAAACTCAAAGTAGTAAAAATAGTAATAATACAACCTCTAAAGCGTCAACTGGTATTATTGGTGAAGCACCTGCAATGCAAGAAGTGTTTCGTATTATTGGGCGTTTATCTAAATCTTCAATAAGTGTTTTAATTAATGGAGAGTCTGGAACGGGTAAAGAACTTGTTGCTAAAGCACTGCATACTCATAGTCCTCGCTCGCAATCACCATTTATCGCGCTTAATATGGCTGCAATTCCTAGAGACCTTATTGAATCTGAACTGTTTGGGCATGAAAAAGGTGCCTTTACAGGAGCAGCTCAAATTCGTCATGGACGATTTGAACAAGCTAATGGCGGTACATTATTTTTAGATGAAATTGGGGATATGCCACTTGATGTACAAACAAGATTATTAAGAGTGTTGGCTGATGGACAGTTTTATCGTATTGGTGGTTATTCGCCAGTCAAAGTCGATGTACGTATTATTGCGGCAACTCACCAAGATTTAGAAGCGAGAGTGAGAGAAGGAAAATTTAGAGATGATCTGTTTCATCGTTTAAATGTTATTCGTATTTTATTACCTCCACTACGTGAGCGAGCTCAAGATATTCCAAAACTGGCAGCACATTTTTTACACACTACGGCAAAAGAGTTGGGGGTAGAAAGTAAAGTATTGAGTCTTGAAGCCTTAGATGTTTTATGTAAGTTTAATTGGTCAGGTAATGTTCGTCAGCTTGAGAATGCTTGCCGTTGGGTCACAGTTATGTCTTCTAGTAAAGAAATACTTGTGCAAGATTTACCACCAGAGTTATTGCAATTAAATGTGCCTAAAAACATTTTAAGTCGGGATGTTAGCATTAAACAGAGTAATCAAGAACAAATAAATATTGAATGGCAATATCAGCTCGAACAGTGGGCTAAAGAAGCATTACTTGCAGGGAAAGTTGGCATTTTAACCAAGGTCGTTGCTGATGTTGAGCGTATTTTATTAAATTGTGCCTTGAATTTTACTCGTGGGCATAAACAAGATGCCGCCCATCTATTAGGTTGGGGGCGTAATACATTGACTAGAAAGCTTAAAGAGTTATCTGATGATAAATAATTTATCATGCTCTAATGCTGTTTTTATCAAATTCTTTAGTATTATTTTGCTGTTTGTTTAAAGTTCATTGAACACTTATTTATTTTTAGTTACAATTTGGCGTAAATGATAATTATTATATTTATCATTTATGCGCTTTTGAACTAAGCTAATAATTAGGAGTTACAATGTATTCATCTATCAAAATTAAATTTTTAGTATTACTGGCCGCTTTATTTGCGTTGGTTGGTTGTGACAATAAAAAAGATACACCTACCGATAATAAAACATCAATCGTTATTGAACACGCCCAAGGTAAAACAGACGTTCCTGAAAATCCGAAAAAAGTAGTGGTATTTAATACTGCAACATTAGATATTATCGATGCATTAAATATTCCTGTTACAGCGGTTCCTCAATCAGATGTACATTTTCCAGAGTTTTTATCAAAATATGCAGACAAAGCTTATACTAATGTCGGTACTTTATTTGAACCAAATTACGAAGTACTAAGTACACTCCAACCCGATGTGATTATTGCTGGTGGACGTGCAAATGATGCGTATAAAAAATTAAGTGACATTGCACCGACAATCTCGCTTGATCTCGATCCAAATAATTTCTTAGCTAGCTTAACGCAGCGTACAGAACAGTTAGGTCATATTTTTGGTAAACAACAAGAAGCTAAAAAATTACTTGCTGATTTTAATCAAAAAATTGAACAGTTAAGTCCAAAAGCAAGCACAGCAGGAACAGCCTTAGTTATTATGATTAATGGTGGCAAAATGTCTGCTTATGGACCAAAATCACGTTTTGGCTTCATTTTTGATGTACTTGGTTTTAAACCTGCAACCATATTTCAGGAAGCAGGGCTCCATGGTAATGCGATTACTTCTGAGTTTGTACTAAGCGTTAATCCTCAATGGTTATTTGTTCTAGATAGAGACAATGCAATTGGTAATAAAGAAGCTCAATCAGCACAGCAAGTTTTAAATAATGAATTAATTTCTAAAACGGATGCATGGCAACAAAATCACATTGTTTATTTAGATTCAACATCAATGTATATTTCAGGTGGTACTCAAACTTATAGTCGTTTAATGGACCAAATAAGTGATGTTTTAAACAAAACATCAGCTAACTGAATAAACCATGACTAAAAGAGTTTATTTTATTGCAGGCATTGTTTTTTTATTAACAATGACTGCATTGAGCTTATTTATTGGTGCAGGGCATGTAAAGTTAGTCGATCTTTGGTCTGACAGTAATATGCAACAAATTTTTTTTGTTAGTCGCGTTTCCAGAACGGTGGCTTTACTTTTAGCGGGTAGTGCCATGAGCATTGCCGGTTTAATAATGCAACTCCTTACCCAAAATCGATTTGTCGAACCATCTCTAGTCGGAACTACTCAATCAGCTAGTTTGGGTTTATTAGTGATGATGGTACTCGCTCCAGGCGCAAGTGTTATGATGAAAATGTTGGTAGCGAGTTTGTTTGCTATGGCTGGTACCGTGTTATTTATGTTTATTTCTCGCAAAATTATTTTTAAAACAGCCCTTATGGTACCACTTATTGGAATGATGCTTGGTGCAGTAATTAGTGCCATTTGTACTTTTTTTGCTATGTATTTTGATTTATTGCAATCTCTTGTAGGTTGGGAATCCGGTGATTTTTCAGGTATTTTACAAGGTCGTTATGAATTATTGTGGTTAGTAGGGGGTATCACCTTGTTTGCTTGCTGGAGTGCAGATCGTTTTACGGTTGCGGGACTGGGACGTGACTTTTCTGTTAATGTTGGGCTTAATTATAATCAAGTGATGTTAACCGGACTTATTGTGGTAGCTCTTATTGGTGGGATTGTCGTTGTCGTTGTTGGTGTATTGCCATTTTTAGGTTTGATTGTTCCTAACATAGTCAGTTTAATGTTTGGTGATAACGTTCGTAAAACCATCCCTTGGATATGTTTGTTCGGAAGTGGGTTAGTGTTACTTTGTGATATTATTGGACGAGTTATCCGCTATCCGTTTGAAATACCTGTTAGTGTAATTCTTGGTGTGGTAGGGGCAATTATTTTTTTAGTGTTGTTGAGTACTAAACGTCATGCTAGTTAATCAAAAACGCCTCATTTCAACTCGAAAAACCATAGTATTTTTACTAATTATTGCCGTTTTTTGTGTTGTTTTATTTATGGCATTTAATTTAAAAGGTAATATTAGTTACATTCTACGCCATCGGGCTTGGATTGTCTTAACAATGATTTTAGTGGCTTTTTCTGCTGCAACTTCGACTCTGCTTTTCCAAACTGTTACGAATAATCGAATTTTGACCCCTTCTATAATGGGATTTGAATCTTTGTTTGTGTTAATTCAAACGATGATAATCTTTTTTATTGATGCGCAAGGTATTCCTTATATTGGCATTGTTGGTAAATTTGTCTTTGAATCATTACTGTTAATTTTATTTTCTCTATTTTTGTATCGAGGTTTATTTACCAAACTTAAACAAAATCTGCATTTAGTTTTATTAATTGGGATTATTTTAGGGACACTGTTTCGTAGCTTTTCCAATTTACTACAACGTTTAATGGCTCCGAGTGAATTTGCAGTATTGCAAAGCCGAATTTTTGCAACATTTACTCGAGCTGAACCCGTATTAATTGTCTTTTCGTTAGTTATTTCCAGCATAATTGGTCTTTTTTTATGGCGAATGCGATTCAAGTTTGATGTACTGGCTCTAGGACGTGATAATGCGATTAATCTAGGTGTCGATTATCAAAGAAGTGTCACCATTATTTTATTACTCGTTTCGGTTTTAGTTTCAATATCAACAGCACTTGTTGGTCCTTTTACTTTTCTTGGTCTGCTTATTGCCAATTTAGCGTATAGCATCAGTGGTTCCGGTCAACATCGCTTTTTATTACCAACAGCTTTTTTATTAGGTGTGATTTTTCTTGTTGGTGGACAGATGTTTTTAGAACATGTTTTAAATATGGTAGGTGCATTATCTATTGTAATTGAATTTATTGGTGGTTCATTGTTTATCTTCTTATTATTGAAAAAGGTTCCAATGTGATAGAAATTGATAATATTAGTAAAAAATATCAAACTTTACCGGTATTAAAAAATGTGAGTGCAACAATATCACAAGGTGGTATTACAGCGATTATTGGTCCAAATGGTGCAGGTAAATCGACATTATTATCAATTATTAGTCGATTATTACTAGCTGATGAGGGCCTAGTAAAGATTCAAAACATGGATGTGGTTAATACGCCAAGTGATAAACTTGCAACCTATCTTTCAGTATTAAGACAAGAAAATCGTTTTACTAGTAGACTTACTGTTTCTGAGTTAGTAGGTTTTGGTCGATATCCTTATAGCAAAGGGCGATTAACTAAAGATGATTTAGCACATATTAATCGCGCTCTTGAATTTTTAAATTTAACAGAATATAAAGATCGATTTTTAGATGAACTTTCAGGAGGACAACGACAACGTGCTTATGTTGCAATGGTTCTTTGTCAAGACACAGAATATGTATTACTTGATGAACCTCTAAATAATCTTGATATGAAGCATGCGGTTGCAATGATGAAACAGTTACGTCGTGCAGCAGATGAGTTGGGGAAAACTATTGTTATTGTCATTCACGATATTAATTTTGCTTCGGTCTATTCTAACTATATTCTTGCAATGAAAAATGGAGAATTAATTTATCAGGGAAATCCAAATCAGGTAATGGATTCAACTATTTTAGAGGATATTTTTGATACTCCCGTTAAAATAGAAAAAATACATAATCAAAATATCGCAATCTATTATTGATAGATAATTAATTCTAATAATAAAGACATTACATATGTATAAGTAAATAAAGAAACGATTGTTTACTATTCTCTCTGATTCATGTTAAATAAATGACAATATTTTTGCCGAGATAATAATAATGAAATTAGAGGAAATTGCACTAATAGCTGGCGTTTCAAAAACAACGGCTAGTTACGTTATTAATGGAAAAGCAAAGAAATATCGCGTTAGTGATCAGACAATAGAAAAAGTAATGTCAGTTGTAAAAGAGCATGATTATCAGCCAAATGCGGTTGCAGCCGGACTTAGAGCGGGTAAAACTCATACTATTGGCATTATTATTCCCGATTTAGAAAACATCAGTTATACTCGTATTGCTAATTACTTAGAACAGTTAATAAGAAAAGAAGGTTATCAAGTATTACTTTCATGTTCAGAAGATGATCCCAAAATTGAAAAAGAGTGCGTTAAGCATCTTCAACAACGACAAGTTGATGCGTTAGTAATTTCCTCATCATTTGTTTCCGCCAAAGATTATGTTTTTTATGACGATTGGCAAAATACAAAAATTCCATTATTTGCTCTTGATAGAATTCTATCCAGTACTAAATTTAGAAATATAGTTGGTGCGGATAAACAAGACTCCAAAACCTTAGCACAAGCGTTTAATGATGTTGTTCAGGGTTCTATGGTTTATCTAGGAGCCTTACCTAATCTATCGGTTAGTCAACTTCGTTTAGATGGATTTAATGATATTAGACTTAATCATTGTAATCATGATAATGAGAATAAAATTGATTTCTTATATGCAACTAATTATAGTCGTCACGACGCTGATATCGCTTTTAGTCAATGGTTAGAAGATCATGATTTGCCTGATGGCATTTTTACGACCTCTTTTTCCTTGCTTCAAGGGACTATTGACGCAATCTTAAGAAAGTTCGGTCATTTACCTGAAACATTAACTATTGCTACTTTTGGTGATAATGAATTATTGGATTTCTTACCTTGTAAAGTTATATCACTTTGTCAAGATCATAAAGAAGTTGCTAAAATGACGATAAAAATGTTATTAAACTGTTTGAAAAATGAGAATTATCAGCCAGGAACCACAGTTATTCCTAGACGACTAATTTACCGTGGCAGTTTAAGTCGGGATCGAACTTTAATGAAAAAGGATCATTTTAACAAAATTTTTTGTTAAATTTTATACAAAAAGAAGATCCAGATCACATATTTTCTATTAATAGAGATAATTTATTTGATAATTAATATAATTCTCGTCATTATTGCTGAAACGATTCAATTAAGTTATTTAAGTAAATAATATGAATTATGTTAGATGATTTAACATAGCAACCCAGAGGTATTTATTATATGTTTCATTTAGTTAAAGAAAATATCCATTTAAATGAACAAGCCCCTAACAAAACTGAGGCGATAAAAAAAGTAGCTGCTGCTTTAACAAGTGCAGGATTTGTTGAGGAAGGATACGTAGATGGAATGCTCGAACGCGAAGCTCAAGCAGCAACTTATCTGGGTATTGGTCTTGCTATTCCACATGGTACAACTAAAACTCGTCATTTAGTAAAAAAAACCGGTGTGCAAGTTTTTTGCTTTCCTAACGGAGTTGAATGGGGTGATGATGGTGAAAAAGCTTATCTAGCCATTGGTATTGCAGCAAGTTCTGATGAGCATTTAGAATTACTTCGTCAATTAACACATGTACTTAGCGCTGATGGTGTTGAAGAGCGCATTAAAAATATTCAATCAGCAGATGAGGCAATTGCGATTTTAACGGGAAAATCGAGCATAGGAGATAGCCAATTTAGTATAACTGAATCTTCTTTATTATTGGATATTCCTGCGGATAGTTTAGGAACTTTACAAGCATTAAACGCTTCACGTTTAAAACAACAAAGTGCAGTAAATGCTAATTTTATTACTAATGTACTGGATAATAAACCTAACTATTTGGGTAGCGGCGTTTGGTTCAATGATAGCAAAGAAGGTAACCTAAAAAATGCGATTGCAATTAGTCGTACAATAAGCGATCTAAATGAAGACGGTAAACCAGTTAAATTGTTGATTACCATGTCGATGATGAATGATGCTATTGATAACGTAGTAAATAATTTAGCTTCTTTAGCCTTTAATCAAAAATTGGATCTTTTACTGTCAGCTGATATTGATAAAATTATTGATTTGCTTGTATCTAATGATCAATCTGCGGTATCAAATCAACTTGAGACTCAATCGTCCAATGCAAAACAAACTTCAGATACAAATAATCCAATATTAACTCGTGAATTTATTGTTCCAAATGAAAATGGCTTGCACACTCGCCCATCATCGGTATTAGTTAAATTAGTGAAAGAATTTAAAAGTAAAGTTACTGTTGCAAATCTTGATGGTAAAGCTGAACCCGTTAGTGCGACAAGCTTAATGAAAATTGTTGCTCTTGGCGCTAAAAAAGGCAGTCGATTGCTATTCACAGCAGTAGGTGATGATGCTGTTCAAGCACTAGATGCGATTGGAAAAGCTATTGAGAGTGGTTTAGGTGAGGGTATTTAATCATGACTTATCGTGTTGCAACTATCACTTTAAATCCTGCTTATGATCTATTAGGTTTTTGTCCAAAAGTAGAACTTGGCGATGTTAATTTAGTTCAAACTAATGCATTACTTGCTGCTGGCAAAGGCATCAATGTTGCTAAAGTATTATCTGATCTTGGTATTAAATTAACTTTGGGTGGATTTTTAGGTAAAGAAAATCGTGATGGTTTTAATTTACTATTTAATTCACTTAATGTTGAGGATAAATTTCAATCTATAGCGGGTCGTACCCGCATTAATGTTAAATTGACTGAGGAAAATAGTGAAGTTACTGATTTAAACTTTTCTGGTTTTACTATAACAGAGCAAGATTGGCAAAGTTTTGTTACCGATTCTCTCGAATGGTTAAAAAATTTTGATATGATTGCAATTAGTGGTAGCTTGCCTGCCGGAGTGTCTCTGGAAAAGTTCACAGAATGGATGAAACAAGTGAAAGCAATTTGTCCTAAAGTGGTCTTTGATAGTAGCCGTGATGCGTTAGTTGCAGGATTGAAAGCTAAACCGTGGTTAATAAAACCTAATGACAAAGAGCTTGAAATGTTTGTAGGACGCAAGTTGTCGACGTTAGCTGAAATAAAAGCTGCTGCTATGGAACTTATCAATGATGGCATAGAAAACGTTGTCATTTCACTTGGTAGCAGAGGTGCTTTGTGGGTAACTAAACATGAAGCATGGTTAGCAAAACCACCAAAATGTCAGGTAGTAAGTACCGTTGGTGCTGGTGATTCAATGGTTGGTGGATTAATGTATGGACTTATGACCAGTCAATCAATTAAAGACACCTTAGTTTTCGCCTCAAGTGTTGCTGCGTTATCTGTTGGACAAGCCGGAGTTGGTATTGCTGATCGTCAGGCTGTAACCAATATGTTGGATAAAATTGAAATAATTGCTGGATAGGAGTATTCATGAATATTTACATAATAGAGGGGAATAATGCAGGCCCTGTTAATGGACGTTTAGCTAAAGCTGAATTGGTTTTAGCTGCTAATTCATTAAATTTTAATATCGTCGATAGTGTGGCATCAGCAGAGGTAACTGTTGCTATCGGATCAGGTGATGTCAGTGATAAAACCGTGATCGGAAAAAAAGTTTATGTAGTTAGTGATCTCAATGATATTTTTGCCAATCCTAAACAAATACTCAAAGATGCACAAAGTAAAGCTGCTATTTTCGCACAATCTAAACATAGTGACACAAGTTCAGTATCGGGAAGTGGTGTAAAACGTATTGTTGCGGTAACTGCTTGTCCAACAGGTGTTGCGCATACTTTCATGGCAGCCGAAGCGATTGAAGAAGAAGCAAAAAAACGTGGTTGGTGGTGTAAAGTTGAAACACGTGGCTCAGTTGGTGTTGGCAATGAATTAACACCAGAAGAGGTGGCTTCAGCTGATGTTGTGATTGTAGCATGTGATATAGAAGTCGATTTAAGCAAGTTTGCAGGTAAAAAGATGTATCGAACTAAAACCGGTCCTGCACTGAAAAAAACTGCACAAGAATTAGATAGAGCATTTGAAGAAGCGACAATCTATCAACCAACACGTTCTGCTTCAACAACAAAATCGAGTAATGAGAAGAAAGGTATCTATCAGCATCTATTAACAGGCGTCTCTTATATGTTACCAATGGTTGTTGCGGGTGGATTAATCATCGCTTTATCGTTTGCTTTTGGTTCATTTGAAATGGTTGATGGTGTACAAAAACTGGTTGGTGAATCTCATTTAGCACAAATTGGTGGGCTTGCATTCTCACTTATGGTACCTTTACTTGCTGGTTATATTGCTTATTCTATTGCTGATAGACCTGGCTTAGCTCCTGGACTTGTAGGTGGTTTGCTGGCTGTCTCTACGGGTGCTGGATTCTTAGGTGGTATTATCATAGGTTATTTTGCTGGTTACTTAGCAATGTTAATCTCAAAGTATTTACCATTACCGAAAACACTTGAAGCATTAAAACCAATTCTTATTGTACCTTTACTTGCTACATTAGCTACAGGTTTAGTCATGCAGTTTATAGTTGGTACGCCGATCGCATGGTTAATGGAAGCCTTAACTGGGTGGTTGAAATCAATGGGAACCGCCAATGCTGTTTTGTTAGGTGCACTTTTAGGCGGTATGATGTGTACTGATATGGGTGGACCAATTAATAAAGTTGCTTATGCGTTTGGTACAGGTTTAATTTCAGCTCAAGTATACGCACCAATGGCGGCGGTTATGGCAGGTGGCATGGTTCCTCCTTTGGCTATGGGTATTGCTACATTAATTGCTCGTAAAAAATTTGCTAAAGCTGAACAAGAAAGTGGTAAAGCTTCATTAGTACTTGGTTTATGCTTTATTTCTGAAGGAGCGATTCCATTTGCGGCACGTGATCCATTACGAGTGATTCCTTGCTGTATTATTGGTGGGGCAATTACAGGCGGTTTAGCGTTAGCATTTGGTTCACAGCTTATGACACCACATGGTGGATTATTCGCTTTAGCTATCCCTGGAGTAGTGAAGCCTGTTGGCGGTTATTTACTATCAATTTTAATTGGTTCTCTTGTTTCTGGTGTTGCCTATGCGGTATTTAAACAACCTGAATCAAGCACAGAAACGGCTTCTGCTTAAATTATTTATTTATACTAAAATGCCATCAATTGATGGCATTTTTTATTTTTTGAATTATTTTTTTACCCAACGTTGTAAATCTTTAGCAGTAAAATCGTCCATTTTTTGTAGAATAGATTGTGGATCATTAGACACAATTAAAGTTTTATAAAAACTTTCTCTAATAAAACCTTCATCGACAGCATGCTGTAAAAAATTCATCATAGGCTCCCAAAATTTGGCTGGATTATACAATGAAACTGGTTTTTCATGATAACCAATTTGCATACCAGTCCAAACTTCAAAAACCTCTTCTAAAGTACCAGTTCCTCCTGGCATAGCGATAAATCCATCGGCTAATTCACAAAGACGTGCTTTACGTTGATGCATATTTTCAACAACTTCTAAACGAGTAATGTTATGGTGTGCTGTTTCTGCTTTGACTAGTCGCTCTGGAATAATTCCAATAACTTCGCCTCCATGAGCTAAAACTGAATTGGCGATAACAGCCATTAAACCTTTATTTCCACCACCATAAATTAATCGTCTATTTTGGTTTGCAATTAATACCCCTAATTGTTCTGCCGCTACACGATATTCTGCGCGATTACCTTCACTTGCACCACAAAACACACAAATATTTTTTTTCATAACTATTTATTTACCTTGACCATATAATTTTATCTATTTTAGCATGCCATTAAGAGATTTGATTACAAGCTGAGCAATTAAATTTAAATATTGTTTTTCACATTGACATAATCATTATAGATCGTTACTATCTTATCCCGAGTGTTCCTCCATAGTTCAGTCGGTAGAACGGCGGACTGTTAATCCGTATGTCACAGGTTCAAGTCCTGTTGGAGGAGCCAATTTTAACCCACTCCCTTTATTTTTATCATTCCTCTATCGTATATCTTATATAAATAATTAGTTGTTACCTTCAGCTTTTATAAATTTCTTATTTTTTATTGCTTTATCTTATTAGCTCGTTTAAACTTGCCACGTTAATTAAATGACAAAAAAGTAATTTAAAAGGAAAGGAAAATAAAATATGAAAAAAACACTTATTACTCTGGCAACTATCGCCTGTTTCCCAGCGTTTGCTCAAACTGAAACGATAGGAATATATCTAGGGGGTCAATTAGGTGCGAGTATTTTGAAGGCTAACAGCATTAAAGATACATTGTCTTATTTCGATGAGTCCGAAACGGTTAAAATTGGATCTTTCAAAAACGGTAAAATCGCAGGGGCGTTAAATATTGGTTATAACTTCAAATATGATTATGAACTTCCCCTTCGTACTGAGCTATCTTTTACAATACGCGGTAATTCAGATAAAAAATACCGTCACGCTTATAGTGATGTAGATTTGGAAGACGATTATCTTCAAACTAGCGATAAACACAAAGTTCGCATGAATACTTTGATGGTAAATGCATACTATGATATTGAAACTAATTATTCCATTACTCCTTTTGTTGGAGCTGGACTAGGTATTGCTTTCACTAAGTTGGATCAGAAATACTCAGGATATTATAAAAGTGAATTTACTGAAGAATCAGCTTCAGTTGGCATATCAGATACTAAAACAAAATTTGCTTGGAATGTAGCTGCTGGCGTAACATATAACATTGACGAAAATGTCGATATTGATTTTACCGCACGTTATGTTAATGCTGGTAAAACTTCTATAAAAACCAATATTGAGGGTGTTAATGTAAAAGCGAGCGCTAAATTAAGTTCGATGGATTTCTTAGCAGGTATTCGTTACACCTTCTAATATTATATTTTAACGGTAAAGGGCATTTGCCCTTTTTTATTTTCTCACTAAATGCAAATTAGACTACAACAACTCAATATTTATATCTTTAATCATAGGGTGTTATTTCAAACAAACCTAGAAGAGTTTTACTTCTTAATTTTCGATTTATAATCCTATCTTCATCATTATAGACCCCCTAATTATTGATAGGTTATCTATAGCATAAACTATAAAACAGACTGACTAGATTGATAATTTTTTGATTAAAATTATTTCGTCTTACAATTAAAAAAATAATAAAAAAAAGAAAAAATAATGTTAATCTCGTGTAGTAAGGTTATTTTTTGTGACGTATAATTTGTTTTCCTTTAATTTATTAATGTAAATCTAAAATGAAACAAAACATAATAATTGTAGCACTAATGTTAATTAGTCTATCTTGTACGGCAGCAGAGGATACTTCACATTGGGGATATGAAGGTCAAGAAAAACCAGAAAACTGGGGTAAATTATCCATTGAATATTCTACATGTGAAAACGGAAAAAATCAGTCACCTATTAACATTGACCATGTTTTAAAAACTCATCATGAAAATTTAAAGTTTTCTTTTGAGGCTGGTAAACAAGAAATTATTAATAATGGACATACTATTGAGATTAGTGTTTCTGGAGATAATCAATTAACGTTGGACGATCAAATTTTTAAATTACAGCAATTCCATTTTCATACAATAAGTGAAAATACCATTAAAGGTAAACATTATCCAATGGAAGCCCACTTTGTTTACAAAAATAAAGATGGAGAGCTTACCGTAGTGGCATTAATGTTTGATTATGGTAAGGAGAATCAAGAAATAGCAAAAGCATGGCAACAAATGCCAACAGAATCAGGCAATAAAACTATTTTAGATAGAACAATTGATATTAAAAAATTATTTCCTAAAAAATTGGATTATTATCGCTTTAGTGGATCACTTACCACTCCACCTTGTACAGAAGGTGTAAGATGGATTGTATTTGAAAAATCAGTTACTGCTTCAGATGAACAAATTCAAAAATTCCATTCAATCATGCATCATGACAACAACCGACCAGTTCAACCATTGAATGGAAGGGTAATTGTTGATTAATGTCCAAATGGCTATATCGAATGTATTTAGATAGAGCCTATTCTAACAAATTCTGTTTCAATTATAAAAAAATTTTTAATTTTTTTATAATTGAAATTTGAAATAAGAAATTACTTATAAATGCTTTGCAACTTATCACGCAACATCTAAAGTCGAATCACATTCTACCACATCAGTCCTATTTGCATTTTTTACGCCGCTATCATTTTGCTTAGTTGAAAACGCTTTAGACCATGTGTTACCTGATAATTCAAATGTGATAGTTAAATATACATAGCATTATCAATAATATCTTCTAGAGCTAGAAATTTAATTTTATCTTGATGTAAAAAACTCTTAGCAAAAAGCATTGGTACAATACGAGATGTAATTACATAGCCCTCAATATTTATTGTTGAATTAATTCCAGTAAACTTAGCTAAATTGCTTAAATTTTCATTAATAATATCAATTCTGGATATATGTTTTAGTAATCGATCCTGTTTTCCTTTATGATTTAATTGTCCTTTAAACTCATGTAACTGTCTTGCAATCTCTCCTTGTGTCTTGGCAAACTCAAGATCTTTACACTCAATGACTAATACCCGACCAGTTTCTTTATTCCAAGCAAAAACATCTACATCACCATAATCTTTATCTAGTTTTTTATTTAAGATCTCGGTGATTTTTATTTCTGATCTAACAATCCATCCTTTTTCACTCAATTTATTTGCTATTTCAGTGTTAAACTGAAGCCCATTTTCACTACGTATACTACCAATCCATTGCTTCATTTTTTTACTAACAAAATGATTTTCATCAATACTTGCTTCATAGCAACTATATAGAAGGTATAAAAAACAGTTGATTATTAATTGTGGTGAAATTATAAATTTGTCATCAGAACTTTTTATTATTGGTTTCATTGCGAGCGAAAATCTACGCCTAAACTTCCAAGGTTGCCAATCTTCTTTTTTATATGGTTTTGGTATTGTTTGCCATGAATCTCTGGAATATATAGTTAACGCATCAATCACTTTCTCACAAATATTTTGCTGTTCTTTAGAGAAAAGTGATAATAACTCTTTGGAAGTTATGGAATAAAAAACCTGATTAAGACTAAGTCCATGCTTTGCTAATAAATGGATAACACTTTTTGCATCATCTAAAGTAAAACCAAACTCCTCTAACCAAGCTTCATTAAATCTATTATCAAATAATTCAGTAATGTTATTTCCATCATATTCTTTCGTGGAAAAATTATTTTCATAATCAGAGATAGAATTATTGACTTGACTTTTATTTATTCTGGAAAAATAGGAGGGCATCAATTTATCAATAAAAGAACTATCGAATAAAATATCTCCAAAAGATGAAATAACTATTTCTGGTAGAATGGCCTCATAATTAATTGCCTCTGATAAACCACCATATTGATGCATTGACATAGCCAAACACATAAGTTCTTGTATATCTAATTTGCCAGCTTTTTTCCCATTTATAATTGGAGACTCACAAATTGCCATTTCAATAATGAGTCTTGAAGACAGTAATGCTCCATTCAATAATGGTAACATTTTATGTAAAACAGTGATTGTTTCATCATAATCATGTAAGGCTACATTCGCTTTACTTGTTTTTAACCATCTTTCTTTTTGTTGTTCCAAGCATTCAATATTAAAAATTAGTTTTGAAATAAGGTCATTGCGATCCAGATCTCTTAACGATGTTCTTAACCTACTCCAGATAAATGCTACAAGCTCTCTTAAATATTCCTTACACGCATCTTTACCGACTATTTTATTTCCTTGTTCTTTTTGTCTGATATTCCAACCTAACCCAATCTTAATATTTTCCTGATCTGCATCTTCAATATAAATAGGCTCTTCTTGTTCAAGATTAAAATGAGCTCTATATTTTTCTGATTTAAATCCATGAATAAATCTAGCATCATTATTTTTAATAATTTTATTAAGCGTTTTTTCAATATCAATGTCTAGATTATATTCACTAAGGAAACTAAGAAAGGATCTGGTAATAGCTTTTTCGGAATTATTTGTAGGCAGACGTAATCCATAAATTAAGTTTTGATTGAAGTAGGTAAATAATGTTTTTGTATCCTCATCAAATTCGTATTGATAACAAAAGTCAACTAGATTTAAATCTATTTTTTTTTCAAGTGATTCAAAATAATCATCTGGGTATTTAAATACTATTTTCCAACAAATAATATTTTTAGGTATAAAAATATTATTATCTTGAATATATTGAGTGAGTATACCAAACCATGATAAGACAGACTCATATAATACACATTGAAAGGGAACTGGAATATTTTCAACTAGTTCAGTTTCTATCCATAAAGATAATGAGCCTTTTATATATATACTTCTCATAATGTTATCTATATAGCTAGGACAATAAATATGAAATTTAGGGTTTTTAGTAAACTCTCCCCCAACAAAACGACGAGTAACCTTTGTTAATCCCAATGTGGGATGGTTAACTAGCATTTCATTATTATTATATAAAACTTCTTCCCTTAATTTAGCTTGGCAATTTGAAGGAAGGTGAACAACTACATTACTTGAACTGTTAGATGTACCTTGAAAATTTTTATATGAAATTATGCAGTAGTTATTATTCTTAGCATAAGCAAATAAATTTAGAAAACCATTTGAATTAAAAATTTTAAATCCTATTTTCTCTAGCTTTTCTACAGATTCAATAACTCTCCATACTTTATGAGGGGAGCAAGCAGAATACTTACTTAAAGTATCAAGATCATGACTGTTAGTAGATTCAATCATCCATGAGTCTTCATTTTTTATTTCTGAAGAATACATCATTGGGCGTCCATATCCGCATAATACAATGATAGAACATCCTTTTTTAGCGTTTTTATTTTTTATCGCAGACTCTTTTGTTTTATTAATTAAATTACCAACGAATATTTCTATTTCTGAGGTGTTTTTTTCGTATGAATGAAACCAGTTAGGTAAAATATTTCGCATTGAATCAAAAATAAAAATAAAATGATATAAATACCCTTGATCAAATTCTGCAACTGTATCAGCAACTTTCCATCCGGTATTATTTGAAATATATCGAGGTATAATAACAGTATCAGATAACTTACCGAGGATTTTTATATTTGATATTTTTTTACATTGCTCTTTAAAATAAAGTTTATCTAATTCAATAATACTTCTATTTGTATAAAAAAATTCAATGATTAATTTTTTTATACAAATGATGATTGAAGAGGATAGCAATAGCAGAATGCCTTCTTGACACTTTATAAAAGGAGTTTTATCTATACCGTCTATAAGTGAAGTTTGTGGGGATATCTCATTTAAATTTAAACAAGGAAGAAGTTCTATGTTTATAAATTCATTCACTTTTATTTTATTGATATAACTATCTAATTTAGAATCTGAGAAAATACTTTTGTTATTTTCTTCCATACCACCAACAGTATATACAAGAAGATTGTTACGAGTGATAATTTGGTCTGATGCGATAAGAACTGCTTTGATAGAGTTTTTCAGATTATTTATATCTTCAGCAAAAGGCATATTTGCCACTAAATCACAAAAAATTTGTAATTGATATATTCCACCTTCATGTAATCCTGTACAAACCTTATAAGGAATATCTTCAAACCAAATCTTTGAAATAAAGACATCTTCAACAGAGTCTTCCGATAATACTTGTTCTTTAAAAGAAAAACTCTCCAAAATTGAGTTAATGATTTTCAATGAAGGTCTCTTTGTGCCTTTACATAGAGTGAGACATTCTGAAATAATGGTTTCAATCAAATCTTGATTAGCCTGATGTCTTGGTTCCAAAAGTAATGAAGAAAAAGCTGCGGCTGTGTGTATTGGGGAAAAATGGCTTAATTTATCTTTGGATAAATTAGGCGTAACATTAGCATTGAAATTACTTTTAGTATCTTTCTTCCTTCTTTTTTTCTCTATTTTTTTAATTCTATTTTTTAATACTTTTTTCTTGTTTATTTTTTTAGTCATTTTAATAATCCATTAAATAAATTATTTTTAAGCATATGTAACATATTTAAATAATGAGTTGCTTAAAATTACTATAGTTTACTCTTAATTATTATTTGATTTTTATAATCAAATCAGCAAATGATTTAGGAATTTTTGTCGCGTCATCAGTCCATTTCAATGTATAGTTATTCTCTTTTAATGCTTTAATGAAGTCATTAATATCATCAGCTGTACTATCAGTGAAAACGTATAACTTTCTTAAGGTCTTATCTTGCGGTTTTTTATTATCAGGAAGTTTTGTTACACCAATCAGAATTGTTCTATCTGCTTGATCAACAGTGTCTTTTAATTGATGCTTAACATTTCGCCAAATATTCCTTAATGTATCAATATTTTTTTGTTCTGGTAGTTCTTGGGGAATTTGATTATTTAGTTCTGAGAGAAATTGTTCGAAATTAAAATTTCCTTGTCCTGCGACTAATTGAAGTTCGTCAGTCATTAGCTGTTGCTGCCTTTCATTTACAAAAACTTTAAAGTTACCATTTCTACGACTTCCGTATAATTTTATTTTTAATAAAGAGTTTGCATTACGAAGATATATAAAAAGGTTTTCACCTAATGCTTTAGTGTCTTCTGGTGAAAAAAAGATCATAAAAACAAAATGGCCTCTTCCAATGACTAATTCAAAGGCTATTGTTGGTTTTTTATCTAGCCATGCTTTAGAATAAATAGTATGAAGCTGGTTAAAATTAAACTGTACACTCATATCTTATTACCTATAATGTTAAATAAAATAACTAAAAAGACACCTGAAATAATCAAATACATCAATAATATATGTGAGCTATTTTATCTTATATTAAATGTGAAATATATTTTTATCTTCCCTAAATAAACCATAACCAAACAAACCTGCTAATGTCTCAATTCTCTGCTAATTATTTACCGCGACTATTGATCTTGTTTTACTGCTAGGAATTAGCTCTTTACTAGTCAATTTCCTGTTCTTGGTGATTTCCAACCAGTAAACGTTTTTTATCGTGTAAAGTATAAGCGTGCCTTAAGCCATGCATTTTATTGACCCGACTTTTTAGTATTGTCCGTAATAGATATCAAATTGTTTCTATTCACATTTTTTAATTCGCAATGACTGAATTTTCTTTTTATAACGAGAGGGCCAAATCCGTTTAGCCTCTATACCTAATGCATTGGCAATAATCAGTTCGCCTTTTGTCCATGGGCGAACAAGTGCGTTAGAGAGCGTTGAAGGTGCATAGCCAGATTGTCTAGTTAACGCAGATAGCGTTGTTCCTTTCTTTTTCAATGCAGCAATAATATCGGCAGAATGCCAGTCCTTTTTGCTATTCATAATACCTCCTAAAATCATAAATTACATGAATTATTAATGTAAAACTTTAATTATGATTAAATTAAAAACAAAATTCAAGTTATACATGATTTATTAAAGTATTCTATTACGAAATTTAAATCGAAGAAGAGGATAATTATTAATCAAAACTATATAAGATGAGCAGCAATAATCATGATTGGTAAGCGATTAAAAATAGCTAGAATTAATGCAGATCTGACACAAACTGAACTTGGAGTAAAAGCAGGATTAGACGAAGAATCAGCAAGTTCCCGCATTAGTTCTTATGAAAATGAAGTTCATTCTCCTGATTTTACTCTTGTAAAACGTCTCGCAAAAGTTCTTGATGTACCTAGCGCTTATTTTTATGCTGAAGATGATGAATTAGCCGATTTTATTATTCAATATAACAAGCTAAAAAAACAAAAGCCTAATGCATTTGTGAGTTTAACGGCTTCATAATTGTGATGACATCCATTTATTTAGAACAAATAGTCGCCACCACTAAATGACATAGAATTGTCTATGGGTCTTATCACGAATTAAAGGAAATTGAGTTTTAATCAACAACCATCTATAATCGGTAGTTTAGCCAAATAAGACAAAATGCTGATATGTTAATTAAAATAGAAAGTTTTTATGGTGATTCACTGCTTTCTGGTAAAGTGTCTTCTATTGGGCAATTGAAATATCGAGTGATGACAGTAGTAGCCGATTGCGATATACAAGATTTTATGTCTGTTTTTTGTGCTCGTTATATCTATGATATTTATCCATATGATGAAAGTATTCAGGTAGATTATGTGGTCGATCTAGATACTTATTCAGTATATAAGCCTGTTTATTAACATATAACACACTTTGTATCTCATTTTCTATTTATAACGCTTAAAGTTATAAAAGCGTGTACTCAATCTTTATTCTGTTTTTGAAAGATTATAATTAACCAAAAAAGAACCGATCATGGTCAACAAATTTAGTCCTGAATTTGAATAATAATAGGTTGTTTATGTATTATAAAATGCATATCTTTCTATCAGAGAGGTCACAGGCCACCTCGGTGTTGGTAAATCAACCTTTGATAAGTGGGTAAGGTAATTGGCACCCAATAAAACTAGCCGCCGAGAGCTGACCGAGGATCAACTAGTGTTATTCGTCATGCTATCAAGAAACGTAGTTTTTTCCGACCGACAACTTAGTTAAAAAGGTTATCTATTTAGCGATACAACAAGCATCTAAAAAATGGACTATGTCTATTCAAAACTCGAAAAGTGCGATGAATCGATTTATTATAGAATTTGGTGACAGAATGACTCGCTACCTCTAACTGGCAAATACACAAAATTCAGGATAGGGTCTAATGAAAAGTCAATAAAGGATCTTATTTTTATTGATAAATAATTTTTATGTCATCTAAGAGGAAATAAAGGCTTTATTCTTCTTTCCTCATTTCTGTTGAGATATATTTTTAACTAGTTATCGATAACATTAGCTTTGGATTGTTTTTCCAATTTAGAGTGATAAAAATATAAATACAGTAATCCAAAAGGAGCTATAAAAACAGAGAAAAAAAAGCATATTCCCATAGTCATTATTTTTAAGAATAAAAATAAAAAGATATTTGAGATAATTATATTATCACCTATTATAAACTCTATAATGCTTTCATAAACAAACCTAGAATATGGATAAAATCCCCACAGGATTAAAGCAATTGTAGTTGGAACTATAGTATCAGATAATTTCAACTGAGATATAGGCATTAATATAAGTATAACAAAAACAAAACCGAATAAATATTGTCGCAACAAATAACTTTTTTCTAATCCACCAAATGTTTTTTTTAAAAAATTAGCCATAAAAAATTCTTCCTTACTTATCATGAAAAAATATTAGACCACATAAAATTGAAAACAGTAAAATGTAAATAATAATTTGATCATAATAATAACATTTGTGGTATAAGTAGGTTGAGTTAAAGAACTTGCTTCGCCTGTATACAAAAATAGGTTAACAATCATTTTATCTATTAAAGGTAATTGATAATCACAGTTTTTCTATATTGATAACCAATCAAAAAACATATTTACAGGGCATTATTTTATTAATAGCTTAATTTTCTTAATTAACTATCAGGCAACAGCGTTGCTGTTCTCCTTGAATATCTCTTTATGGCATACCTAACAATTGTTATACAAAAATATAATTTATATCAAATATGATGATTTGGTTTGAACATAAAAAATCGAATATTTTATTGGGCCTTATCCTTTTTTTTGATTTCTTCAATTTTATTTTGTAATTTAGTGCAATTTTCAACTGTCTTTTTAATATCTTCAGTAGTGAAGCCAATAACATGTAAAAAGTGAAACTGGAATATAACTTCCATTTTTAAACATAGAATCCAAAGATCTCGTCCAGTAACTAATTTATCTTTTAAATTTTCATCATAATGAGTTAAATAATTTCTAGTATCTACAATTTGTCTCAAAAGTTTATTTCTTTCTCTATTTGTTCCCAGAAAACATTTAAATGGTTCAATAAGCAATTTCAATCTTTTACTCAGGGTAATTTCATTTCCATGCATGAGTCTGCCTTTGAGCCATTCTAGATGTTCTTCGGGACATGTACCAAGAATTTTAGATACTAATGATTCAAAAACTTCGTTCTCCATTAATTTTTCATCACTAGTTCTTCGGTGATATGTTTCTAATCCCTGTACTAGAGCTAAAAACTTACCATTGAGATATTTTTGATCTCCCCTTTGAGTTGAAAAGTATAAACTGAATGCCGGTGACAGAAATTCATAAGCATTTATCCAATTGTTGAAGACTTCTTGAACATTATTTCTAATAATTTCGAAATTAAATACCATATCCTTAAAACCATCTTTTTTAGGTACAGTTTCTGTAAATGGTATGGCTTGATAAAATAATTTGATTTTAGTTGGGTATTTGTCTTTACCTAAATCATTTAGTTTTTCAGATGATGTTGCTGAAACATTTTTTATAGTCACAACTTCGTCCATAGCAAAGCACATAAGGTTGGTTATCTTAAAGGCAATAGTTATGAAATCATTTAAATTACGTAACGCTTCAGATTTTAATGTAAAATGAGCTTTTTGAGTGATCTTTGCCTCTGTTAAATGGGTGAGAATAGAAAATGTGTAGTTAAAATTAATTTCAACTTCCATCCCATTATCAAGTACAAATTTTATTTCTTCAGGTTTATTATAAGAAATATTTGCTGTTCTATTTTCCGAATCATACTCTACATGAATACCGCTTATTCCAACCCATTCATCCAAGCAATCAACAGAAAAAGAAAATGTATTTAAAGTAATAACCTCATCAGCTGCCCATTTAGCGCCAGTCAAAACTTTATTAGCTAAAATTTTCGATTTAGTTATGTTTCCAAATCCAAAACTTTTCTTAAGATAAATGCAATTATCCAGTGTTACTAATTTATCGTCTTCGACACATCCAATTATTCTTTTTAGACGAAAATCTTCATGTTCACAAATAAATCCAATTCCTTTATCTTCATCAAAATTACCTATGATTTCTAATTCTGCCCGTCCACCATCATAAATGGAGAGAACACCAGCTATTGAATTCTGTTGATTTTCAGGTAACCAAAAATAACCAAATTTTATATATTTCTCTTCGAGTCTCATAAAATGTTCCTTTCAAATTTAATGGTTATACAGTCTAAATATATCGTTATTTTTGATCACCAATACTGATCAATAGACGTCCATTGGACTTTGCAACCAATTAGATTTGTTCCATTATTTATTTAATTATATCAGATAATTATTTATCTCTCATTTCTAAAAAAGTTTTTCATGACTTAAAAGAGATTTTTTAAATTATCAATAATTTTAATTAAAACACAGCGGTATTTTATGAGATTTTTTGAGCATCTATTTACGTCATTTAATGAGTAATTGAAAAAATTGTGAATCAAACAGATTACTTCATGTTATTTCAAAGTATCTTTTCTACTCAGTTAACTTTTCAGATTTTATATATGAGATATTTAACGATATGCGGTAAATTGCAAAAAACATTATGTCATTTGGGTTTTGAATAGAATATTTAAGTGTTTTCAATGTTCCTTTTTATTGAAGTGGTTTAAGTGTTTCAATAGCCTTATAAGCGGTAATAGATGAAATAGGAAGTTTTGCAATAGCAGGAAATAAATTACATTCGATTAATCGCCGTGTTTCTTTTGCGGTTTTGTCTATAAAAATTAGCTCGTTGTTCACAATATTTAAACTATTGTTCTGCTACTTTTTCAGATGTGTTAAACAACTCTTTTCGCTTTTGGTTCGTTTGTTCTTCAAGGTAGGTTTTAGGATCTATATTTTGAGCAAGCTGTTTGAGGTAGTGTTCAATATTAGCCATTGTGTCGGTTAAACTAATTTGTGAATTACGTCCAATGGTAATATCGGCTTCTTTATTCCAATAAGATGATTTATAAAGAAATTATCGATTTTATTACCATTACGACTAATAAAAAGGAATAATTCATTACCATCCATTAATTTAATATCTTTTTCTTTTGGTTTAGCATTTTATATCTATACAAAAGTTAAAGGTTTTACAGATTTCGACATAATCTATTCACCTTATAATAAGAGGGATAAAATTATTATATACAAAAAGAGCCCCTTATTATTTTATGATAAAAGTATATTTCGGTTTACATCTATTGATTTAAGTTGTGGTGGAGCTGGCGGGAGTTGAACCCGCGTCCGAAATCTCTACATCCTTGGTACTACATGCGTAGTTTGTCTTTAAATTTCGCCTACCTGCTGCGGACAAACACGCTACCGATAGACTAGCTTGATTAAGTTTAATGCTTCCGCCCCAAGCAAGGCTTCCACACGATCTCGTTTGGGTTTGACTCCTCTTTATCCCCGTCCTACGAGCGGAGGCTAGGGAGAGAAGGCTCTATGCAGGTTATTAAGCTGCTAGTGCGTAGTTTTCGTCGTTTGCGACTATTTTTTTGCGGTTTATTTACGAGGCCTACCGCACCTCGGCATGCACCTTGGGTTTCGCAAATCCCGTCGAATCCAGAATCAGCCCCAATTGTGAATTGTTAATGTAAACAATATCGGGGCATTATAGGTGAATTCAAGTTGTAATACAAGTTAACTTACCTTGTGATTAATCCAGTTTCTGTTGTTTTGCGCCTTTCAAAGCCACAACATTATCAATGTGCAATATAACCGTCATGATGATGTTGCCTAATAATTGTTGCGATACCGACAAAGAGAAATGTTAATCGGCTCATGATTTTTTAAAATATTGAACATATTAATACAACAAAGAACGGTAAAGCAAAAGCTCTATTGATTAAAGTGATTAATTGATTAGTGGCTAATAGATATTTTTTATAATAAACACCCTTACCATTGATGAGTACTAGGATACTAACAATCAACAGATGGTCAAAACCAAGTGATATATATTACTAAGAAGATTTTAATGAAACACCGATTGGAAATCGTTGGGTTAAATCGTGCAAAATCACTTTTACAACATATGCTGTTTTTAATTTCAAACCGATTAATTGCGTAAATTGCACATAAAACAGTTTATATATAGTATGCCATGATTGACAATTAATCTTATCAAAGCATCACTCATTCACCGATAACTTTGTATCGAAGTAAAAACGAAAATACCTCGCTATAAAAAGTTTTTATTAAAAGAAACATACTATTTTGTCATTAGATGATTAAAGGTAAATTGATCATAATTAAAGGCAGTTCAATTAATTTGAATATTTAGCTCAATAACATGAGTCGTTAAGTATTCAGTAGCAAATTGAAAATAAGTAAAAAATGCAAGGATGAATAATCAAACGTTAACTTTATTAAAAAAATTAAAATAATAAATTGTTATTAATTATTATGTTATATTTTATTTTGCGAAAATAGGAAAAATATATGAATTTAAATTGAACTTTTTATGATTTAGCATGTCTATATAAGCAGATTACGTTTTTTCATTTTTTGCCCTCCACTCGAATATTCGAGTGGATTTTTTTTATCCTAAATTATCTTGCTTAGATAAATGATTCAGTTTTAGATACAGTGATTATCAACCACACCTTATCATAAATTATTTTATAAACTAAAAACAAATTGTATTTTGATCAATAGAAAGCAAGTACTGCAATTAGTTAAAATAGTAGCCTTTTTTTTCGTTATCAAGTCTTACTAATCATTTTAATTAAAATGATGTATGAATAATATATTATAATTTATATTAGTCGCATTTCATTTTAGTAAGCAGATAAAGTTATTATGTTATTGTCAAAAAGGGTACAAGGAAATTTAGTTGCATTAATGACCGTATTTTTTTGGGGAAGCACATTTATTGCAACTAAAGTATTATTAGTCGATTTTAAACCAATTGAAATTTCATTTTTTCGCTTTGGGCTTGGTTACATTACTTTATGGATCTTACAACCTCACTTTTTTATTTGGCAAGGTTTTAAGCGAGAAGTTATGTTTTTATGTGCGGGATTATGTGGGGTGACTTGCTATTTTTTGTGTGAAAATATCGCACTAACTTATACCACGGCATCTAATGTGGGAATCATAACCACTTTATCCCCCATTTTTACTGCTATATTATCTCTATTTTTTTTAAAAATCGAAACACCCCCTAAGCGTTTTTATATAGGTTGCTTGTTTGCCATTATTGGAGTAGGGTTAATTAGCTTTAATGGTAAATTTGTGCTTTCTCTTAATCCAATCGGCGATATTCTTGCGATGTTAGCTTGTCTGTTTTGGGCATGTTATTCAATTTTAACCAAGAAATGCAGTAATTACGGTTACAATACGATTTTATTGACTCGGCGCTTCTTCTTTTATGGTTTGATAATGATGTTTCCTGCACTGTCTTTTTCTGATTTTCAATGGGATTTAATGCGTTTCACTAACCCAGTTAATTTATTCAATATTCTATTTTTAGGGGTAGGAGCTTCAGCTATATGTTTTGCCTCATGGAATTATGCAGTGAAATTAGTGGGGGCTGTAAAAATTAGCGTTTATTTATATTTAGTTCCCATACTTACTGTAATTGCTGCCATTCTTATTTTAAATGAACCTTTTACTTGGATTGCAGCATTCGGCACAGTACTAACACTTTTCGGTGTATTCTTGTCAGAAGGTAAAATAAAACTCAAAAAGCATTGATGTTTTGAAATTTATTATTAATTGGTTAATTTTAATGAACTCATCTAACTTTATTTACTTATAGAATTCGTTTGTCAATTGCTTGCATAATAATTTGCCCTAAATGTTCATAATTTTCATCGAAATGATGACCACCAGGTAATTGGTAAACTTCACCTTTCATCTCTGGTTGTAAGCAACCAGTATCCTCTTTTTCTTCTTCTCCATAGATGCAAAATAATTTATTTGCTGGAATCTGATTCACTTCAGGAGCAGTTTTCATTTCATCACCAGATTGACCAAGCCAACCACTAACTTCTATTTCGAAATTAGCGTCTTTTGAAAAAGCTATCATGATTAAAGCTTGAATACTATGTTGATCTTCCTTAGATAAACGATTGTATAGTGCAGGTAAGATATCACCACCGAATGAATAGCCGGCTAGTATAAACTTAGTCGTTCCCCACTTTTCTCGATATTGTTGCATTAAATAAGTTAAATCTTTAGCACTACGTTCAACTGAACGATGTTGCCAAAATAGCTTTAGTGCATCAACGCCAACAACGGAATAACCATGTGAAGCCATATATTCTGCTGAAACTTTATCTAAATCTCGCCATCCACCATCACCTGAATAATAAAATGTAACGGTATTAGGATGTTGTTGTTTGTTTTTAGCCGGTAATTCTATAACTGGCAGTGGTTTATATTCACCAAATAAAATGGATGATAAATGTGAACTTAAAAGTTCGGTTGGTGATGCTTGATATTCGCCAATTTCAGTCGTTACTTTAATTTGTTTTTGTTGGCGAGGAAAAATTGCCACTTGTTCATCAGGCGGGTTGTTCCAAATTACTTGCCATGCTCCTCGTGTTGCTTGAGCAGGTAAGGGTGCTTCACAATCTTGATTATCCAAAGTGAACTCTATTGATAACGCTTTAGCATCATCATTTTGTTGTTTAGCCAGCCAACGGTAAGCAAAAGCCGCGCCTTCTTCCATACCCGCAACCACAAATTTAGGCTCGTTTAAAATTTTTAATGCTTGATTAAAACGATTTTGTTGTTCTGCACAACTTGCCTGAGGTTTCAATTCAAATTGAACCAACCGAGCACCCATTTTTTGAGATAAATCCAATAATTGTTTTTCAGTAAAATGATCTTTTTGAGTGGCAACAATCATCGCGGCTGCTTCTACTGAATTTTTTGGGTTAGCTAATACTACTGAAAAATTATTGTTTACAGCCACGGTTTTCACAGTTGCATTGCCGCGATTTTTTATATAATGCCAGCTAGTAAATACAAACAAAATAATTAGTAATATGACAATGAATAACAAAAAATAGCGAATAAATTTTTTCATAAAATCAGCTCTTTTTCTTTTTTAAGCCAGTTAATCCACCTGAGATCAGCATAGTGGTATCGATTAAAGCAACAAATGGATCAAGTCCAGCAGGAACTGCCATATAACGCGGCTCCCAATGAGTTGCAAATTTGTCTTTAAAACGACGTAATCCCTGAAAATTATAAAATCGACCCCCACGCCTGAATACTAATGCACCAAACCTTTGAATTAATGGGGCTCCGCGTCTTCTTTGCATGCCTGATAGAGGTACCATACCTAAACTAAAATATTCAAATCCTTTTTCTTTATAGTGCAGAATTAAACCAATCATTAAAAATTCCATGGTGAGTTTAGGAATATTTTCAGCAAATCGCATTAGATCGATGCTAGCTGAGTAATGTTGATTTGTTTCAAGTAAATTTACAAAAGCAATAATACGACCTTCAAATTTGATAGCAGCAATAGTGAAATTATCTAAATATGACTTTGAAAAAGATCCCAGTGAAAATTGTTTCTCTTTAGAATGTTTGCTTTTTAACCATGAATCGGATACAACTTTTAACTCATCAAGTGGAGCCGAACCTGGTGCATAAAATTCAAGACCAAGCCCATCTCGTTGGCATCTGTTCCATGTATAACGAAGATCTTTATATCCTTTAGATGAAAGATCAAACTTTTCTAAATTCACCAAAGCTTCTTCACCTAATTTTATTGTTCGCAAACCAATATCCATATAAAAAGGTAAATTAGTGGCTTTAACTTGATAAAATACAGGACGAAGATGGTGGGCATCGCATAAATCTCTGAAATCCCAAATTAAATCCGCTCGATCCGTGTTATCACCAATTGGATCATACAGTGCGACCATGCTTCTGCCACGTTTGGCATACATAATAAAAGCAGTGTGTGATTCATTAAATAACAGTGATTTATCGCCAGTCATGGCAAGTCCACCTTCTGGCTGAGCTGAATTTAAAATAATTTGATGAGCCTTGGTTAACTCTTCGCGTTTTGGACTGTTTAATATTGGCAAAGCTGGATGAAATAACCAATAGAGCATAATACAAATTAATAAAATAAAACTGCCTAAAGTTGCTCTTAATACTCGTGGTACACGAGTGTCGAGTTCAAATTGCCACCATAATGAATGACTATAAGGTACATCTTGATAGATAAATAATATTAACCATACAAGAACAGCGATTAGACAAAAGCAGACAGCGAAGGATTTAAAAGGAAAAGGCAATACATTTAATCGACTTTTGCGATAAAAAGCATGTCTGAAATGGATTAATAACATCGCGATTGTGAATAACGTGCTAGCTTCTATCCAATGCAAGCCCCGTAAAAGTGAGCAAATACTACCTAAAAACAATAAAATGATCGAAGCCGCCCAAGCAGAATAAAGTCTTCGGCGTACGCCCACTGCCAGTAATACACATAAAACTCCGATTAAACTGGCGACTAAATGAGCCGTATTAATGATTTTATTGGGAATAAAGGTACTGACTAAGTGGTGATTAAATCCGGGAAGAACGCTTGAAAACATCATTACCATACCAGCAAAAAAAACAGCTGCCGCCATAATAATAGCCGCAATACCTGTTTCAGTTTCTTTAACTTCTGGCATTGCAAAAAAATGTTTACTTTCATTTATTAAAAGTAAAAAACTAGCTATAACAAGTGGTATTAAAATATAAATGATACGATAAATAATTAACGCAACAGTTAATGAAGCAGGGCCAATTTCGGATGAAAATGCAGCCAACATCACTGCTTCAAAAATACCTACACCGCCAGGAATGTGGCTCAATACCCCAGCAACTAAAGCCAGAATATAGATCATAATAAAGGTAATAAAATGAGGTTGAACTGGTACTAAAAAGTAGAGAATAGTCCCAGCTAAAACTGTATCGATTAATGTAATGACAAATTGGTGAGATGCAAGGCGCAAATTAGGTAAACGTATTGACCAATGAAATAATTGGAATAATTGGGTATCTTTATTCGGTTTTGTTTCTAATCGATTGCAATATAAAAAGATCAACATGCCAGCATAAAAGCAAATTATGCCACATGAGATTAACACTACATTTTTTTGGGATAAATGCAGTGCTAACATAGTATTTTGAATATTTATTAAAGCAGCTATCGTAGCCAGTAGGGGCAGAGTAAGCCCTAATGACAATGTAACAAATATCGACATTCTGGCTACGTCGATAGTCGTTAATCCTTGTTTGAAATATAATCGGCAACGAATCGCACCGCCTGATAAAGCGGATAAACCAATCGCATTACCAATAGCCGAAGCACAGATACCACCAAGCATTATCACTGATGGTTTCAATTTTACACCTGCATATCGTGTTGCACACCATTCGCAGCCAATAAGCATCAAATAGCTGCCAATAGCAGATAAACAAGCAAGCAAAATGGCTATAGTTGAAAGGTTGTCAACAGCATTTTTTAAATCGCATAGATTAATATCTTTAAGTAAATGCCAGCATAAAATAAGTGCAATAAAAAAGATGGATAATCCAAACAATAACGTTATGATTTGACGATAGCGAGTGAAGTATTCTATCAATTGCCAAGGCAGAACTTTACGCGCTAATATTTTCACGTGAGCAACTCCGATACTTGCTTTAATGGTGTTTTAGATTGGCGCATTCTACCGTTGCAAACTAATGAAAACAATCGTGAGAAACTAAAGGAAATTTAAAAAAACCATTAATCATTAGAATTTTTTTACAATATTTGTCTATTTATTGAGTATTTAATAAACGAATGACATCAATGAATGGAAACGAATTGATGTTTATTGTTAAACACAAATCTAAGAACGTTGAATCATCTAATAACTTAATATTTTCAAGTTTAATTAAATTAATAGCGAATCAATTGTGGTAACCTATTTAAGTTATGGTTAGCATAATCTTTACTAAAACTTTTAAATTTCTAATTTTCTTTTAATTAAATGGATAATCATAAATTAAATGAGCATAAACGAATCAATTGAATTAACAAAAGAACAACATCAGATTGTTGAAAAAATACAAGCTTATGTTAAGCAAAAACTTGCTAATGATTTTTCAGGTCATGATATGGCGCATATTGAGCGCGTAGTTAGATTAGCAAAAAAAATCTTACCTTATGAACCAAAAGCGGATGCCTTTATCGTAATTTTAAGTGCTTATTTACATGATGTTATTGATGAAAAAGTTGTCAATGATGTCCATCAAGCGACAGAACAATTATATTATTATCTGAATTCACTAAACATATTAGATCATAATATAAAAATGATAATTGATATTATTGAAAATATGTCTTTTCGAAAAAATTTATCAGGTAAAAAAACATTATCACTTGAAGGGCAAATTGTACAAGATGCCGATCGCTTAGATGCCATTGGAGCAATAGGTATAGGACGAACATTTTATTATGGAGGTAATAAGCATAATATTATGCACGATCCTACTCTTTTACCAAGAACGGTTATTGATGAAGAAAGTTATAGACGCCCCAATACCGTTATTAATCATTTCTATGAAAAACTGTTTTCATTGAAAGATAGGATGAATACAGAAAAGGCAAAAAAATTGGCTTTATCCAGACATAATTTATTAGTTGCATTTGTTCAACAATTTGAAAAAGAGTGGCAAGGTGAAGATTAATCTTTCTTAGAACAATTTATAGAAAGCTATGGTCTTAACGTCATGACGGATTAACATTTTTAAATGGTATGTCTAGGATAGATGATGACCTTTTTTATCGTTTGATTTAGCGTTCTTTGCTGAAAAGAACGCGACTTTGTATCAAAAAGGGATGGGGGCGTTAACAAGCCATAGTACAGTGGGTAATGTTATCAAACTGAGTAATGTGCTTATTAACGTTGCACTAGAAACCAGTTCAGGGTTGGTATCAAATTGTACAGACATTAAAGTGGTATTAGCTGCGCTTGGCATTGCCGATAACACGATCAATACTTGTTTATAAACAGGTAAAATTGGCATAAAGTAGACCATACACGTTGCCACCAACGGTGAAATTATCATACGGGTTATTAACGAAAATGTAAGTTTAGGATAATCGAGTTGTGTGATCTTTATTTTAGCCAACTGCATCCCTAAAATAATCATAATTACTACAACAGATGCATCCCCAATCATGCCAATGGATGTCATAATGGATTTCGACAAAGGGATGTGGCATAACTGGAAAATAATACCTAAAAGTGCACCATAAGCAACAGGCATACGAATTACTTTATTAATGACATCTTTTTGGCTAACAATGTCACTATGAGAACTCCCTTTTACCGCATAATAAATGCCAACGGTACTCATCACAAATTGCTGTAACACCATCATAATTACACCAAGCTCAAAACCTATACTACCAAAAAATACTAATAGTACTGGGGTACCGTAATTACCGTTATTCATAAAACAAGAGCTTAAAATCATTGCACAACGTTCTTTAGTCGAATATTTCATGATGATTGACCAAATAGAGATGATACATACTAATGATAAGCAGAGTCCTAAAATATAAGAAATATAATATAGGTAATCAATGGTCAAAGTATGGACATAAAAGGTTTTAAAAGCTAAAAAAGGAGAAAGCACATACAGTGACATTTTTGAAAGATTAGCAACGTCAAATTTTACTATTTTCTGAGAAATAAATCCGACAATAAAAATACAAAAAATAGGAAACAAAATAATAAAAAATTGCATAAATTACATCCTGCATTTGAATAATTAATTCAATAATTCAACAGCTTTAATAATCGATTCTCGTAATTGATAACAGGTATTATCATCTAGCGCATTGTTATTTTTATCGGTTAAGATAAATAAATCTTCAATGTGTTCACCAATAGTTGCAATTTTAGCACTACTCAATGATACATCTAAGTTAGCAAATACTTCACCGACACATGCAAGCAATCCGGGTCTATCTAAAGCTATGAGTTCCATGTATGTTTGCCTTTCATTGAAAGCAGATAAAAAATTGACCTGTGTTCGTACCGAAAACGATCGTAACCTTTGTTTAGGTGGTTTAATAGTCACACCTTTGTAAACAGGCTGTTTAAGGGCTTTAGTTAGCGCTTGTATAATGCTTTGATACCTATCGTTTTGTAATGTTTGTCCATTTGGCTCTAATACAATAAAAGTATCAAGTGCAAATCCTTTTTTATTTGTAATAATGAGTGCATCATGAATGCTTAAGTTATGATTGTTAAGTGTATTGCATACAGTAGCAAACAGATAAGGTCTATCAGGTGAATAAATAATTATTTCAGTACCACCGTGATAAGGATTTGGATTGATCGATACTAGAATTTGGTTCAAATCATGTGATAATAAATTTTGTACATGCCAGACAATTTGTTCTGTGGTATAGCGTAAAAAGTAGTCAATACGATAATCTAACCAAAGATTTTTTATTTTTTGTTCATCGTAATTTTGTTTAAGTAAGATAGCTAATGCTTCTTGCTTATGTTGACGAGCAATACTTCGTTGCTCAGGTATTTGATGAATACCGGAATCAAATGATCGTTTTGCTGTTTCATACAGTTGACGCATTAAGCTTTGCTTCCAACTGTTCCAAAGGGTCTCATTTGTTGCACAGACATCTGCAACAGTCAGACACAGTAAATATTGTAAACGTCGCTCACTTTTTACAATTTGAATAAATTCGCTGATAACCGCTGGATCTTGTAAATCTCGGCTTTGGGCGGTTACTGACATAAGTAAGTGATAACGTACTAACCAAATGATTAAATCTGTATCTCTAGGCTCTAATTCGTGTAATTGACAAAAATTTTCTACTAATTTGGCACCGATTTCGGAATGATCACCATGATGACCCTTACCAATATCATGAAATAAACCAGTAATCACAAGTAGCTCAGGTTTAGATAGTTTAGCAAAAACTTTAGAACTATTAGGGTGTCTTTGTTTGCCGGATTCGGATTTATAACTATCAAGCTCAAGCAGTAGGCGAATAGTATGTTCATCTACGGTGTAAGCATGGAACAGATCAAATTGCATCATCCCTGCAATATGTTTCCAACCGGGTATATAAACAGTGAGGATACCATATTGATGCATTGGTAAGATTGCTTTTTTTATTGCATCTGGGTGTTTAATTATTTTCATAAACAGTGATCTTGCTTTGGCATCTTCACTCAGCAGTGTCGTTAATTGTCTTCGTGCTGAACGTAGTTGTCTTATCGTATTTGAATAAAGCCCTATAATTTGTGGATTCAGCAATATAGTATAAAAAAGTTGCATAATCATGACTGGGTCTTTTTTGAACAAATTGTCATCTTTTACATCAATGAGTTTTTCCCTAATTTTGAAATGTTCATCTATATCATAGCTTTTATTTTGTGGATTAAGTTCCAGTATAGATTCATCAAACAGTTGTAGTAACATTTGATTAAGCTCAGTGATATTATGGGCAACACGATAATAATCGTGCATCATTTTTTCGACTGGTGTATTGCCTTCACCATGGTAACCGAGCATATTCGCTATGCTTAACTGACGATCAAACAGTAAGCGATTATCATAGCGCGTTATGACACTGTGTAGAGCAAAGCGCATACGCCATAAGAAATTTCGACATGTCTTAAAGTCTTCAATATCTTCGGGGGTTAAATAATCAAAGTGAGCTATTTTTTGTAAATATTCTTCTCCAAAGTGGCGAATTGCAATCCACTGTATGATTTGCATATCGCGAAGCCCACCTGGGCTATTTTTTAAATCGGGTTCGAGATTATAACTGGTACTATGATATTGTTTATGTCTGTCTTGTTGTTCTTGCACTTTCGCTCGGAAAAAAGCAGCAGAAGGCCAGATCTTATCACTAAAAATGTGTTCACGAAGTTCATCTAATAATGATTGACTGCCAGCTATTATCCTTGATTCGATCAAGTTCGTCATGATGGTGATGTCATTTTTTGCTTCTTGTAGACAAGTCTTTAACGTTCTAACACTATGGCCTATATCTAAATGAAGATCCCAAAGCAAACGAACCAGATCACTGACTTTTTTTTCAATATCTTTAGCAAATGGATGATCACTTAAGATCAATATATCGATATCTGATAATGGATGAAGTTCAATCCGACCATATCCGCCAACGGCAATTAAAGCTATACGATTTTGTTTAAAAAGAGAAGAAACTTGTTCAGGAATTTGAAAATAGCACCATAAACGTTGCAACAGTTGATCGATAAAATGACTGCGTAAATGCACTAAAATATCAATATCGACATTTTGTTCAAATTGTATAACAGACCATTGTTGAAAGTCATTGAGCTGTTGTTTGAGATAGTTAATATTTATCTGTTCATCGCTAAAATTAAGCGGAGAAATAGGGTATAACATATGCGTTTGAGTCATAGTCATCATATTAAATTAGGATGAGTCAATTGTCATATCGTCACCTGATTTTAGATGACTGTCAAGTTACAGTTATTTGAATTGTTTATAAGTTTTAATAATAATTTTATTATTTAATCGATAAAAAAATTATGTGCAAATTAGCTTGTTAATGGATAATTGATTATTAGTATGCGATAAGCGCGTCAATTTAAATAAGAAATACTAATAATCGTTTTGAATGACAAAAAAGATTATTAGTATTTTTATACAGCATTTTTAATGAAAGAAACGATTCTTTTTGTAAAAAAGTTTCAGGTTAACTATACGTTTAAGTAAAAAACTATAATTCAAAATCACTTAAATCGTCTTCATTCATTTCAGAGTCAATTTGCCCAACTAAATAAGAACTCATTTCGGCTTCTTGTGGAGCAACTTGGACATTGTCTGAAACGAGCCAGTTGTTTATCCATGGGATTGGGTTAGATTTGACTTGGAAGGGTAATTTTAGTCCAACTGCTTGCATACGGATGTTGGTAATATATTCGACATATTGGCATAAAATATCTTTATTTAGACCAATCATTGAGCCACTTTCGAATAAGTATCCAGCCCATTCTTTTTCTTGATTGGCAGCTTGCAAAAACAAATCGTAGCAATCTTGCTCACACTCTTTGGCGATTTCAGCCATTTCAGGATCATCTTCACCACTGCGTAGGGTGTTGATCATAAATTGAGTTCCTGTTAAATGCAGAGCTTCATCACGAGCAATAAGCTTAATAATTTTAGCATTACCTTCCATTAATTCACGTTCAGCGAAGGCAAAAGAACAAGCAAAACTGACATAAAAACGAATGGCTTCAAGCGCATTAACACTCATTAAGCATAGATAAAGCTTTTTTTTAAGTTCACGCAAATCAATAGTTATGGTACTGTTGTTAACAGTATGTTTGCCTTCACCTAATAAATTATAGTAACTTGCATAACTGATAAGATCATCATAATAGCCCGCAATATCACCAGCACGTTTTTGAATTTCTTCATTTGTAACAATATCGTCAAAAACAACAGAAGGATCATTAACAATGTTTCGAATGATATGTGTGTATGAACGGGAGTGAATAGTTTCAGAAAATGACCAAGTTTCAACCCATGTTTCGAGCTCAGGAATCGAAATGAGTGGAAGCAGTGCTACATTTGGACTACGTCCTTGAATTGAATCAAGCAAGGTTTGATATTTTAAATTACTAATGAATATGTGTTTTTCATGTTCTGGTAAAGCGGCATAATCAATACGGTCTTGAGAGATATCCACTTCTTCCGGTCGCCAGAAGAAAGAAAGTTGCTTCTCGATTAATTTCTCGAACATTTCATATTTTTGTTGATCATATCGTGCAACATTTACGGGTTGACCAAGAAACATGGGTTCTTTAAGTTGATCATTATGTACATGCGAAAAGGTACTGTAATTCATACTCATAAAATTATTCCTCATTGAGTTGGTTGCTTTTACCGCCACCTTTCGTCATTAGAAAAGAGGGGGGAAATCATTAGGGGTTATTAGCTTCCCCCCTAAATACGATATCAAGTATCAATCTTTCAATAATAAAAGTTAACTAAATTTTACAAGCTCCACCTTCACAGCCATCATCACTTTCAGTTAATGGGATATCACCTTGAATGTCTTCAGCGCCATCACGTGTATTATGATAATAGAGTGTTTTTACACCAAATTTATAAGCTGTCAGTAAATCAGCTAATAATTGTTTCATGGGTACTTTATCATTTTGGAATTTAGTTGGATCATAATTGGTATTAGCAGAAATGGATTGATCTATAAATTTCTGCATAATACCAACTAAATGCAAATAACCTGTGTTATTTGGTATTTGCCATAGCAGTTCATATGCATTTTTTAGATTCTCATAATCCGGCACGACTTGTCTTAAAATACCATCTTTAGATGCTTTAACACTGATATAACCACGAGGAGGTTCAATACCATTAGTCGCATTCGAAATTTGTGATGATGTTTCTGACGGCATTAATGCTGATAAGGTCGAGTTACGTAAACCATAAGTTTTTATTGATTCACGTAATGATTCCCAATCATAATGTAATGGTTCTTTGCAAATAGTGTCTAAATCTCTTTTATAAGTATCAATCGGTAAAATACCTTGCGAGTAGGTTGTTTCATTAAAAAGTGAGCAAGCACCTTTTTCTTTTGCTAAATTATTAGACGCTTTTAACAAATAATATTGCATTGCTTCAAACGTGCGGTGGGTTAAATGATTGGCACTGCCGTCGGAATATTTGACTCCATGTTTAGCTAAATAATAGGCATAGTTAATTACGCCAATACCTAACGTTCGTCGATTGATAGATGAGTTACGGGCAGCGGGTACGGGATAATCTTGATAGTCGAGCAGTGAATCAAGTGCTCGTACGGTAAGATCAGCTAATTCGTCAAAATCATCAAGAGAATCAATTTTACCTAGATTGAAAGCGGACAAGGTACAAAGCGCAATTTCTCCTTTTTCATCATTAACATTATTAAGGGGCTTAGTTGGTAGCGCAATTTCCATACATAAATTCGATTGGTGCACTGGTGCTAATTGTGCATTGAATGGACTATGAGTATTACAATGATCAACATTTTGCACATAGATTCGACCAGTAGATGCACGTTCTTGCATTAGCAATGAAAAGAGTTCAATTGCTTTTACCACACGTTTGCGGATAGTTACATCTTGTTCATATTGATGATAGAGTGTTTCAAAGGTATTTTGATCCGCAAAAAATGCATCATAAAGTCCAGGGACATCAGAAGGGCTAAACAGTGTTATATTTTCGTTTTTAATCAGTCGCTGATACATCAACTTATTAATTTGAACACCATAATCTAAATGACGAACTCGATTTTCTTCAACACCACGGTTATTTCGTAAAACAAGTAAACTTTCAACTTCTAAATGCCATATTGGATAAAATACGGTAGCTGCACCACCTCGTACACCGCCTTGCGAACATGATTTAACTGCAGTTTGAAAGTATTTGTAAAATGGAATGCATCCGGTATGAAACGCTTCTCCCCCACGAATTGAACTACCTAAAGCGCGAATACGTCCCGCATTGATACCAATTCCTGCACGTTGTGAGACATATTTGACAATTGCACTAGCTGTGGCATTGATTGAATCTAAACTATCATCGCATTCAATAAGAACACATGAGCTAAATTGACGAGTAGGGGTTCTAACGCCTGCCATAATGGGTGTTGGTAGTGAAATTTTAAATGTTGACACTGCATCATAAAAACGTTTGATAAAATCAAGTCGGGTTTCTTTTGGGTAATGAGCAAAAAGGCAAGCGGCAACTAAAATATACAAAAATTGTGCGCTTTCATAAATTTCACCTGTAACACGGTTTTGTACTAAATATTTACCCTCTAACTGTTTTACTGCTGCATAGGAAAAAGACATATCACGCCAGTGATCAATCATCTTATCCATTTGTGTAAATTCTTCTTGAGTATAATCTTCAAGTAAATGTTTATCATAGCGTTTACAATCGACTAATTTTTTAACATGTTCAAAAAGAGGGGGAGGAGTAAATTGATTAAAAGCTTTTTTACGTAAATGAAAAATTGATAAACGTGCAGCCAAATATTGATAATCTGGTGTTTCTTGTGAAATCAGATCAGCTGCAGCTCGAATAATTGTTTCATGAATATCAGAAGTATGAATGCCATCATAAAATTGGATATGTGAGCGTAACTCAACTTGCGAAACGGAAACATTCTCTAATCCTTCTGCTGCCCAAGTAATTACTTTATGGATCTTATCAAGATTAATCGGTTCTTTTTTGCCATTTCGTTTAGTGACAAGCATTGATTTGTTCATTTTTCATCCGGTTTCGTATGTGTCCTGTGGAAGGCTATAATAATTGATATTTGTCAAAATATACAATATATAGTACCTATTAATGAATTAATTACTATATGTAGTATGTTTGTTACTTAGTTTATATTATTGATTTTAACAGCTAAAATTGATAAAGCCATTTTAAATGATGAATCTTTTCAGATGATACAATAAGGATAACGAGATGATAACTAAAATAACAAAAATATGAGGATATAAGACTTTATCTATGAATGATTGTTTAAAGTTATTATTTAAAAGTTAAAAAAAAGCTCTATTAATAAATAGAGCTTAAAAAAATTACTCTTGTGTTTGTGCAGGTACTGAAACACATACACCATTTTTTGCTTCTGTGTCGACGGGACGACAATGATATACACCTGTATCTATATGTATGTCACACACTTTTTTCCCCCCTTGTTCTGTTCGTTCCCATACATAAAAGTATTTGTAAGCTCCGCCTGCATGAGGCGCAAAAGAACCAGGATAAGTTTTTTGACTTGCATCACCCCATTCACTGATTAATCTACCGATTTCTCGTGTAAATTTCACGTCATTTTTCGCTCCCACAACAGCATTACTTATTTCTTCAGCATAAGTTAACTGATAATGACCAGGTTTTTTACTGCACTGTTCAATAACTTTCGCAACGGGAGCTGTCAATGAAATATAATTGTTATTGGTAATATTTTGTTGCCAAGCATCATACCATTTGGTTATAGTAAAGGCATAGTGAATTGCTACATTGGTTTTTTTATTTACTCCTTCAATAACAACTGAATATCCTTTGCCAGATCCACCCATAACATGTTCCCAAGCTTTTTTTACATCTTGAGCATCTGGTCCTTTGAACAATACGGTTACGACATTGGCATTACTATAGTCAATAGTAACAAGTTCACTACCTTGTTTTACACGCCAATTATAATTATTGACAAGGCCATTTTTAGATAAGATTAGATCAAATTTAGCACCATAAAAGCCAGTAGTTGGAAAGTTTTTTGTTGGGTCAACAATGGATTGAGTTAAAAAACCATTGGTTGAATCCCAGTGTTTTTTATCACTAGTTAAGACGGCAGTTGGTTTTAATTCTGGTTTTGCATAACAGATGCCTACATCTTCAATGAGTGTATATGTTACTGATGGCTGAGTTTTGATAACACTGTTAGGATAAGTATTATTATCTGGATCACCGTATTTAGAAAATAAAACTAAATTGGCAGAAAGCTTCACTTTAAAAGGTGCATATTTTTTTTCAGCGACCAATGAACAAAATGTATCATTGTTTTTTGGTTTAAATTCAATCTCTCTGTTGCTAGCATCCGTATAGTACCACACCATACTAATATCGCCATCAACTCCGAGATAATCTAATTTATCACCATCCCTATCAAAAAATTGTTTATCGTCTGGCTGTTTAATTTTTGCTGGTTTTATCTTATCTTTAAATGGATAGCTAATTGGAACAGGCATATTCGCTAATTCATTACCGTAATAATTATGCTCATCAATACTCAAACCAAATAACTCCAAATTCTCAATATTCAGTTCCATTTCTTGTGTTAAAGATGGACGACTACCTTGAATTGTTTGCGCTGTTTGAGATGTAAAATATCCATAACTGCTGGTAGAGAATTGCAACAAAAGTAATGTACATGTAATGCTTTTTATATGACGGCTAAAAGTTATTAATTTCATTATTTTATTTCTTTCATTAAATATTTATTGGAAAAAAGAAGGTTTATTTACATAAACTTTTCTATATTTACAAATAGTATAACTTAATTATTAAGTTTAGTCGAAAAGAAAATAAAATTAAATATGAGAATTTACTATTTAAATAATCATTCATTTATTCATATGATTAACGGATATATTGTGTTAACAATCGAATGAAAAGCTTTCTAAAATGATAATGAAGTTAATGGTCACTGATCAGTACTTTGATAATTTTTAGTAAGAAATGAATTAAAGAAAGAGATAAAAGAAAAAAACGACAATTTAATTGATAATGACCATCTTTTCATAGATGCTAGGTGTTATTTACAGAAACATAACTGAGTTACAAGTTTTATATCAATTTACCATCACCAATTTATCTTCAGTATCTTCATATTGGCAAGGATATTTAACATGCTGTAAATTTTATCGCAATATGTATTGTTAAATTCATTCAAAAAAGATCAAACTGAAAAATAGATCATTAAAATGAATAAAATTCTATCAATCATTAAATTACAGAATTTTTTAATAAAAATGCATTGTTATTAGAAATTAATTTATTGATTTGATGATGAAGTAAACAATACGATAGGTATCGAAGAATAGAATAATAAGTTGAGTGACAATGACCATCTTTTTTCGATGGTCATTTGATTTAAATAGA
This sequence comes from Gilliamella sp. B2828, assembly GCF_026537125.1. Taxonomy (NCBI): domain Bacteria; kingdom Pseudomonadati; phylum Pseudomonadota; class Gammaproteobacteria; order Orbales; family Orbaceae; genus Gilliamella; species Gilliamella sp. B2828. The sequence continues at coordinate 84,660 of NZ_JAFNMU010000001.1, forward strand.
ATTTACCGCATTTAGATATTAAGGTCTATAGGATGCACAGACAGCATTTTTTAGTTCTGTGTCAACAGGACGACAATGATATATACCTGTATCAATATGTATGTCACAAACTTTGTTATTACTTGGTTGTTCTACATAAAAGAATTTGTAAGTACCTGCTACATTCGGCGCAAAAGATCCTGGGTAATTCAATTGATCCACATCACCCCATTCGCTAAATAAAGTCCCTATTTCACGCGTAATATAAATAGTCTTAGCGGTATCTGGTTCAATAGCATTCGTTACATCGGAAGTTTGACTTAAACGGTAATGACCCGGTTTTTTCTTACATGCTGCAACAACTTTCGCAACGGTATCTATTTTTGCATAATAAATGTTGTTGATAACAGTTTGCTCCCAAGTATCAAACCATTTGGTAATGGTAAAGGCATATTGGATTATTTTACCGGTTTTAGTGTTTTTTCCTTCTATAACAACTGGATATCCATCTCCTGAGCCACCCATAACATGCTCCCAAGCTTTTTCTGTATCTTTTGCATCAGGTCCATTGAAGATTACTGTTGGTATATTCGTTCTAGCATCTTTGGTAACTGTGACAAGATCATTACCCTGTTTTACATTCCATTCATAATTGGCATAAAGGTTTGTTTGAGATAGGATTAGTTCAAATTTAGCACCAACAAAACCGGTATTTGGAAAGTTTTTTGTTGGGTCTGTATTTGACTGAGTTTTGAACCCTTTTTGGGCAATCCACTGATCTTTATCGCTTGAAGGAAGATTAGGTCTTAATGATGGTTTTGCAAAACAAATGCCAATATCATCTATAACAGTAAATGTTGCCGATGGTTGATTTTTAATAACGTCATTAGGATAAGTAGTATGATCAGGATCACCAGATTCAGAAAATAAAACTAAATCTGTAGATAATTTAACTTTATAGGGCGCAAATTTTCCTTCTGCTGACAATGAACAAAATGTATCAGTGTCTTTGGGTGTAAAGGCAATGTCGTTATTTCTTGAATCTGTATAGTACCATTGCATTTTAATATCTTTTGACGGATCTGCAGGTAAAATGTACGATAATTTATCACCGTCCCTATCAAAATATTCATTTTCATTAGGTTGTTTAATTTGTGCAGGAATAAATCGATTTTTAAATGGATGATTAATTGGAACTGGCATGCTAGCTATCCCTTCTTCACCATAATAATCTTTATGATCAATACGTAATCCAAATAACTGTTTTAATTCGCCATTATTTAGTAATTCGTTTTCTAAGTCTTCTGATAATCTTGGTTGTGTTCCTTGTATTGTTTTAGCTGTTTCGATGGTCAAGTTAGCATAACTTAACTGAAAAAAAGGTAATAGCAGTAAAGCATACCTAGTTGTTTTTAAGGATCTGATCATTGTATTCACTTTCATGTTTAAAATTGTTAATTTTATTATGTAATTATTTGTTTTATATATTAGTTTATTTTAATTAATGATTCGATAACCTGAATCATTAATGAGCTGATTATAATAAAAATAATATAGCTAGTCGATCAATTATATCTAAAACTACCGTTTTTTTTTAATTTTTGTCAATTATTGTGTATTTAAAAAGTAAATATTAGCGATATAACCCTTTTTAACAGGTAAAAATGAACATGATAGGTATAATTCACTGTCTTACATCTGATGAAATATATTCATAATAAACAATAAGTTTTTTAATTTTTTGTTTGCTTAAAATAATAGAAGTTATTGTCCATACCCGAGTAATATTTCGTAATGTAAATGATACCCATTATTAACGGTATCGAGTCACAGGAGTTTTAAAAATATACTTGAAAATGTTAATGCCTTTTAGGATCGTAACTTAGAAAATGTTATAGCCTTTTTGCTGAATTAAAGATGAAAATATAGGGAAAACAATAGGTTTTGACGATTGAGGGTAATCAATAAATTGTCAATATCATGACTTTAGAGTTGATATTAGTAAACAAATGTTGAATTGAAAGCGTTACTAAATTTAATGCACTATAAGTATTTCCCAATGATGAATAGCAATATATTTCTATATAATTGGAAGTCATCATTTTGTCATAATATGACCATTTTACAGATTGATTTAATCTTTGGATGGTTTATAACGTTGAATAGGGCTGGCTTGATTTTGCGATTCTAACCAAGCGAGTTTATCACGATAATTTTTTTCGGCACCACGCATGGTTGGATAATAATACTTGCTATCGGCTAATTCAGGCGGAAAATAATTTTCTCCTGCTGCAAATGCATTAGGTTCATCATGAGCATAACGATACTGAGCACCATAACCTAACTTTTTCATTAAATTTGTTGGTGCATTACGTAAATGTTGTGGAACATCATAATCGGGCTTTGATTGCGCATCAAGCATAGCTTGTTTAAAAGCTAAATATACCGCATTACTTTTTGGTGCACAAGCAAGATACACAATTGCTTGTGCGATAGCGCGCTCACCTTCAGCTGGACCAACACGTGTAAAGCAATCCCATGCCGCTAGTGCAACTTGCATTGCTCTTGGATCAGCATTACCCACATCTTCCGAAGCTATAGCTAACAATCGGCGAGCAACATAAAGTGGATCACCGCCCGCCGAAATAATTCTAGCATACCAATAGAGTGCTGCGTCGGGTGCTGAACCTCGAATCGATTTATGAACAGCAGAGATTAAATCGTAATAACGATCACCTTGATTATCAAATCGAGCGCTACGTTCTCCAATTATCTCTTTGAGTAATGCAGGCGTAAGTGGTTGTCCATCAGACATATCGACTAAAAGTTCAAGAGTATTTAAGGCACGTCTCGCATCCCCACCCACAAATTCCGCGATTTGTTTTTTGGTTTCATCTGGTAGGGTAATTTTATATTTACCGTATCCGCGTTCTGGGTCATCTATCGCTTGTTGTAAGATTAGCTCAATATCATGTGTGGTTAATGATTTAAGCAGATACACACGAGCACGTGATAATAATGCAGAATTCAATTCAAATGAAGGATTTTCAGTGGTAGCCCCTATAAATGTTACGGTACCATTTTCAACATAGGGTAAAAATGCATCTTGTTGACTTTTATTAAAACGGTGAACCTCATCAACAAATAAAATGGTACGGATACCCGCTTGCTGATTAATTTTCGCCCTTTCAATGGCTTCACGAATATCTTTGATTCCTGACGTCACTGCCGAAACTCTTTCAACTTTAGCATTGGCATGATGGGCAATGATTTCAGCAAGTGTCGTTTTACCCGTCCCAGGAGGCCCCCATAAAATCATCGAATGCAAATTACCGGCAGTAATCGCTTTTGGTAAAGGTTTGTTAGCACCCAAAAGTTGTGTTTGACCAATATATTCTGATAACGTACGAGGACGCATTCTTGCCGCTAACGGCTTAAATTCTTCTGTCGTAAATTCAAAAGACATACTAGGCATAACACATTGAGTCCAGTTTTACAAAGTTATAGGTATTATATACTTATTGAATGAAATTAGTGAAAAAGAAAAGAAAATATCTTTTCCCTCTAACTAAAAAACAGTAATATTTTAAGTAATTTCAATTATCGAAGTTGATTTCAATACTGCCAAATAAAGTACATAAGGATGAGTTATGAAAAAGTTTTTATTGTTAATGGGATTGTTGGCTAGCGCTTCAGTATGGGCTGGCGATAAAGAGTTGTTACAACGCCGCCTTGATAAAATAGATGGTTTTTATGCACATTTTTCTCAAGAGGTAAAAACTGCTGATAACCAAATGGTTCAAGAAGGTAAAGGAGAGCTTTGGGTTACAAGACCTTATTATTTTAATTGGACAATGCACGAACCCGATGAAACCTCAATTATTTCCGATGGAACAGATATGTGGGTCTATATACCAGCGGTTGAGCAGGTGAGTGTAATGGATTTAAAAAAAGCAGTGGATAATCGATTGATGCTACTGATTACTGATAGCCACAATGCCATTTGGAATGTTTATAATGTGACTCGTAAACAAGATTCATTTACATTAAAACCAACAGATGGATCTAATCAGGTTTTTGTTATTTCGGTGTTACCAACGGGCATGATTTCTAACTTTTCCATTATTGAAGAAGATGGGCAACGTAGCGACTATGAATTATTTAGCCAAAAACTTGGCAAAGTTGACTCAGACAAATTTAAATTTACTCCACCAGCAGGTATAACAATTGATGATCAACGTTAGTTCTCTGTAGAGATGATTTAAGTGATGTGAAAATTTATTTATGTCTCTTATTTATTTTTTTATTTTAAACCGTTATTAATAAAATGAGTAATGAACTTTATCAATTTTAAAGACTTTTAACAAGCTATCAGATAAAAGATGAGAACTCTGTAAAATATCAGTGAATGTCTTTTATCTGAACTTAATTATGCCATTCAATATTGCCAATATGATCATTCAGTGTTTATATGAAAAATATTATAAATATTTATTTCTAAGATCAGTTTATTGAGTATCAATCTAGAATCAGTTAGGTTAAAAAAATCGTACTGATTTGTCATTGACTAAACAAGCGATAACATAACTTATATTTTAAATTTATTGAATCTTTTTTAGTATTATTATGCCATATCGGTTTGATTGAGTCCTATTGTTATGTATAAAAAGTTCTTTTTGATATTAACTTGTCATGTTCAAAATAACACGAGTAAAAGCCCCGATCATTCACTTGTTCTATATAAAATATGAGGTTAGTTTGATATCAAGAATATGGATGAACAAGGCATAAATTGAATATTTATTCAAATTCATTTTCATTAATACTGACAACTGGATTATCTGAAAACAGGTAATGATCGCGTTTAGTTTCAAAATCTTCACTCGCTGCATCAAATAACATTTTTTTCGTATTTTCTAGATGTTGCCACATCGCTAATTTGGCTGCTTTGGGATCTCGATTGATTAATGCCTCAAGAATTTTATCATGTTCTTCCCACCAGCTTTCGATATCTTGTTGCTGTACATGTTCATGAAGTTTTTTCCATAAAGGATTTAAAGTTCGCTGTCGCCATGTTTCTTCAACAATGGTTATTAAAGCTGTATTACGCGTAATCATGGCTATTTGGGTGTGAAATTTCAGATCCCAATCAGAGTCACGATAGTGATCTTCTTTTTTGGCATTGTGCTGAATTTCTAATAGATTTACAATATCATCTTTTGTGATCTGAGTTGCAGCAAACTCAGCAATATTGCTTTCAATTAATTGACGGGCTTGTAATAATTCAAATGGCCCTGTTGTTGCAAAATTAAGTCCGTGTGAGTCACTAATTATATTGATGGTCTGTTGCTTATTTGCAATAACATGTATACCAGACCCTTTTCTAGCATCAACAAAACCTTCAACTTCTAGCATAATAATCGCTTCTCTTACCACCGAACGACTGACTTTTAATTCTTCACAAATAAGTCTTTCTGACGGTAATTTACTTCCAACAGAATAAATACCATTAATAATACGGTTTTTTAATTCTGTAGCGATAACTTGATAAAGACGCTGATGTTCATTTTGCTCTTGGATCATAATAATGTTTGAATAATTCCATAATTCTAGTTTGGTTCTTAAAATACCATCTAATTGCTTAGAGTTAAACAAGCTTTGATTAAATTTTTGTAACCTTATCTGATATTTTTTCAATAAGACTGACAAATGAACAACCGGATTTTTATGGTGGTTAATTGTTATGTTCTGTGATGTATGTCAACTTTTTAAGTTGACTGACATGTTAATATGCGCCAAAATTTATAATGTATAGGGAGCATAAAATGTACAAAGCAATAAAAAATCTTCGCTGGTATATGATAGCGTTAGTAACCATTGGCACCATTCTTGGGTATTTAACTCGAAATTCAATTGCTGTTGCTGCCCCAGTGCTTAATGAAGTCATGGGTATGACAACTCAACAATATTCATATGTTGTTGCTGCTTATTCAGCCTGTTATACCGTAATGCAACCTGTAGCTGGCTATGTACTTGACTTATTGGGTACACGCGTAGGTTATGCGGTATTCGCTCTATTATGGTCAATCTTTTGTATTAGTACTGCATTTTCAGGCAGTTGGGTTGGTCTTGCATTCACTCGTGGAGCAGTGGGTGCTGCTGAAGCGGCTATGATTCCTGCTGGTTTAAAAGCAACAAGTGAATGGTTTCCAGCGAAAGAAAGATCAATTGCCGTTGGTTGGTTTAATTTAGGATCATCGGTTGGGGCAATGATAGCACCGCCATTAGTCGCCGGAGCAATATGGTTACATAGCTGGCAGTTAGCATTTATTATTTGTGGTTTATTAAGTTTTGTTTGGGGGGTATTTTGGTTTGCTCTTTATCGTCATCCAACTAACCAAAAACGATTATCAGAAGAAGAAAGAAAATACATTCTATCTGGGCAAGAAGTAAGTCACCAAACTTCAAATACTGAAAAATTACCTGCATATAAAATTGTGAGTACTCGTCGCTTTTGGGGTATTGCCATTCCTAGATTTTTAGCTGAACCGGCATGGGGAACCTTTAACGCTTGGATCCCATTATTTATGTTTACAACTTATGGTTTTGACTTAAAACAGATTGCAATTTTTGCTTGGATGCCAATGCTGTTTGCTGATTTTGGTTGTGTACTTGGCGGCTATATGGCGCCATTTTTCCAAAAATATTTTAATGTCAGTTTGATTAACTCACGCAAATTAGTTGTGACTGTTGGTGGCATATTAATGATTGCTCCTGGGTTAATTGGGCTGTTTGCAAATCCCTATGTTGCTATCTTTTTATTTTGTATTGGAGGATTTGCTCACCAAGCATTATCTGGTGCATTAATTACATTATCTTCCGATGTATTTGGTCGAAATGAAGTTGCAACTGCAAATGGCTTTACAGGTATGGCGGCATGGCTTGCAAGTACTATCTTTGCTTTAATTGTGGGAGCGGTTGCGGAATCAGTTGGTTTTAGTCCATTATTTGTAATATTAAGTTGTCTTGATCTTTTAGCTGCATTAGCGGTATGGACAATATTAAAAGCACCATCTACAACTGAACAACAATAAATTAATCAAGTTGTACATGCCATTGGCATGTGCAATCCAATAGATAAATACGGTTTATGGAGAATAACATGCGTTTTTTAACTGAAGATTTTTTACTTGATACAGAATTTTCTCGTCAACTTTATCACAATTATGCGGCACAACAGCCAATTTTTGATTATCACTGTCATTTACCGCCAGAACAAATCGCGCAAGATTATCAATTTAAAAATTTATACGATATATGGTTAAAAGGCGATCATTATAAATGGCGTGCCATGCGCACTAATGGTGTACCAGAAAAATTTTGTACGGGCAACGACGTTAATGATTTTGATAAATTTAATGCATGGGCTGAAACAGTACCTCATACGATAGGTAATCCACTTTATCATTGGACCCATTTAGAATTACGTAGACCCTTTGGCATCGATAACATTACGCTTTCACCTGCAACGGCTGAAACCATTTGGAATACCTGTAATGCAATGCTTGAAACTAAAGATTTTACTGCGCGTAGTATTATGAAAAAAATGAATGTGAAAATGGTAGGCACAACCGATGATCCAATTGATGATTTAATTCACCATAAAACCATTGCTCAAGATACTTCATTTGATATTAAAGTTTTACCAAGTTGGCGTCCTGATAAAGCTTTTAATATTGATTCTGAATTTTTTGTTTCTTATATAGAAAAATTATCGACAGTAGCAGATATCAGCATCTCAAGCTTTCATCAACTTTGTCAGGCTTTAGCAAAACGTATGGATCATTTTGCTGCACATGGTTGTAAAGTTTCTGATCACGCTTTAGATACAGTAGTTTATGAAGAAGCAACAGAAAAAGAATTAGATGTAATTTTAACTAAACGGTTAACGGGTGCAAATTTAACTTCGAAAGAGATCGCTCAATTCAAGACTGCGGTTATCATCTACTTAGGCAGTGAATACAACAAACGTGGATGGGTTCAGCAATACCATATTGGCGCTTTACGTAATAACAATTCAAAAATGTTTAAACTGATGGGACCTGATGTTGGTTTTGATTCTATTAATGATTCGCCAATTGCTCAACCATTGTCTCGACTCTTAGATGCACAAGCTAAACAAAATGCTCTCCCTAAAACCATTCTTTATTGTTTAAATCCATCTGATAATGAAATCTTGGGTACGATGATAGGTAATTTCCAAGGGGAATCAATACAAGGCAAAATGCAATTTGGTTCAGGTTGGTGGTTTAACGATCAAAAAGATGGCATGATTCGCCAAATGACCCAACTTGCTCAACTTGGTTTATTAAGTCGTTTTGTTGGAATGCTAACCGATAGCCGCAGTTTCCTTTCTTATACTCGTCATGAATATTTTAGACGCATTTTATGCCGTATGATTGGTCGTTGGGTTGAAGATGGTGAAGCACCAGGTGATATCGAATTATTAGGACAGATGGTCAAAAATATCAGTTTTGATAATGCAAAAAACTATTTTGGTATTGAATTAAATTAATAGATTAGAGTGATAGTAATGAAAACATTAAACAGAGTTGATTTTCCTGGTGCTAAATATACTACGCGTGTTGTACAATTCGGCGAAGGCAATTTTTTGCGTGCTTTTTTAGATTGGCAATTGGATATCTTGAATGAAAAAACCGATCTTGATGCTGGTGTCGCTATTATTCGTCCACTTAATACAGACTTTCCACCATCATTAAATACGCAAGATGGTTTATATACCACGTTAATCCGTGGATTAAATGAAAGCAATGAAACGGTAAAAGAATTTAGGATGATTCGTTCGGTTAACACTGAGATAAATGTCTATACACAATATGACCAATATCTTGAACTTGCCAAAGATCCTAATATCCAATTTATTTTTTCTAATACCACTGAAGCGGGCATCAGTTATGTTGAAAGTGACAAACTCACTGACCAGCCAGCTACTAGCTATCCAGCTAAATTAACCGCTTTCTTATATGAAAGATTTAGCCATTTTTCTGGTAGCAAAGAAAGTGGTCTAATCATTATTCCATGTGAGTTAATTGATTATAATGGTGACGCACTGAAAAACTTAGTTTTAAACTATGCCAAACAATGGAATTTGTCAGACAAATTTATTAACTGGTTAGAAAATGATAATGTATTTTGTTCAACATTGGTTGATAGGATTGTACCTGGTTACCCTAAAGCTCAAATGGCTGAATTAGAATCGGAATTAGGTTATAAAGATAACTTTATTGATTCAGCAGAATACTTCTATCTTTTTGTTATCCAAGGTCCACAATGGTTAGCACAGAAATTGCGCTTAGATAAATGCAACATGAATATCAAAATTGTCGATGATATTAAGCCATATAAAGAGCGTAAAGTCGCGATTTTAAATGGTGCACACACCGCGTTGGTTCCTGTTGCTTATCTGGCAGGAATTGATACGGTAGGTGAATCAATGAATGATTCACAAATCTTCGAGTACATTAAAGAGACCATTTTTGATGAGATTATTCCTGTTTTAGATTTACCACACCAAGAATTAGTTGATTTTGCACAGTCAGTTATCAATCGTTTTAAAAACCCATTTATTGAGCACCAATTATTGTCAATCGCTCTAAATAGTATGACCAAATTTAAAACGCGTATACTTCCGCAGTTGCTCGCTTATCAAAAAGCAAAAAGCGCATTACCTAAGCATTTAGTCTTCTCTTTCGCTGCCTTAATTGCTTTTTATCGTGGTGTGAGAAGTAATCAAAATTATCCATTACAGGATGAAGCAATTTGGTTAGAGCGTTTCAGTACAGGCTGGGCGAAGGTTAATAGTGGCAATGAAACACTTGCACAATTAGTTCAAACAGTACTGAGTGATCGTGCTCATTGGGATTGTGATTTACTCAGCATTCCGCAATTATCACAAACATTAACACAATATTTAACTGTCATTACTCAAGAAGGAATGCGCAGTGCTATTAAAAAATGTGTTACTGGTAGCAAATAACATGAGTGGTGCAATGGTAAAATATATAAAAATTAATAATAAAGATAATGTTGCTGTGGCATTATCTGATATTGAAGCACATGAAAGTAATATTATAATCGATGAAAACGCCATCGATTTACCACAAGCGATCAAACAAGGACATAAATTTGCGCTTAAAGATATAGAGCCTAATGAAAATATCATTAAATATGGTTTACCAATAGGACATGCCACTTGTTTAATTAAAACTGGTGAACATATTCATTCACATAATTTAAAAACCAATTTAAGTGATATTAATGATTATAAATATCTGCCTAATTTATCCAAAAATCAGGCACTGCATGAAATAGCGGATAAACCAGTAAACATTTACCGTCGAAAAAATGGCGAAGTGGGGATCCGCAATGAACTTTGGATCATACCAACGGTAACATGTATTAATGGTATTGCTCAGCAAATTGTTAAACAGTTTTGTGATGAGCTCAATAATCAATTAGAAATTGATGCAATTACCGTACTTGAACATCCTTATGGTTGTTCGCAACTTGGGCAAGATCATAAAAACACTAAATTAATATTACAAGATCTTGTTAAACACCCTAATGCGGGGGCTGTATTAGTTATTGGACTTGGATGTGAAAATAATCAAATCTCTGAATTTAAAGCCGATCTTGGTGATTATGATGAGTCGCGTGTTAGATTTCTTATTGCTCAACAAGAAGCCGATGAAGTCGCTTGTGCCTTGGTGCAGCTAAGAGAATTGTATGCCATTATGAAGCAAGATAAACGCGAAGCAGGGCGTTTGAGTGAGTTAAAATTTGGTTTAGAATGTGGTGGATCAGATGGTTTTTCAGGCATAACCGCCAATCCGATGTTGGGACTGTTTTCCGATTATGTCATTGCTCATGGTGGAACCAGTGTTTTAACTGAAGTACCGGAAATGTTTGGTGCTGAAAATATTTTAATGTCGCACTGTGTTGATGAGCCAACTTTCGATAAAACCGTGCATATGATCAACGATTTCAAACAGTATTTCATCTCAAACAATCAACCTATTTATGAAAATCCTTCTCCGGGTAATAAAGCAGGAGGGATAACAACTTTAGAAGAAAAATCTCTTGGTTGTACGCAAAAAGCTGGTGGAAGTGAAGTGATTGATGTTTTGAACTATGGTGAAAGACTAACAAAGCTTGGTCTTAATTTACTCAGTGCACCTGGTAATGATGCGGTCGCCACCGGGGCTTTATCAGCAGCAGGATGTCATATGGTGTTGTTCACTACTGGTCGTGGTACTCCCTATGGTGGAATCGTACCAACGGTGAAAATTGCTACTAATTCGCAATTAGCTGACAAAAAAGTCAATTGGATTGATTTTAATGCTGGCAAACTGATTGAAGGTGTCTCTATGCAAGAATTATTAATTGAATTTATTGACTATATCGTACTGGTTGCTAATGGTCAGCAGACTTGCAATGAAATAAATAATTTCAGAAATCTAGCGATATTAAAAAGTGGTGTAACGCTATAACACTTTACAATCAAGGCTAAACCAGCTGGCCTTCTTATCAAAAAAATGCGAACGGTAGACGATTAAAGTCTACCGTTCACACTAAAATACAAAAGGAAGCAACAATGACAATGGTATCTGTTAAAGATTTTGGCGCTATAGGTAATGGCAAATCGCTCAACACAGCTGCATTTGCCAAAGCAATAGACCATATTGAACAACAAGGCGGTGGAATCCTTATCGTTCCCGTTGGGACATATTTGACTGGCGCAATAAAGCTTTGCAGTAATTTAACTTTAGTGATTGAACAAAATTCGACTTTATTGTTTTCCGATAATGAGCAAGATTATCCAATCGTTCATTCACGTTGGGAAGGGGTAAAGCAAGATGTGTATATGCCCTGTATTTATGGTCAATATCTTGAAAATGTCATTATCACAGGGGGAGGTAAAATTGACGGCAATGGTGCTAAATGGTGGCATACTTTCCGTCATAATCGTGATAGCCTAAGGTATCCAAGACCTTACTTAATTGGTTTTGATTTTTGCCAACGTATAACGATTGAAAAAGTCTTTTTAACTCAGTCTCCAAGTTGGACGGTACATCCAATGGAGTCAAATAATGTGGTGGTTGATAATATATCGATTTTAAATCCTGCTGATTCACCTAATACTGATGGTATCAATCCTGAATCTTGCCGTAATGTTAGAATTTCAAATTGTTATATTGATGTGGGTGATGATTGCATCGCAATCAAAGCTGGTACTGAGGAAACAGCGGACAAAAGTCCTTGTGAAAATATTTTAATAACTAATTGTAATATGATTCATGGTCATGGTGCGGTAGTATTGGGTAGTGAAATGAGTGGTAGTATTCGTAATGTGACGATTACTAACTGTGTATTTCAAAAAACAGATCGTGGTGTGAGATTTAAAACACGTCGTGGTCGCGGTGGCACCATTTCAGATATTACTTTTAGTAATATTGTTATGGATGAAGTGCTATCAGCTTTTGTGATGAACTATTATTATTACTGTGGACCAAAAGGGAACGATCCAATTGTTTGGAATAAAGATCCGATGCCAATAAATGAAGCAACACCAGCCTGCCATAATATTAGTTTTTCAAATATTATTGCTAAAAATGTGCGTGCTTATGCTGGATTTTTATATGGTATTCCTGAATCGCCCATTACCAATATTTCTTTTGATAATGTACGAGTATCAATGCAAATGAATGCCGAAGCCGGCGAAGTTGATATGTTTAAGGATGTTAAATCAGAGGCAGGTAAAGGATTTTTTATCGAAAATGCACAAAGTATTTTGTTTAATAACGTTATTGTCGATAATGTTGTGAGTGAGCCACTTTGTGTTAAAAACAGTCTTGATGTTCATGTTAATCAAACATTTGTGAAGCAGGATGGCAAATTAATTAAACTGGAAGTTTAAAAGCATTATCACTGATCTTTTAAATTCTATTAAAAAAATCAGTGATTGTTAGTAAATAACCGCTTGAATAGCGGTTATTTTTATCATTAAAAAGCATAACTTAAGCATTCTCCTTTTAAAAATAGGTTGGCATAAACTTGTCGATAATTTTTTACCATTTAACAGAGGTACTCTGACATTCAAAAAACGTTTTAATGATTTATCTACTGTTATTCCTTTTACTTAATTAATCCACATTAAAATCTATCCAATATGCATTGCAAATTTACACCACATTATCATTTGAGTGGAAGTTATCTTCGCTGGGGGTAAATCCTGCTGCACATAAAAAATGTAATGAATCTTTATTGAAATGAGAAAGGTGAGACCAACGGATAACAGCGCTGTTAATTTTATAGCTAATGACACCAACCTACAGAATTTGTGCGTTATTTTACGGTCTACATGACCAGCTCTAAACTTAGCAACGACTGATCGTTAGGTAGCTTAGAATTTTTGTTTACTTTTCTTAAGTAAAATAACTTTGATGTTGATCACATTTATCTAATAAACCTTTTAAAGCTAAATTTTTAGCTCTGCATACTCAATTGCAGTGGTTCACTCTATATAGGATAAATTATGACAACTGCATTTTATAATAAACCAACATATTGGTTCGCTTCCTGTTACAGTTTTATGTATTACGCAGCAGGAAGTTTTGTTTTTTCCTTTTATGCTATATGGCTAAGTAAAGAGATAGGCTTAAGCGCAAAACAGACCGGCATTATTTATTCGTTTAACTACTTTATTTCATTAATCATTATGATTATGTATGGAGTTTACCAAGATAAACTAGTGCTAAAAAAACACCTTGTCTGGTTTCAAAGTATTATTATTACCTGCGCCGCTCCAGCATTAATTTACGTCTATGAGCCACTATTACGCCATAATTTCTACGTAGGAGTGATTTTTGGTAGTTTCTTTTTAGGCTTTGGTTGGATTGCTGGCATGGGGCTAATTGATTCCTATTGCGAAAAAATCAGCCGAGCGTTTGGTTTTGAGTTTGGTCAATGTCGAACATGGGGATGTATTGCTTATGCTGTTGGTACTTTTATTGCAGGTATTTTAATTAGTCTTAACCCTCACCTTAATTTTTGGGCGGCATCGGCAGTTGGTGTTTGTTTCATGATTCTTAATTTCAACTTCAAACCTGATTTGAGTAAATCATCAGAAGCGGTGTTTCAGAAAAAGGATAAACTCAGTTTTAGTGAGATCCTTTCCGTTTTTACCCTGAAAAAATTCTGGATATTTGTTATTTATGTACTCGGAACCTATAGTCTTTATAATATTTATGATCAGCAGTTATTTCCGGTTTATTTCACACAACAGTTTGACGATATCAATGATGGTTATCGCTTATATGGTATTTTAAATTCTTTCCAAGTTTTTTTAGAAGCCGCCATTATGTTTTGTGTACCATTTGTAGTGAATCGTGTTGGTGCAAAAAATGCATTGATTTTTGCAGCATTTATTTCGGCTTCTCGTATCTTTCTAACGGGTCACGTTAGCAGTATTGCAATTATCTCAGTGATTAAGCTTATGCACTGCTTAGAGATTTCAACCATTTTGGTTTCAGTATTTAAATATATTGATAATAACTTTAATGCTCGCTTATCTGCGACTGTTTTTTTAATTGGTTATCAGGTTGCAGGATCAGTGGGGGTCATTTTATTTTCAACGTTAGTTGGTGATTTTTATGATACCGCAGGGGCGGCAACTACATTTAATAATCTTGGTTTAGTTGTGCTAGGCTTTATGATTTTCGCCATCATCTTCCTAAGTCGTGACAGGAAAAGTATCAATATCGAAACTGAGCAGGAAGTTAATTAAGTTAACACTGTTTTTAATTTTCATTAATCGAATTTAATCACGTTAGTAAGGATTCACAATGAACATATATAATTCTGTAACACAATTTCACTTTGAACAAACTCGCACCATTTCACCGGAAAACATGACTGGTGAAAAAGGACAATCGTGCATGAAAAGCAGCGCATTAGGTCCTAGTCGTAAGGGACAAGGTTGCATTTCAATTGCTTCAGGCGAAACGGTAACCATTGCCCAAATCACAGGTCCGGCCGAGATTCGCCATATGTGGTTTACCTTAACTGATAGAACGCATCGCGGTAGTTTTGTGCTTCGTGATGTAGTGATTCGCATCTATTGGGACGATGAAAAAATTCCTTCCGTTGAAAGCCCTATTGGGGATTTTTTCTGTAATGGTTTTGGGGCAAGATGCGATATTAATTCTGTGCCAATTGTTGTTAATCCAACAGGTGGGTTTAATAGCTATTTTAGAATGCCATTTAATAAAAAAGCGCGCATTGAAATTCAAAATGAGCACGAAGCGGATTTACAACATTTCTTCTTCACTATTAA
The DNA here is from genome assembly GCF_026537125.1 of Gilliamella sp. B2828. Taxonomy (NCBI): domain Bacteria; kingdom Pseudomonadati; phylum Pseudomonadota; class Gammaproteobacteria; order Orbales; family Orbaceae; genus Gilliamella; species Gilliamella sp. B2828. Next base: position 100,054 of record NZ_JAFNMU010000001.1, read on the forward strand.
TTATGCCATTATGCCCAAACCGTTTGAGGCACCGCTTTATTTCCATGCACAATGGCGTAGACAACGCGTCACCAACTATGCGCAAGACTATGTAATATTAGACAATGTTGAAGGTCATGGTTATTATGTTGGTACTTACTTAGCACTGACTGCCCTTGAGCGCTATTGGTGGGGAGAAGGTGAGTTTAAGTTTTATCTAGATGATGATAGCAATTACCCAACTCAGCATTCAACCGGTTCAGAAGACTATTTTGGTGGTGCATGGGCATTTCATAACCGAGATACTCAAGGTCGGCCAAAGGCTAAATGTTTCCAAACGTTATTTATGGGGTATCCATATCAAACCAATCGTGATGCAACGCGTGATTTTTTTCAAACAGGAGATTCTAACCCCGTACACGGTTTTGGTGATGATAGCCTACCTATGCATGGCTTATATCGTTGGCATTTACCCGATCCAATCGCATTCCATAAAAATATCAAACTTGCATTCCAACAAATTGGTAATGATGATATAAGATTATATGAACGTTGTGATGATATTGCCAGTGTTGCTTATTGGTATCAAAGTCCATCGGAAAACCATAATCCGGTATTTCCGAATAAACAACAACGTACACCACGATAATTGAGAGATGAGTAAATGGCGAGTAATAAAATAAAAATTAATGATATTGCTCGTTTGGCTGGCGTGTCGGCAACGACCGTCAGTCATATTTTTAATAAACGAGACAAAAAATATCGTATTTCACCGCACACACGACAACGGGTATTAGCCATTGCTCAGCAATATAGTGATCAATCTCATATTCGTCAATGTTTGATAAAAGCTAACAGTACCAATACGGTGGGTGTGATTGTTCCTGATATGTCGAATTCTTTTTTTTCAATGTTTTTGCATCATTTAGAAGCATCATTTCGGCAAAAAAACATTCAATTATTAATTACGTGCAGTCATTATAATAAAGATGTCGAAGTGAATGTCGCCCAAAATTTAGTTGAACGCAAAGTGGATGCGATGATTGTGGTGACATCTTTAGACAGTGATGAATTTTATGTGAGTATTAACCAACACACTCCGGTTCTGTTTTTTGACCGCTATCTTAAAGACACCTCATTACCTTTTATTACAAGTGAATCATTGCATTCAGTTGCTGAATTAATTCGACCTTATGCCGAACAATTAGATGAGTTTTATTTTATTGGCTGTGATACACAATTGACATCGATTGATGCAAGGCTTGAAGGATTTAAGCAAGGTCTGAATAAAGCTGGTTTAACCGTTAATCCACATTGGCTAGTCAGTGATGATTATTGTCCCAATAAAGGATACGAATTACTAAAAAATTTACATCACAAATTAGGGCGATTACCAAAAGCGATTTTTACACCATCAGGAAATTTGTTACAAGAAGTGCTTAGTTATTTGGTGGAAATCAAGCTCGATCCAAAAAAAATTTGCTTATGTTCTTATGACTACAATATTTATTTAGATTACTCTTATTACCCGATTGATGCAATTGCGCAGGATTTTCAAAGTATGGCGCATGTTTGTGTTGATGTTATCGATAATTTACTTAACTTTAATGAGTTAAAAAACCCTGCAATTTTTATCAAACCACAAATAATACGCCATCATTAAGTTGAGCATAGCGCGATGAATCACGCAATGATTAACGATTGGCGTTTTTCATAATACGGGCTTTATCAACCTGCCATTGACGCTCTTTAATATCGGAGCGTTTATCGTACTCTTTTTTACCTTTCGCCACACCAATTTTTACTTTCGCCCAAGCATTTTTCCAATATAAAGAAAGGGCGACAACAGTATAACCTTGGCGATTGATTTGACCAAATAATGAGTTGAGCTCACGTTCATTTAATAACAATTTTCGATTGCGCATAGGCTCACATATTACATGTGTTGATGCAACATTTAATGGTGTAATTGTTGCGCCAAATAACCATGCTTCATCATCTTTAAGTAAAACATAGCTATCACTTATGTTGGCTTTACCTGCACGTAATGATTTTACTTCCCAGCCTTGCAGGGATAGTCCTGCCTCGATTTCTTGTTCAATAAAGTACTCATGGCGTGCGCGTTTATTTAGTGCTATAGTTGCCGAACCCGGCTTGTGTGATTTTTTCTTAGTCATAATGTGCGATATTATAAAGTTACGTGGTACTATATGCCATTAATTTTAACTTTTCATTTTATTATTATGGCACATGTTTTTCACGAGGTTATCGAGCCTTATTCAATTGAGCAAATGTTTACTTTGGTCAATGATATTACTCACTATCCAGAATTTGTACCTGATTGTATCGCAACTGGCATTATTAGAAAACAAGATAATTTAATGGCCGCATTTATTGAAGTTGAAAAATTAGGGTTTAAGAAATCTTTTACAACATTAAACAAAATTAATCAGCCTCATTCTATCGAAATGAGTTTGTTAGACGGCCCATTTAAATACTTATCGGGAAAATGGCAATTTACTGCATTAGGTGAACACAAAAGTAAAATTAGTTTCGATTTGGATTTTGAATTCAAAAATAAATTACTTGATATAGCGTTCACTCCAGTTTTTAAAGAGGTGATGTCTAACATGGTTAATGCATTTTCACAAAGAGCAAGGCAGATTTATTAAGATGAACAGTATTCAAGTTGTTTATGCGCTACCAAATAATCCAACCATCATTACTTGCGATGTTGATGAGCAAACGAATGTCTTGCAAGCAATTACAAAATCCAATATCTTATCAATATGTCAGATAAAATTGGATGGGCTTTTGATTGGTATTTATGGCAAACGTTGTGATCTTAATGATTTGGTGAAAAATGGTGATCGTATTGAAATTTATCGCCCATTAATTAATGATCCTAAAGAAATCAGACGAAGAAGAGCAGCAAAAAAATAGTTTATGAAGCAAAGGAAACACAATGCTTAATCTGCTAATTGAAAAAATAGAAAATTTATGCAAGAAGCGTGGGATTAAATTAACAACACAGCGTCGAACTGTGTTAGGCATTATGCTCAAAGCAAATAAGGCAATGAGTGCATATGATCTTTTAGATTTGCTTAAAGTCAGTGAACCAAAAGCAAAACCGCCAACAATTTATCGTGCATTGGAATTTTTGCTTGAACAAGGTTTTATCCATAAAGTAGAATCGTCTAATAGTTTTATTATTTGTCCAAATTTTCATGATCCAGAACATATTTCCATACTGTTTATTTGTGATAAGTGTCAACAGATTATTGAAAAACATTCTCAAGATATAGAAACACAACTTAAGCAGTTAGCGCAACAAAATGAGTTTTTAATAAAACATAGTGTGCTTGAAATCCATGGAATTTGTCAGTCATGTCAGCCTTAATTATTATTCTTTGGTTTGTTAATTTATTTTGTGATACTGTCGGACAAATTGCATTTAAATATGCCGCGATAACTTCAAAACATCAACAAGGTTTATATTATTGGCAAAAATTGTTTGGTAATTTCTGGCTTTGGTTAGGTTTTGGTACTTATTTTGTTGGTTTTATTTTTTGGCTGGCTTTTTTAAGTGAAGTTCCATTATCGCAAGGTATTTTATTAGGATCGTTTAATATCATCACGGTTATGGTTGCTGGACGCATCTTATTCAAAGAACATCTAACAGCATTTCGTCTTATCGGTATATTGTTTATCACTATCGGCGTGATATTAGTGGGACTGACTTAATGAAAAAATTTTATATCATTGGTTTTATCTTATTATTGTTTTTTGATACGTTTGGTCAAACTACTTTCAAATTAACCGCATTATCAGCTTTACCATTTGAAATAAGTTTCGATTGGTTAATTCGTATTTTTAGTCATGGATGGGTCTATTTGGTAATTTTAGGCTACACTGGTGCATTTATGACTTGGATGGTTTTATTAAAAAATGCGCCGGTAGGACCAGCTTTTGCTGCTTCTCATCTACAAGTGGTGACGGTTATGCTAGTTTCAATAATTGTGTTTAATGAACATATAACGTTAACTCGTTTGCTTGGTGGACTATGTATTATTATTGGTATTGTATTTTTAGCGTTAGCTGAGCAAAAATTACAATGCAAAAAGTAAATTTTTATACTGAAACGTTTGCATTACCTGAAACTTTTTGACAAAAGTTATTTTTTTGACTTGCTAACTTTTAAGATTGATTATTGATTGGATCTATTTATTATCAGGAATCAATAAAGTTATTAGGGATATTGATTCCTTTCATAATTGTCCGGTTAGAAAAAGTTTTGTTTAATTTCGTTGCCTTCACGTTCCATGATAACTAAGTAAGCTTCTCTACGCCAAAATAGAAACAAACGACGTATGTCTGTTTCCATAGTAACAACTTGCCAACCTTGAACTGCATATTTATTTAAAAAATCAGACAATTTTACTGGATTAGCGTTAGCTATACCTAAAGCAATGAAGATAACGTACCTTCTCGATAGAGTACTACTTAATATTCTTTCATATGGTTAAACCTTAAATCCATTTACCAATATAGTCATTTTTTTGATTGTGATATTAAAAAACAGACAGAAATTAGACCTTTTTTAGCCAATTAAACAAATATTGAACCTTATGATTTTTAGGATTAATCAATCTAAATTGTTTAATTCTGATTTTGTTAAAACGTTTCAGGTAATGCAAACGTTTCAGTATAAAAAAGAGAATTTTGGTGAATATTATGATATAGAATCATGATGATGACATCGTTTTGCAAAAGTGAATAAGTAAATTAGAGAGTTTTAATATGATAAAAAAACAAAAAGCACCCTAGCTTCAAAAACATTCAAAGCTATTTAAAGCCAACAGACAAATAAATCAAATTTGTTTATCTAGATTCTTAAGCATTTCAATGATCGGTCTATTGGCATCTGGAAATTCGTCAGCATTGAGATCTTGTTGATCAATCCAACGGCTAGGTTGGCCTTCTTTAGCAAATGGTACGCCGTCCCATTCTTCAACGAGGTAAGCATGAATAGTGATATGACGATCATCATAACTGTGTTTAAAAATATTTAAAAATTGGGCTTGATGAATTTGGATATCAACTTCTTCAGCTATTTCACGTTGTAAGGTTTGAAATGGGGTTTCACCTACTTCAATCTTGCCACCTGGAAATTCCCAAAAACCAGCAAGATGTGAGTCTTCACCGCGTTGAGTTATAAAGATCTGACAATCTTGTGAACGAATTATACCTACAGCAATTTCAGTATGTTTTTTCATAATCCTGTCTATTTGTTATCAACATCAGGGAAAGTGGCTACTTTCCCTGATAATGTAAGTACCGAGTTTAATCGGTTATTTAATATCAATATTATTTGATGATACTAAATTTTTGCCTTAGTGAACAGCACCATGACAATGTTTATATTTTTTACCTGAGCCACAAGGACATGGATCATTACGTCCAACTTTGGTTTGGTTCCTTACGATTGGTTGTGATGACGATCCAGCTGATTGGTCTTTACTTTCACTACCCATACTAGTTACCTCTTCATGGTTGGTTTGTTGCTTTGCCATTAATTTTTCCATTTCTGCTAGGCGTTGTCGTTCAGCTTCATCGACTTCTTCTTGTGAACGAATTTGTACACGACTTAAAATACCAATTACATCATATTTTAACGATTCTAACATGCTGGCAAACATGTTAAATGATTCGCGTTTATATTCTTGTTTTGGATCTTTTTGAGCATAACCACGTAAATGAATCCCTTGACGTAAATAATCCATTGCCGCAAGATGTTCTTTCCATAAAGTATCGAGTGTTTGTAACATAACACTTTTTTCGAATTGTCTAAATGCTTCAGAACCAGCAATATTTTCTTTTTCGATATAGGTATCTTGTGCTATTTGTAAAATACGTTCACGTAATGTTTCCTCGTGCAGATTTTGTTCCTCATCTAACCATTTAGCAATAGGTAAATCTAAATCAAAATCGTTTTTAAGTGCTGTTTCGAGTCCTGCAACATCCCACATTTCTTCAATGGATTGCGGTGGAATATATTGATCAATTAATGCGTTAAAGACATCACCACGGATTGAATTGATCGTTTCTTTAATATCTGAATTATCGAGTAATTCATTACGTTGTCGATAAATTGCTTTACGTTGATCGTTGGCAACATCATCATATTCAAGTAACTGTTTACGAATATCAAAGTTACGACTTTCAACTTTCTTTTGAGCGTTAGCAATGGCTTTAGTTACCCAAGGATGCTCAATGGCTTCACCTTCTTTCATACCAAGTTTACGCATCATATTGCCTACACGATCAGAAGCAAAAATACGCATTAACGGATCTTCCAGTGATAAGTAAAAACGTGATGCTCCCGGATCACCTTGACGACCTGCACGACCGCGTAACTGGTTATCTATACGACGGGATTCGTGACGTTCAGTACCCAAAATATAAAGTCCGCCAAGCGCAATGACTTCTTCATGTCTTGCTTGCCATGCTTGTTTGGCTGTTTCGATATCTTCAGGGGTTGGTTCTTCAAGTTTCGCTATCTCGCTTTGCCAGTTACCGCCAAGCATAATATCAGTACCACGACCCGCCATATTGGTGGCAATTGTTACGGCACCTTTACGACCAGCTTGAGCGATGATTTCCGCTTCCTGAGCATGAAATTTAGCATTAAGTACGTTATGCTTAATCCCTGCTTTTTTAAAAGCAGATGAAACTAATTCAGATTTTTCAATTGAGGCTGTCCCAACTAAGACAGGTTGTCCGCGCTCTACACAAGCTTTCACATCAGTTACAATAGCATTGATTTTTTCTTTCTCAGTCATATAGACAAGATCAGGTTGATCTTTGCGTACCATCGGGCGATTGGTTGGAATAACAATGGTATCTAAACCATAAATTTGATTGAATTCAAAGGCTTCAGTATCAGCTGTTCCTGTCATCCCTGCTAGTTTTTCATATAAACGGAAATAGTTTTGGAATGTGATTGATGCTAATGTTTGGTTTTCATTTTGAATTTTAACATGTTCTTTGGCTTCAACGGCTTGATGCAAACCATCCGACCAACGTCGACCATCCATAGTCCTACCAGTATGTTCATCAACGATAATGATTTCGTTATCTCTAACAATGTAATCAACATCTTTATGGAATAGGTGATGAGCGCGTAATGCGGCATTAACATGATGCATTAATACAATATTACCGGGTGCATAAAGTGATTCGTCACCTCTCATAATACCGTTTTTAATAAGCAACTCTTCAACTTTCACTAATCCCCGTTCAGTTAAGTTTACCTGACGAGATTTTTCATCAATAGAAAAATCACCATCACCTTGGAATTGTTCGGAATCTTCTTTTTCTTGTTGCACTAAAAATGGAATAATTTTATCGACACTAATATATCGGTCTGAACTATCTTCAGCTTGTCCTGAAATGATAAGTGGTGTTCTGGCTTCATCAATTAGAATTGAGTCAACCTCATCGACTAATGCATAGTGTAATGGACGTTGTACGCGCGAATCTTTAGTAAATACCATATTGTCACGTAAGTAATCAAAGCCATATTCATTATTCGTACCATAAGTAATATCGGCATTGTAAGCTTCACGTTTAATGTGTGGTGGCATATTAGGTAAGTTGATGCCAACGGATAATCCTAAAAATTCAAATAGTGGGCGATTATTTTCAGCATCGCGTTGTGCTAGGTAGTCATTGACGGTAACAACATGCACCCCTTTACCTGTTAAGGCATTCAAATAAGCGGGTAAGGTTGCTGTTAACGTTTTACCTTCACCAGTACGCATTTCAGCAATACAACGTTCATTTAAAACCATGCCACCAATAAGTTGTACATCAAAATGACGCATACCAAAAACGCGCTTACTTGCTTCGCGTACAACGGCGAAAGCTTCTTCTAAAATGTCATCTAACTTAGTACCATCTCCAATTCTTTGTTTAAATTCTGTGGTTTTAGCTTTAAGTTCCTCATCAGTTAATGCTTCCATTTGCGGTTCAAGGGCATTAATTCTTTCAACACGTTTACGCATCATTTTTAATACGCGTTCATTGCGGCTACCAAATACTTTAGTTAATAATTTTAATAACATAACTTTTCTCTTGTTCTTTTTAATAGATATAGTAAGGCTGATACCTTATACAACAATTTAAATACATTGAGCGGTAGGCTCATCAAGCAGTAGCATCGGGTCCAGCCCTTATGCCATTATTTGGTGATAATCGAATAATGGTATTTGGACTAATCTCAGTGTAATTTAATGGCGTAAATGACTTATAAAATTGTGGTTTTTGTGATAAGGCTAATGTTTGTGTTTTTGTTGTTATCGGCGCTTGATGATCTTGTACGATTAGGGTAATAGTAATAATGCCAACTTGGGATGTTGACAATTGTACCGGTAAAGCATTTTCTTGACATAATCCAAACCCAGCAGCAATCACACCTAATAATAAGTGCGATAAAGCAGTATTGATAATCAAGCGTTTGCTGATTTTTTGCCAATAATTGATCATGATCATTTTGGCAGTATATTAGCATTTTTTGTCAAAATCAAAAATAATTATTACAACAAGTTAAGCGATTATTTGAAGTACTGAAGTGATAAGCGGATAAACCTAATAAGACCTATTATCAATAAAAAGTAATTTAAATTGATCAAAACTTGCATGGTAATAAGTTGTACCTTGAAAGTTGTGATTAAAATTAGTTTAAAAAGCGATTAGCTAATATTCTAATCTTTAAACTCTGTCTGAGAACTTTCTTTATTAACAAAATCTTCCCCCCCTTCTAATTTTAATAAACAGCGATTAAAAATAGGGAGGGGATAGTCAAACTATTTCACCATTAATTGTCCCATCATGCCCAATGTTTCATGTTCAACTATATGGCAGTGGTACATACGTAATCCCGGCATATTTTGTTGAATTTTTAGAGTGATTTTTTCACGTGGGCGTAGATTAATGGTATCTTTTAATGCCACATATTCAGGTCGTGTCGTTTTACCGTCGAATTCATGTGAAACAGCGGTAAACTGTGCACCATGTATATGAAAATTATGATCCATATGAGAGTTATTAAAAATTGTCCACTCTTCAATTTCATGAATTTTACTCTCTAAATCAATACGTTGCATATCATGACGTTTGCCATTAATTAAAAATAGCATACCACCACGCGGTTCTTTCATATCCATCACTTCTGTATATTCTAGTGATTTATGGGCAGTTGCTTGTCCTACTTTTGGTAATTCACGTAAGATTGACGGTAAAGTAATTGAGGATGATTGTGTTAAGACTAATTCTCCGAGTATGATATCTTGTTCTGGGGGGACATTGCCCATTTTACCACGATCGTAACCAATTGATTGTAAATAAACGACTCCAGATTTCTTTGGTACAATAACTAATTCAGCACGTTCAGCTGGTGACAATAATAATGGTGAAGTTAGTTTAATGGATTCAGGCATCAATCCTCCATCCGTTCCGACTAAATAAACATCACAGTTCGGTATGGATAAATTTAGATAACGTCCAGAACACGCATTCCAAATACGTACTCGGGTTGCAGTATTCACCGTGATTTTAGGACGATAAGCACCGTTAATTAATACAAATTGTCCTTCACGACCATTCATCCAATCAACCATTGAGTTATCGGCAATTTCACCTTTATCGGTCAATTTTAAATCGGAAAAGAACCAGTTTTGTTCAGGTAAAGAGGCGAGAGGGTCGTTTTTACTGCGTACAATAAATATTCCGGCTAAGCCACGGGCAATTTGTTCAGCAACAGTTTCATGTCCATGAGGATGATACCAGAAGGTACCTGAATTACCTTCAGGAATCGTAAACTCATAAGTTCGACTATGACCAGCTGGGATTGCGTCTTGCGGATTGCCATCCTGATTGGATGGAATCAGTAAACCATGCCAATGTACAGTGGTTGCTTGCGGTAAACTATTTTTAACGGTTATTTTGACTTTATCACCTTCAAACGCTTCAATTGCTGGGCCAGGAATACTATTGTTATATGCCCAGAATTCTGTTGTTAATTCTGGTGTTAATTTAATTTTAACGGGTTTAGCTTCAATATCTGCTTCGAAAGTACCTTGTTTATCACTAGTATTTTTTAAGTGTACTAATTCTGGTAAATTTCGACCTTGTGGTAATGCTGAAGTTGGTAAAAGTTTTTGTGGAGAGTTGTTATGGCTCATATTCATATTCATACTCATATGTTCGTGGTGCATACTGTCCCCCTTTTGACATTCATCAGAATTTGTTGTGCACATGGCATGACTCATAGTTGAGTGGTCCATTTTGGCAAAGGCTTTGGTAACCGCTAATCCACTGATTGCAGTGGTAATATTTAATAAAAAATGTCGACGTTTCATAATATACCTTTCATCTTCATTCAAATAAAATAATGACTCTTTTGTTAGTAACGATAAAACTGATCGCAAAACGGTCACTTGACTGATAACTACTTGAACTAACTTTTAAAATAAATACAAATTAAATATGTAATTAAGCGATTCTAGGTGGTTTTAATTCAGGAATACATTCTTTGTATTGTGGCGCAAAGTTATAGGAAAAATACGGTTCACGATGGGGCAATAACACCAGATCAAATCTAATATCAGGAATGAGTATCTTGCAAGATGAGTAGTGATTAAAATGTATGCAATTTGAGAAAAATTTGGATTTTTTGGCTAAAAGATGATAATTGCTAGGTTTCTTGCTTACTGCTGGCATAAATGCGTTGTGCTGTGAAGCCTGAATCACAGGCGAAGATAAATTAAAGTTAACAAACAAATAGTTAACAAAATAACCTAATAAAAAAATTATTGTTAATATGGCAATAAGACAATTTTGTTTTTTGATGATTCTTAATGACATGTAAAATCTCACTATTCATCTAACAAAGGCTATTTAGACTTATTTTACTTAAAAAAGTATCAAAGTTATACTATTTTTACAGATATTAACAATGGTTATTACTCAACCAAAAATAAATAGTATTTCAACAGTTTAAGTTAACGACCTAAATAGCCACTTATTTTTTCATTAACCTATTCATCTAAATTGATATTTTAGAGTATTTTTTATTCATCGTCAAAAGCACTCTCTCTGATCCTGATACTATCGGTAATGTCACGCCAAATGACCATCAGCTGATCTTCG
>NZ_JAFNMU010000001.1:111340-421286 GCF_026537125.1 Gilliamella sp. B2828
GGGCAGATCAAATAAGTAAACCCCCATGCATCGGGTAGCGGTATTGTTTAGCAGTTCATCGACTTGTTGCTGTTGTTGGGTTGTGAGAGTAACCATACGTATATCCTTAGTTAAGTAGCGGTAAGTAACAAATAAAATAATGAGTAGAGCGATAATTAAGAGGTAATGCTCATGCGTTAGGGGCGGTCTTTTTTTCATTTTGTTTATTTACCTCAAGTAAAATATTGACAACCGCACGCAAGGTGAATTCTTGCGTGATTGAATTTTTGTATGCTGGTTCATGCTCTATGGGCAAATGCATGCGTACTTTAATGTTTTCGATGGGGATTTCCCCGGAACGTTGAGGTACCGTGCCATCGCCATTACTCACCGCGGGTTTGAGGGTATAGCGCTCAGCAATGTTACCTTTATAATCTTGATACTTTACATGTGTGCGTCCGGCTTTTCGTTGAACTTCAATCCAATAGTTATTTTCAGTGGTTACGGTTCGGGTTTCTGACATTTCACTTAAATCTAAACGATTTTCGGCACCTATATGATTTTTAAACGGTTTTTTAGCTTCAGACTTATAACCTTGAATATACTCTCCTTGCCAATGCGCAGTATCATAGGTTAAGTATTTTTCTTGTATGTTTTTACCATGATCAATCCCATAAAACACATACGTATTTTTAAAGTACTTCTTGTTTATAGCTTCATGAAATGGTTTTACCAAATCCTTTATAATTGATTCATATTCTTCCCAGTCACTTTGCATTTGTGTTAAATCATGATTGGTGTTAAACGGATTAATCAAGTGAGGTTCACACACGCACCACCAATCTTTTTTATTTAAGTAGATCTCTTTATATGGGTCGGTTTTAGGGTAATAGTCTGATTTAATTTCCGGATTAGTAATGGTGAGCCAACCCATACCATAATCGGCACTGGGTAATAATTGTAATGGCCCCGGCGCTTGGCCTAAAACAGCGGTCATTTCGGCTGCATCTTTCCCCAATACATTTGCTATAGCCCAGTTAGCTTCGTTACCTCGTTTCATTCGGGTATAAGCTGCTACCGCACCGGTGGCCGGTTGCACACCATTAATGACGCCATAGACTTTTTCACGACCACCGAGGACTTCGGTGTAATAGCGGGCAACCAATCCGCCCATGGAGTGGGTAATTAAAATCACTTTGTCGCAAATTCTACCCTGTTTTTTATAAAAAGCAGGAATGGTTTTTTCCACTAAAGTTTTTAAGCGTTTAGCACTTTCTTCATTGGATTCTAGCCAATTATAACCCATGGCATAAAGGGGCAAATCATAGTTTTTACAAATGTCGATTTGTGTTTGGGTAAAGGTTAGTGTAATTTTGTCCTCTTCTTCATTTTTATCTTTATCTAGTTCAAATGAAGGGGACTTGGTTAAACTGCGTAATTTATCAGAAAGTTGACCATTAGCTTGAAATAAAGAAGATTGAAATTTTTCTAGAAACTTACCATAACTTATATAACCTACCGTACCCCAACCCCGTTCACGTCGGGTCCCAAACAGTTTGTTTTCAGGGTGATTTTTAATGGCTTTATTTATTTGTACTTGTGTGGGTTCATTACTGGGGTTAATGCCTTGATCTTCAGCCATACCATAGGCTTGAATCAGATTAATCTGATTAGTTGCCGCATCGATCACTTTTCCACGATTATCAACTTGGGTTTTTTGGGGATGTAATTTTTTTCTTCTGGCTTTGGCGTTTCCAAATCGCCATAAAATCCATTTTGCTAAACTGGTTATATTATCTAAACGCCAAATCGCTTCAGTATCGTCATCTTTACCATTATTTTCATTGTCATCTTCATATCTGTTTTTTTGAGCTTTAACCTTTAAATTACTGCCCATTACCCCAGGCAGAAAAATAATCGGGATGACTTGACGCTCTTTTTTAAGCGTTATGTGTTCAATCCTGTTATCAGAACGCGGTACGGTATTGAATTCAAATTGTTGATGATTGTTATTTTCAGTCATGTGCTCTTTATCCTTATTATCATGACACCAATTTTTGATGGGTGATTAATTGCAAATAGACAGTACCTTGGTATTCAATGAGGGTTAATTGATCGCGTAAATGCGTTCTTACACGTTCACTTGCTAATGTTAAAGTAAAATATTGAGTTAATTTGCTTGGTTTAGCAAAGGTCATATCAATATCGTGCAGTAGTTGTTGGTTATCTTCACCCATTGCTAATTGATTTGTGGCAAGGGCTAACTGTATTCGATGATTTTTATTTAATCCTGATAGCCAAATATCGTTAATGTTTTCAGGTGAAAACTGAGTATAAGTAAATAGCTGTTGCAAATCAGCCGATAAATCATGCTCTGAAATCATTAAACGCCCTAACCACGATTGAGCCGTTTGTATTTGGCTGTCAATCAATGATGTTCCTCCAATGAGTAGTGCACTAATGAATTTACTGTGATTGCGGTAGTTGGTATCACTGTATTGACACGTTAAGATGAGTGATAATTCGATATCATCAATATGTTGATATAATTCTGAAATCCAAATGTTATAGTCCATAATAGGTTCTGCACGCAAATCCCAACGATTAAAAATGGCGTTTAGCAGATCTTCATCTTCCATTAGTGCGTTAGGTATATAGATATGGCTTAAATATTTACGATAATGAGGGCATTGCTGTTCCAGATTTTGCTTTACTTCATCCAGAAACCAAAAAGATTTAGTTGAGGCAGTCGCATTAAATAGTGGTCGTGCTTTTAGTGGGTAGAGTGGTATTTTGGTTAGTTCACCTGTTAATGCCTGCACTCCATTGGGTTCGGCACAAATAACGTGACTTGCAAAAATGGGAAGCTGTGTTTTGCTCCAATTTTGCCAAAGTTTGGTTGATTCTAGGTTTTGTTTGGTGATTTCGTTGTTATAAACATCATCCGAATATAGGTTGGATACCTTAATTGCTAATGCTATAAACCATAGAATCATTGGTAATATGAATGCAAAAAAACAAAATAACAGGGAATCATCGCCGTCATAGATAAATAAGGTCACTATGAAACTAATCAGTACAAGCAATAAAAAGCTTAATCCCCATAATAAATAGGAGATTTTTTTGATAGGTTCGTGCTCTAATGGCCTAGGAATATTCCATCCCATAAATCAGCTCCCTTTTGTTAATAATTTTTTACAATAATTATTGGTAATCATTGACCTGTTAAATTTTGTTTTCAGGTTCTATTACCACGGTAATTGGTTCTATAAATTGGCCAAACTGTTCGGGTAGTTTGCCGTTTTCGTCAGTTATCGTATTGATCTCACTGTTGTCTGCACGAATAATTCTTACTTTTCGGTTTTTGACTGGAGTGCCATCATGTTGCCAAAGCAGTCGGGATTTAAAAGAATAATTACTTGTTTTTTGTTCATTCGACATTTGACTTAAACTATCTGGACCAGTTTTTTGCCATGTCGCTGCCCGACAAATGACATTATCTGGTGCAGCTATGTCAATTGAACCATCAGCAAGACGAATGTAAGCACCACCACAAGTTAAAATAAGTTCTTTTTTAGCCGAAATAATTGTTCGCCCTTGTTGACTTACCATTGTCAGGTCTTTTTGTGCAGTGAGTGACATTTCATCACTCTGCGCCTGAATATCCACTTTGCCATGAGAGGCCAGCAATTTAATCCCCAATTTTTGTGAAAATAAACTGATGATTTCGCCTGCTGCCACGGTAAATTTTCTTAATACATTAATATCGGTGTGTTGATGACTGGCGAACATAATATTTTTACCTGCCGCTAATTGAATGTTGTCTGGTGTGACTTGGGCAATTCCTTTAGGTGATGATAATAAAATGGACGCCTGTTTTAATTCTGCCAGCGATTGAGTGAACAGTTTTTTTTGACTTTCTAAGTCGGCTAATTCAGCTTCAGCTTGTTTGGCGGCACTTTGTAATGCCGAGACCATATTAACGGTTTTTTCAAGTTGTTCTTTGGCTTCTTGCATATTAAGTTGTATATTCTGCGCTTTAGATTGTTCGTCAGCAGTGATAAATACGCCTTTACCTGCACGTATCGCTCCCCATTCATCAGTACGTAATTCAAAACCTTCACCACGCTGATTTTTTTCCCCATCAACCAGATGACCTAAGTTAAGTTGAGTTTTGCCATATTCGGTAGAGAGTTTGATATGTTCTTGCCCACGTTTATCATCCATTCTTAGTTTATTGTTAGCTGGGGTACGAATCACATTTCGATGCTTATTGGCCGTCGCGATGTGATCGGGATGCATACTATCGTGCATAGCATGAGCAATATAGGGTCTATCAGGATTACCATTCGTAAAGGCTATGGCTACTGCGGTTGAATCAATTAATGGAAAGTGAAAACCATAAGTTTCACCGGCATAAGGTTTAGCAAGCCGGACCCATAAGCTTTCGTAACCGTTTTTCCAATTTTTTAAATCAAAATTGAATTTGACTCGATAGCGTCCTTGAATATCAATGTAGGCGTATGTATCGTTATCAGGACTGGTTACTTTGGCTGGTAACGTACCACTAACTTGTGGCCATGGTAAGGGCGTAGGGCGATAAGGTTTAAGCTCATCATAGGCAATGGCAGTAAAATGGGTTTGATAAGGATAAGTTCTGTCTCCATAATTTTGTGTCGAGAGAATAATAATACCATTATGGATATCATTAATTGGACATTGAGGTATGATAATATGTTGACCGGGAGCAAGATTGTAGTCATTGCATTTGCCAGAAATAATAAGTTTGCCACTGATATACTGCTGATGGCGAATTTGTGCATACCATTGACCACTTTCAATGGTGCGTTCGTCTCCCCGCAATTTGTAATGCTCTTCATAATGATAGTCATCACCACGGGTGGTGATATCTTTAGGTTGGGTATTGATTTGAGTATTAAGATCACTGTCAGCTGAGCGATAGTTATAGTCGTTAACAATGACATTTTGGGGCTTGGTGTGGCTGGTGAATTGTAAATCCCAGACACTGTTTTGATGATCATCATGCATTCCACTTGGTGTTTTGAGTGAAATGGTGCCACCGTCTGCAAATCCTTGTTGATCATCACTTATTACCATCACATCACAATAATGCTCAGGATGCGTTTCAAAACGGAACCAGATCCCAACATCTGCAAGCAATCGTTGTATAAAAGTGAGATCACTTTCTTGCCATTGAGTAATAAACTCCCTTTCGGGATAAGTTTCTTTAAGTTCAAATCGGTAGTCAATACCAATAAAATGATGGTTACGCAGGACTTCTTCTACCACAGCAACAACACTTTGATTTTGATAAATTGCGCAGTGATAGCTATTTGCCAGCAATGCTAAGCGTGGTTCAAGTGTCACCTGATAGCGAGCTTCATCTTTATTAATAGATAACAGGCTGAATTGAGTAATAATGCCATGAAGCGTTTTTGGTTTTTGATTTAGATTATAAGAAGTAAGATGTGTTAAGGTATTGGTTAAATTGTGAGTCTGTAAAGTTAAAGAAGCATGTTGGCTAAGTACTGAATCAATCTCAATATGCTTATTTGGGCATGTGAAGATAATGTTGTAATGCCAAGGTATATTTAACGCTTCATTGCCCTTAATGGATTCAATAGAAGGTAAGGTTAACTCGTTATTTAAACCTTCAATGTTGAGCGAATAGTTATTAAGTGACGAGTTATTTATGAACGATGAAATATTGTTAACGATTGACTCCATAGAATTCATAATGCATTCCTTTAATTTAGATCGTTATGGTTTGTTGATTAATTTAAACCAAATAATTCATAATAATGACAATCAATATACGCGAAATAACATACGATGTTTTTTTGAATAATGCAATCTTTATTTCATTACTGAAATAAATAAGATTCTGTAATAATTATTTTATTTATTGTATTGTTTTATATCGATGTTTTAATTTATTATTGAAAGTTAACGACAGAAGGAAAACGTGATTTAAAAATTTTTTGCTGTTTGTAAGATTGAATTACCATGAGTGAATTTGGATAAAATTCACTCATAACATTAAACGTTAAATGTTCAACAATGTTTTGATTGATAGATAAATTGTTTAACTTCATTTTATGGTTTGCAATCAAAGTTGATGTGAATCAATGTTTGTTATCAATATCGAGTTTATTTGCTTAAAATAATGGAGCTAATAATTGAGTGTTCTGGTATTATATTTGCTAATAACAACTATCGAATAATATTGATATGAAAATTCTCTTTGGTGTTCAAGGAACAGGAAATGGCCATGTCAGTCGTTGTAGAACATTAGCCAAAGCTCTTAAAATAGCTGGTGCTGATGTTGACTATATCTTCAGTGGCCGTAATCCTAAAGACTATTTTGATATGCAAGCTTTTGGTAATTATAAAACCTATCGTGGTGTGTCATTTGCGACACTAAATGGCAAAATCAATTTTCGTAAAACCGTTCAGCGAATTCGAGCCTTTCGCCTGGTTAAAGATGTTCGTGAACTCGATTTGTCAAAATATGATTGTATTATTAGCGATTTTGAGCCAGTTAGTGCTTGGGCTGCACATTATCAGCATCGGGACTGTTTAGGTATCAGTAATCAGGCTGTATGCCAATATCTTAAGCCTAAAGAATATGGGATGATAGCGAATGTAATTATGAAGTATTATGCGCCTGTCACTAAACCCATTGGCCTACATTGGTTTCATTTTGGGCATAAATTGATTCCACCAATGATTGACTCCTTTAACGTTGCACCAACTGAAGATGGAAATATTATTGTTTATTTGCCTTTTGAAGCATTAGACGAAATTACGTTAATGTTGAAACAGTTTCCGGATCATCAATTTATCTGTTTTCATCCGGATATAAAGCAACTGTCACAACAAAGCAATATTATTTTTCAACCACTTGGTCGTGATAATTTTACCGCTGCTTTAGTCAGTTGTTCCGGTATTATTACTAATACTGGTTTTGCCCTAATTTCAGAAGCGTTAGTATTAGGTAAAAAGATTTTGACTAAGCCTGTATCAGGACAATTTGAGCAAATCTATAATGCACGTTGTTTGCATACGTTAGATATGGCAACTGTTATGGAGAGTTTAAATTGTATCAAACTTAAATATTGGTTGAGCTTACCTTCTCCTAAACCAACAATCTATCCTGATGTAGCAACCGAATTAGCAAATTGGATAGTTTCCGGACAGACAGAGCCTTTACTTTCTTTAAGCCGAAGGTTGTGGAGTGAAACCATTTTTCCAGAAAATGTAAATCAACGAATTAAATCTTTAGGATACGTGTAATTAGTATGATTTTAAGTGTTATCGTTGCTATGGCACATCATCGTGTTATTGGCCAAAATAATCAAATGCCTTGGCATTTACCCGCTGATTTGGCATGGTTCAAAAAAAATACACTCCATAAACCTGTGATTATGGGGAGAAAAACATTTGAATCGATTGGTAGACCGCTTCCCAATCGTCATAATATTATTGTTTCACGGCAAGCTGTCAGTGACCTTAATGCCAACCCAAATATAAGTTGGGTGCAATCGATCGAGGCAGCTTTATCACTCGTGCAAGCACAGCACGTAGAAGAAGCTTTTGTCATTGGTGGTGGAAATATTTATCAGCAGGTTTTACCTTTAATTAATCGGCTGTATTTAACGCACATCGATGCCGATCTTCAAGGAGATACCTATTTTCCCGATTATTTACCTGAGCAGTGGCAGGTGATTTATCAACAAGATCATCAAGCCGATGAGCAAAATAGCTATCCATATCAATTTGAAATTTTAGAACGTAAATAACCTTTTGTGCATAATCGCCACTTAAATGTGGCGATCTTATGCTAAATTAGCCTTGAAAACGTTTGGCTTCAATCACATCGGGTAGTTGTTTTATTTTATTAAGAATGCGATTTAATGAATCTTGATCAAAGATTTTCATGTCTACCTCAATGGTTGCTAATTGTTGCTTTATATCTGAACGGCTTATAAGTCCAAGTACCTGTATTTTTTCGTTAGCTAATATTGTTGTGATATCCCTTAATAAACCGCTGCGATCGTTAGCAACGATTTGCATTACCATGGTATAGCCTGAGTGCGTATTGTTACTCCAAACAGCGTTAGTGATGCGTTCAGGAGCGTGATTTTTTAGATCCAGTAACTGTTCACAATCAGCACGATGGATTGAAATACCCCGTCCTTGAGTGACAAATCCAGCGATAGGATCACCGGGGATAGGACGACAGCAATTAGCAATGGTGTACATTAAATTTCCTACACCTTCTATAATAATTTCACTGCCTTTTTTATTGCCTGATTTGTTGTTATTTTTAGTTTGTGTATTTAATTTTTGAGCAATTTGCTTTAATACGGCTTCGTCTTCCTCTTCTGCCGTTGGTTTATTAAATTGAGCATTAATAAAATTAACTAACTGATTAATTCTAATATCACCACTGCCAATACCGGCAAGAACTTCGTCAAATGAGTGAGCATTGTATTTACTGATTAGTACTTTTTCGACACTTTTTAAAGTAATGTTTAATGGCTCTAGCTCATTGTATAAGATTTGTTCACCCGAGGCGATGTTTTTTTCACGATCTTGTTTTTTAAACCAGGCCTGAATTTTAGCTCTGGCACGACTACTGTTCACAAATCCGGTATTTGGATTTAACCAATCGCGACTTGGATTGGGTTGTTTTTGGGTAATGACTTCAACTTGATCGCCCATTTTTAAATTATAGGTAAAAGGGACAATGCGTCCGCCTACTTTTGCACCAATACAGCGGTGTCCTACATCACTGTGGATGTGATAGGCGAAATCAAGTGGAGTCGAACCGGCTGGTAAATCAACCACATCCCCTTTAGGCGTAAAAACATAGACTCGATCATCAAAAATTTGGCTGCGTACGGCTTCTTGAATTTCACCACTTTCAGACATTTCTTGTTGCCAAGTTAGCAGTTTACGTAACCAAGAAATTCGCTGATCATAAGCAGTCATTTTATCGGTACTGCCTTCTTTATACTTCCAATGCGCAGCAATACCTAGTTCTGCGTCATTGTGCATTTGTTCAGTACGGATTTGAATTTCGATCGTTTTATCTTGCGGTCCATAAACGACCGTATGAATGGATTGATAACCGTTCGGTTTTGGATTGGCAACATAGTCATCAAATTCTTTAGCAATATGTTTGTAATGACTATGAACAATACCTAAAGCGTTGTAACAATCTTCGATACGATCACAAATGATTCGAACTGCACGAATATCATAAAGTTCTTCAAATTTCAGATGTTTACGTTCCATTTTGCGCCAGATACTGTATATATGTTTAGGGCGTCCATAAACTTCAGCACGTATGTGATCTTGATTCATTAAATCTTGTAGGTGCTTAACAAATCGATTGATATATAATTCCCGATCTAAGCGCTTTTCTTGCAATTTTTTGGCGATAAGGCGATATTTATCAGGATATAAATAGCGGAAGCAAAAATCTTCCAGTTCCCATTTTAATTGACCAATGCCTAATCGGTTAGCTAGGGGTGCATAGATGTTAAAGCACTCTTTGGCGGCTAAAACTTGTTCTTCTTGCGGGGCAGACATCAAATCGCGTAAATAAGTAATGCGTTCTGCTAATTTAATTACAACACTGCGAAAATCATTTACCATTGCCAGTAACATGCGGCGAATACTATCAATTTGTTCCGTCGTTGCACTGCCGTTACGAATTGCTCGTAAGTGGCGAATTTCTTTCATTCTTACTATGCTGGAAATAATATTTGAAATTTCGCGATCGAAATCTTCGGGAATATCTTCTCGACGAATAATTTTGGTGTCAACGAAAGGAAGTAATAACGCGGCACACAGACTGTTAATGTCCATATTAAGCGTCGATAAAATTTCGACCATTTCAATCGCATTTTGGAAGCAGTGGATCTGTTCAGGTGCACCGGCACTGTTTTCAAAACAAAAGTCCCAAACTTCTTTGAATTTTTTATAAGAGGTTGGATTGACTAATAATAATTCTTGACTGGTCCATCTTTCAATATCAAATTGTGCAAGAGAATAATGCTCTTCACTGTGTTGATGGGCTCCTCTAACTGATACCATAATTACTATCCTACTTTGTTAACAGCAACATTGATTCAATGTGCTTGGTTTGCGGAAACATATCCAAAATAGCAACTTGAGCAATTTTATATCCTTTATCAATAAATTGCTTACAGTCTCTCGCTAGGGTAGCAGGGTTGCACGAAATGTAAACAATCTTTTCTGGTGCTATCTTCACAATTTCTGCTGTAGCATTGTAAGCACCTGCTCTAGCAGGATCTAATAATACTTTTTCAAATTTAGCATGACTCCATGTCGAAAGTTGCTGTTGATCATCTAAATTATTAACTAAAAAATGTGTTTTAGCACAAATTTCTTTGTTGTTTAATAAAGCATTGAATTTGGCTTTTTCAACCAGAGTATGGATGCCTTCAATTCCAGTAACCGATTTACATAATGTTGACATCGGCAATGAAAAATTACCCATTCCACAAAATAGATCTAATACATTATCCGTTGGTTTTAATGTTAACCATTCCAAAGCTTGATTAATCATTTTTTGATTAATTTTGCTATTTACTTGAATAAAATCAAGTGGACTAAAGGTTAACTTTAATTGATTGATTAAATAATAATGTTCTTTGTTCCCCCTAATATGGACTAATTCTGTTCCGTAAAAATAGAGCGTAAGTTGATGATCTTCAGCAAATTGTTTCAGTATTTTGGTATCTTGTGGTGTCATTGGTAATGTGTGTCTTAATACAATCAACACACCACTATCTACGGCGATTAATTCAATGTGACCGAGCGCTTTTTTTTGGGTAATTTTGCGTAGACAATGTTGTAATGGAGCAAGTAATAAATCTAATTGTTCAACCAATATTGGACAATGCTCAATATTGATTATTTGACTTGATTCAGCCTGACGAAATCCAATAAATAATTCACCTTTAACAAGATGAATTGCCAATCTTGCTCGTCGGCGATAATGGTAAGGTTGATCGGCAATTATTTGCGGTGAATTTTTAACAATATTTGCTAAAGACTGTCCACTTTCTTTTTGTAATAAGTTAATCAGTGCCGTATATTTGGCATGTTGTTGTAAATGTGATGAGATGTGTTGAAGTTCGCAACCACCACATTTTTTAAAATATTCACATTGAGGTTTAACCCGTTCGTTACTTTGATTGTAATATTTTATAACCGTCGCTTTCGCGTAATTTTTTTTATCTTCTGTTAATTTAATATCAACGGTTTCATCAGGTAAGGCTGACTTAATAAAAATTGTTTTGCCGTTGTGACTAGCAACACCTTGTCCAAAGGCATCAAGTGACGAAACAGTAACGGTCAATTTTTGGGAGGTAAGCTTTTTTTTGGTTGGTGTGTAAAATTTAACCATAATCGTAAGTTTAAAATCTAAGTTAGTCGTTTTAACAATTCTATTTTGACATGGGTAGGCACTAAATTGGTAATATCACCACCATGATAAGCCACATCTTTGACAATCGTTGATGAAATAAAGCCCATGGCTATTGATGGCATCAAAAATATAGTATCTAAATCTGGTTTTAATGCACGATTCATTTCGGCAAGTTGTCTTTCATATTCAAAATCATGTGTGGTGCGTACCCCACGAACAATCACTGTAGCATTATGTGTTTGGGCAAAATTAGCCATTAAATTATCAAAACCAATAATTTCGACATTAAGAAGATGCTCAACAGCAGTAGATGCTAGATTAACTCGTTCTTCTAAGGTGAAAAGTCTATTTTTATTAGGACTTTCAGCAACCGCAACAACTAAACGAGGAAAAAGTAATGATGCTCGGGTAATGAGATCAATATGCCCATTAGTAATGGGATCAAACGTTCCAGGGAAGATTGCGGTTAAAGTTTTGCTTTTCATTTATTATGTTATCCATTAGCAAAGATGTGAATATCATACCTAATTTTGCTCAAGATTGTTAGTTTAACGTGATAGAAGCAATTGTTTTTATACTCAAACGTAGCGATAACCTGAAACTTTTTTACAAAAAACACAAAGTGTTAGATCTCTTATAAAATTGTGTGATCAGTTTAACAGGATGAGAACATTATTTGTTCATTGCATAATTGTATTCATACAGTGTTATTAAAGAGTAGTGATTGATGATGAGAATGTGAGTTAATCAATAGTTTTTTAATAATTCCTATTTAATATCAAATTGATAACAAATTTGATGATGATAAGTTTGTTGAGGTTCTAAATAACAGCTTGGTTGTGGCCAGTCAGGATGATGAGGGCTATCAGGTAAAAACTGAGCTTCTAAAGCTATTCCTGCAAAATTATTGTATTGACCATTATGCCTGTTAGGCGTATGTTTTAAAAAATTACCGGTATAGATTTGCAGTGCGGGTAGGGTTGTTTTCACATTCATCTTCACTTTTTTATCGGCTGATATTAGTTTAGCGGCAATGGATTGCGATTTATTTAATAAGTAAGCATGATCATAACCGCCAGTGATTTGTCTTATCGGGCTTTCTAGAAATCTTTCGGCGATGAATTTTGGTCTGCGTAAATCCATGTCATATTGGTTAACACTCACTAAATCACTGTTTGGTATGCCGCTATGATCAACCGGTAAATAAAAGTCAGCATTAACTTGTAAGGTGTGATTTAGGATATCTTTGCTCGTTTCTCCGTCTAAATTAAAGTAAGCATGATTGGTTAGATTTACAGGGGTAGTTTTGGTGGTAATCGCATTAAAAGAGAGAATAACTTGATTGTCATCGGTGAGTTTATAGGTAACTTCAACTTTTAGCTCTCCAGGGAATCCTTGATCTCCATCAGGCGATATCAAGGTAAATATAACTTGCTTGTCAGATTGAGATTGGATGTGCCATAGTTGTTTATCAAACCCGAATTTACCGCCATGCAATTGGTTTGTTCCTTGATTGGCACTAAGTGAGTAGTTTATTCCGTTAATTTCAATGGTTGCGTTTGCAATTCGGTTAGCATATCGACCAATGGTAGCCCCAAGATAGGCCTTTTGTTGTGCATATTGTTCCAAATTTTTACAACCAAGTAGTACTTCACGATTTTGTCCGGCAACGGGTAATTGACAAGAGAGCCAAGTTGCTCCCCAGTTTGAAAGTTTAATTGTCATTCCCTGTCTGTTTGAAAGTGTTATAATCTGTTTTATGAGCATAAAGCGTGTGCCCCTTTACTTGGTATGCAGACATAAAAATCTTCTTTGATTCCAAATTTTTTAGCATAATTATTTTTAACGACGGCTCTGATATCGTCAACTTTATTTTTTGGTACGAGTGCAACTACACATCCCCCAAAACCTCCACCTGTCATACGTACGCCACCTTGTTCACCTAGGTTGTTGTGTATGATTTCAACAAGATAATCAATGGCTGGCACAGTGATTTCAAAATCATCACGCATAGAGTTATGGCTTTGTGCCATAAGATTTGATAGTAGTTTATAGTCGCTATTTGCCAGTGCTACAGCTGCTTTTAAGGTACGATCGTTTTCGGTAATTATGTGACGAGCGCGTTTAAAAACAATAGGATCCAGTTTATTTTTAATTTGCTTTAATTCATCTAAAGTTACATCTCGTAACGCTTTGACACCAAAGGCTTTAGCGGCTGTTTCGCATTGTTGACGACGACTGTTGTATTCGCTGTCCACTAAACCACGTTTGATATTTGAGTTGATAATTACGACTGCAAAATCTTTAGGTATTGAAACTGGCATTGCCTCTAATGATCGGCAATCAATCAGTAAGGCATGCTGTGCTTGCCCTAGTGCGGAGATAAGCTGATCCATTATTCCACAATTACAACCAACAAATTGGTTTTCTGCTTCCTGACCAATCAACGCTAATTTAGTGCCATCTAATGGCAAATTATATAAAACCTGAAACATTTTAGCTATGGCAACTTCAAGTGATGCTGATGAACTAAGTCCTGCACCTTGTGGCACATCACCACTAATGGCTAGATCAACCCCTTGTATATTATGAGTATATTTTTTTAAATGTTTGATTACGCCACGTACATAGTTAGCCCATTGGTATTTTGGATGTTTTTCAATTGAGGAATCTAATGAAAATTCGTCTTGCTCATTATTGTAGTCAACTGCAATGACCCGAATCAAATTATCTGAACGTTTATGACAGCTGATTACTGTTTGATAATTAATAGCGCAAGGGAGTACAAATCCGTCATTATAATCGGTATGTTCACCAATTAAATTTACGCGACCTGGCGCTTGTATTGTCGTATCGGGTTTATAGCCAAATTTAGCTTCAAATGCTTGCGAAGTTTTATTGATTAATTCTTTCATTTATTTATCCTTTATCTCTTTATAATGCACATCACTAACATTACGCAGTCTTTCAGCTGCCTGTTCCGGCGTTAAATCTCGTTGTACTTCGGCTAACATTTCGTAACCGACCATAAATTTTTTGATTGTTGCTGAACGTAACAACGGTGGATAAAAGTGAGCATGAACTTGCCAATAATCAGTTGTATTTTGCATAAATGGTGCGCCATGCCAACCCATTGAATAAGGAAAAGAGCAACGAAATAAATTATCGTAGCGGCTGGTTAATTTTTTCAGTGCTATTGCTAAATCACTTTGTTGATTGCTTGTTAGTGAGGTTAATTGTGGAATATGCATTTTGGGTAATAATAATGTTTCAAATGGCCAAGTTGCCCAAAAAGGGACCACGGCCAACCAATGTTTGGTTTCAACGACAATTCGCTCACGCTTTATTTGTTCTTTTTCTACATAATCAACTAACAGATTTCGGTGATATTTTTCATAGTAATTGCGCATATTGAGATCTTCACGCGCAATTTGGTTGGGTAAAAAGCTGTTTGCCCAAATTTGTCCATGTGGGTGTGGGTTAGAACACCCCATGATTGAGCCCTTATTTTCAAATATTTGTACCCAAGGATATTTTTTACTTAATTCTTGTTGTTGACCTATCCACGTTTTGATCATGCTTTCAATGGTAGATAAATCGAGTTCAGGCAAAGTTTTACTGTGATCAGGTGAAAAACAGATAACGCGACTTGTGCCTCTGGCACTTTGCATTTGAAATAGCGGATCATTATTATCTGGCGAAATTGGCGTATCTTCCATCAATGCAGCAAAATCATTGGTAAAGACGAAAGTCCCCTTATAGTTGGGATTGATATCACCGGTTATTCGCTTGTTTCCTGCACACAAAAAACAAGTTGGATCGTGACTCGGTTTTTGTTCTTCGCTTAACTCTTCTTGTTGTCCTTGCCAAGGACGTTTTGCTCTATGTGGTGAAACAAGTATCCACTGATTAGTTAATGGATTATAACGACGATGAGGATGATCTACTGGGTTAAAAATATCCATATTTGCCTCTTTAATTTGATTCGATTTTGTTGTTATTATTGTCGAGCTTCAATTCAATCAGGATAGCCTTGTGGATTATTAGATTGCCAATTCCATGAATCTTTTACCATATCATCAAGGGTGAGTTTGGTTTTCCAACCTAATATTTGTTCGGCTTTGTTAGCATCAGCCCAGAAAGCCGGCAAATCACCAGCACGGCGAGGTGCAAAATGCCAGTTAAGTGGTTTTCCTGACGCTTTTTCAAAAGCTTTAATTACTTGCAAAACACTGTAACCAACACCTGAACCCAAATTATAAATATGGATTCCAATTCTATTTTGATCAGCTTTAAGTGCAGCAATGTGTCCATCAGCTAAGTCCACAACGTGAATAAAATCGCGAACACAAGTGCCATCTTCGGTTGGATAATCATTACCAAACACAGCCAGAGATTCACGTTTACCCACTGCAACTTGAGTAATATATGGCATAAGATTATTTGGAATACCAAGAGGATCTTCACCCATTAAACCACTAGGATGAGCACCAACTGGATTGAAATAACGTAGCAGTGTTAATGACCAATCAGGCTCAGCATTGGCTAAATCCATCATGCATTGTTCAACCATAAGTTTACTTTTACCGTATGGGCTAGTAGGTAATCCTTGCGGTAACGTTTCAACGTAAGGAACGGGTGCTAATTCACCGTATACCGTAGCTGAAGAACTGAATACCAATTGCTTAACCCCTGCATCACGCATCGCTTTCATTAACACAATGCTGCCATACACATTATTTTCATAGTATTCCAGCGGTTTGTATACAGACTCACCAACAGCTTTTAAACCAGCAAAGTGAATAACGGCTTTGATGTTGTGCTCTTTAAAAATGGTTGCTAATAATTTTGCATCACACACATCCCCTTGATAGAAGATAATAGGTTTCCCTGTGATAGTTTGTATTCTTTGTAATACTGAGGCTTTACTATTGAATAAATTATCAATAATAATAGGTGTATAGCCTGATTGAATGAGTTGAACACAAGTATGGCTACCGATATATCCACAACCGCCAGTGACTAATATTTTCATCTAAATACCTTAATTTGAGTTAATTATGTTCAGAGAATCGAAATTAATTACCGGATTCTTCATTTTTTTTATATTTGAAAACATCCCATGGTCCACGTCCTGATAATGTGAAGGACGAAATCAGTGTAAAGCTGAAAGCGATGAGTCCAAGAACTAAGTAGGCTCCTTCAAAGCCAATATTAACATACATCAATCCAGCAAAAGTAGACATAAACATGATAGATAATTGTTTTGCAAAGCAAAATGCGATTAAGTAAACGGTTGCTGATAAGCGAATAGGGAAGTGTTTAGTAATATATTTAAAGGCTCCAACTAATAATAATGGTGCTTCAAACATATGCAATGTTTTTAAAATTACCACTTCAACTGCGTTACTAGCAAAAGCTGAACCAGTGATGCGAATTGACATGATTATGCCTGCAATCAATAAGGTATTTTTACTGCCGATTTTCATTACAATTATGGGCGCAAAAAACATTACTGTGGCATTTAAAAATTCGCCAAGTGTTGTAACGTAACCAAATGCTTCACGGCCTAATTGCTCACTTGAAAAAAAGGAAGTAAAAAAGTTAGCAAATTGTTGGTCAAATACATCATAAGTACATGCTACACCAACGATATAAAGCATAAAAAACCATGTCTTACGCATTCTAAGTAAATCTAACGCCAGTTTTAGATTGAAAGGTTCAGGTTTGTTTAATCCCAATTGTTCTACTACATCAGTTGTTGAGGTTTTTGCCGGATCAGCGATTTTAACTAAAATTAATAGAATTAGGGCAAATCCAGAACATAACCAATAAACAGCATTGACGTTTTTCGATATCATAATCCCAACAAACGATGCACAAATTGCCCAACCAAAACATCCAAACATACGACTGCGACCAAATTCAAAACCACTGCGACGACTGATTTTTTCAACTAAGGCTTCGATAGCTGGAGCCCCACCACTAAAGACCATACCTAGGTAAAATCCACCCACAATTGCACCTAACGTGACATTAAATTTGAGTAGTGGTCCAAATACGAAAATAAAAAATGGTCCAAACAATACTAATAGCAGGGTAATAATCCATAGCAGGTGTTTTTTTAATCCTAATTTATCCGAAATCAAACCAAAAATAGGTTGAAAAACTAATGCAAATAACGAAATAAAAGAAAAGACGTATCCTGTACTTGCTTCATCAAGGCCAATCATTTTTAACCAAACTGGAAAAAAAGGGCAGTATGCTCCCATAATAAAAAAGTAAAGAAAAAAGTAGAGGCTAAATACCCAATAGTTTTTATTATGTAGTGATGACTTAATGTTTTGATTCATGATGAACTTCCTCTGTTAAGCTTTAAATGATTTGGCCTCATTTAGAAATCGTTTACACTTTTATTTATCGAAAACGTTATTGGTTAAAATGAATACTATCACTTTATTTATTACAAAAAAGTGATCCAGTTAACATTTTATGAAATCGATTACATTTGAGTTTTTTGTTAAAAAGTTTGAGGTTAAGCAGACGTTTCAGTATATATTTTATAATTATTTTCTAATTTATTGAGGTGATAATAGCCAATAGTAGCCAATAGAGTAAGGGTTACAGCAATGCTTACTTACATAAAATGAATTTTTAATTTTTTTTCATTTTGGTATTTATTATAAAAAAGTGATTTATGAAATCGATTACAATTATTGGGTATAACGATATTTTATGAATAATGACTTATTCGCTTGATTTGTTAACTTCTTTAGATGAATATAAATAATGACACTTAAAAATAGAAATAAAATGGGTGTACAGTGAATGTACTTAATCTTTTAGTATGATATTGAAAGATGAGATTTAGGTCATAGATAACGGTTTTCATCCAAATGGTCAGTAAGCTTTTTTTGAAAATGTATCGAATCGGTGTGAAAACGTATATTAAGTTTGTTTTTATATTATCTCCCTTTAAAAATAAGTAGTTTTCTGAAGATATGTTGTGCAGATTTTTGCATCAATATGTTATGGGATCGGATCTGAGTGAGTAATCTATTTTATCAGCTTAATAGGATTAATATTTTTACGTAAATTACTCATAGAGCATCTGAAAACAGTCGTTAATTATTCTTGTGATAATTGCGTTAAAGATTATGTGTTCCACCGATGTGTGTCGGTGGAATCGATGTCTTATTGAAAAATTTAAATGACTATTAATTATCCTTTAAACGTTTTGCAAAATCTGCCCAATTATAATAACCATCACTGTTGATATAAGCATTTTCCAACTTTAATTGATAATGTTGTGGTGGATTATGAATATCAATTGGCTGCCCAGTATAAAGTTGTTCAAAACTTTGATAAACGTATTCGGCTCTAAAAAAGTAATCACCTGAAGAAATGTGGCGATAGCGTTGGAAGATAACCATCCCGCCGATTGGTGTATTTTCACATTGGTTTGGAAGCTGGTATGGTGCAAAATCCAAAGCGCCGAGCAAGGCTGCAATAGTACTATCATGCCCAACGAGTAGATTAACTTTGTGAGATTGGTGATGCAGTAAATCATCGATCTTATTGATTAATAATTTACTAATGTGTTGAGCAATGGTCTTGCAATGGAAGACTAAATCAATATAGTGGTTACGAATTTGCAGGATTTGTTGCCATTGTTCTAGGCGGGTTATTTTGCCCCATGCGATCTGATCTTTTGGAAATGCAGAATAATATTGTAATAAAAATGCATCAACGGCACAAATTCCGATGGCTAGTGGTCCATGTAACTCAGGTTCTTCATTTTTTTTAAAATAGAGTTCATAGGGGATATCGGCAAAATCACATCGATAGCGTGCATATAATTGTGAATGTGGATAGTCCAATATATCTGAGACCATTTGATAAGCGGGCGCTAAATTTTTGAAGATAGATGCGGTTTTGTCGGCCTCTTCAATATCCCTCAATACAGCTTGTTTTAATTCTGTAGAGTCATCTTGTACACTTGGATCAAAAATCGGATCCATTTTTTCAATGGTGTATTTGTGATGGATAGGAATGTCATAACCCGCAAAAGCGCCATTAACTAAGAATTGAGCTGTTGCCACTGTTCTTTGAAGGCTGTTTGCATAAACGTAGATATCAGGATTTTGAGGTTCAATATTAATGTTTTTTTGTTCAAGCCATTGTGATAGATAATGTCCAAAGAAAGCTTCTAATACGCCTCCTCGCGTTGTTAAATAACCATAAGCATGATCCCAGCTAGGCCATTTTAACGGGCTGGATTGTTCTAACAATGCTATTGTGTTTTCTAACGGAGTACGGATACCGTGACGACTTAATATAATGACTTTGTCTAATTGGTATTGATTGTTGTTCATTGAGTTACCCATCCTTGTTTATGCAAATAATTTAAAATGAAGTCTCGTTGCCCTTTAATAAGGGTTTCTGCAATTTTATCACTCCAACCACTTGTTTTTTGATTGGTTTGTCGATGTCCATAGTATTGGCGCATCTGAGTATCGTATTGTGCTAATAATTGATGATTAATTGGTTGGTAGTGATTTTCAAAAAAAACTAATTCTTTTGGTAATCTTGGTTTAAGATCTGGATTTTGGTCAGGGTAACCAATGCAAAGTCCAAAAAGCGGTAGAACATATTTGGGTAAGGCAAGTAATTGTGTTACTTTATCGATATTGTTGCGTAACCCACCAATATAAACCGTGCCTAAACCTAATGATTCAGCCGCAATAACAGTATTTTGTGCCATAAGAGCGGTATCAATGCAACCAACTAAAAGCTGTTCGGCTTTTTCAAGGGGAATGGTTGGATCGATTTGAAAATGGCGATTAAAATCGGCACAAAACACCCAAAATTCAGAGGTTTGATTTATATAGTTTTGATCTCCAGCATAATGTGCTAGTTTTGAGCGATTTTTGTTGTCAGTAATTCTGATTATTGTGGTGCATTGTAGAAAATTAGAACTTGGAGCCGATTGTGCAGCTTGCACAAGTAATTCAATTTGTTCGTTAGTTAATGGCGTTGATTGGTAAGACCGAATTGAACGACGGTGACAAATTAAATCAATTGTTCTATTTTGCATAATGACTCCTTGTTTTATTGCTATTTTTTCATGAACTGTAAATCCCAAACGCCATGACCTAAATTTTGACCACGTTTTTCAAATTTGGTGATAGGTCGATCATCCGGTCGTGGAATATAGTCACCTGTAGCTGATAAATTTTCAAAACCTTCAGCTTCAGTTAAAACCTCTAACATATGTTCGGCATAATTTTGCCAGTCGGTAG
Organism: Gilliamella sp. B2828; assembly: GCF_026537125.1. NCBI lineage: Bacteria > Pseudomonadati > Pseudomonadota > Gammaproteobacteria > Orbales > Orbaceae > Gilliamella > Gilliamella sp. B2828. Next base: position 132,110 of record NZ_JAFNMU010000001.1, read on the forward strand.
CCAAATGTAAAACACCACCGATTTTTAATTTTTGCCGAATTAATTGTACAAATTGTGGTTGAATAATGCGACGTTTGTTGTGTCTTGCTTTATGCCATGGATCGGGAAAGAAGATCTGCACTTTGTCTAATGAATGATCAGGAATCATGTTTTCTAGCACTTCTACGGCATCATGACACATTACTTTTAAATTCGATAATTGGTTTTCTTCAATAGCCATTAAACAAGCACCAACACCTGGTTTGTGTACTTCAATACCTAGAAAGTTTTTATCTTGTGCATTTTGGGCCATTTTAACTAATGATGCCCCCATGCCAAATCCAATTTCTAAAACGACAGATTTATTTTTATCAAAGCATATTGGTGAGTTTGAGTGGTATTCAATGCCAAATATTGGCCATAAATTATTTAATGCTTGTTCTTGACCTTTAGTTAAACGACCTTGTCGTAGTACAAAACTTCGGATCGTTCTTTTGGGTTTGATTTCTTGGTTATTGCTATTTAATTGTTCGTTCATCACGTTATCTACTTGGATTGTGGAATTTAGTAAAACTAATTAATGGATTTGTACGTTATTTTACTCGATTTTGGGGTATGAGCCAAAGTATCTTAAGGTCAAATTTTTTTAATTAATAATTTTGATATATATATCAAATATTTTTGATAATTTTTTATATTGTGGTTGAGCATGATAGATAAATAATTATATAATTATGGCTCCGATTTAACCGATTACAAATAAAGTAATCATTATAACATGCTTGAGGATTTCTCGTGCCTGATATGAAGCTTTTTGCTGGTAATGCCACACCCGAGCTAGCAAAACGTATAGCTAATCGTCTTTATACTTCTCTTGGTGACATTGTAGTTAGCCGTTTTAGTGATGGTGAGGTAAATGTCCAAATTAATGAAAATGTCCGTGGTGAAGATGTTTTTATTATACAATCAACTTGCGCGCCAACCAATGATAACTTAATGGAATTATTGGTAATGATTGATGCTATGCGTCGTGCATCAGCTGGTCGTATTACTGCGGTTATTCCTTATTTTGGTTATGCAAGGCAAGATCGTCGAGTTCGTTCTGCACGTGTGCCTATTACGGCTAAAGTGGTTGCTGACTTTTTATCAACTGTTGGTGTTGATAGAGTATTGACAGTTGATCTTCATGCTGAACAGATTCAAGGTTTCTTTGATGTGCCTGTTGATAATGTATTTGGTAGCCCAGTTATTTTAGAAGATATGTTGCAACGTGATTTTGAACGCCCAATTGTGGTATCTCCTGATATTGGTGGTGTGGTGCGAGCGCGTGCAATTGCCAAACTTCTTAATGATACTGATATGGCGATTATCGATAAACGTCGTCAGCGTGCCAATGAAGCTGAAGTAATGAATATTATTGGTGATGTTGCTGATCGTGATTGTATTTTAGTGGATGATATGATTGATACTGCAGGAACACTTTGTAAAGCTGCTGATGCCTTAAAGGCTCGTGGCGCTAAAAGAGTATTTGCCTATGCAACTCATCCAATTTTTTCAGGAAAAGCAGTCAGTAATATTAAAAATTGTGCTATTGATGAAATTGTGGTTTGTGACACAATTCCATTAACCGCTGAAGTTAAAGCATTGAAAAATGTGCGCCAATTAACTTTATCAGGTATGCTTGCTGAAGCCATTCGTCGTATTAGTAACGAAGAATCAATTTCAGCAATGTTTCATTACTAATCTGTTTTAGTATTATGATTACCAGCCCCATTTTTGGGGCTTTTTTACTTATAGCAACTTATATTTTCTAGCAACATTTATTATCAAATTATCATGACAACTATTAAACTTATTGTAGGGCTAGCCAATCCTGGCAACGAATATGCGGCAACTCGCCATAATGCGGGAGCATGGTTTGTTGAACAATTGGCGGATCGATATCATCAATCTTTAAAAAATGATCCAAAATTTTTTGGTTACAGTTCAAGAATAACTATTTCTGGTCATGATGTGCGTTTATTGGTACCGACAACTTTTATGAATTTAAGTGGTAAAGCAGTACAAGCTATGGCAACATTTTATCAGATTAAGCCTGAAGAGATTCTTGTTGCGCATGATGAGCTCGATCTCAATCCAGGTATTGCTAAATTCAAGTTTGGCGGCAGCCATGGCGGGCATAATGGCTTGAAAGATATTGCCAACAAATTAGGTAATAATCCTAATTTTTATCGCTTAAGAATCGGTATTGGTCATCCCGGCGATAAAAATAAAGTTGTGGGTTTTGTTTTAAATAAGCCTTCAAAAGCAGAACAAGAGTTAATTGATAAAGCGATTGATGAATCGGTACGTTGTACAGATATTTTGTTGTCTGATGGTATTGAAACCGCGATGAATCGATTGCATGCTTTTAAAGCCTAGTGAATAGGGTTGATGAGTATCAAGACCGCTAATATAGCGTTTTTATTAAAAATCCACCTATAATAAAAGGTGGATTTAACATGCTTTAACTCTTTGTTTTAAGAGAAAAGGTGAGATACATTTCCCCCTTTTTCCGCAATTTTTTTCATTACTGCTTTTATTAGCCATGTATTCATGGCAGCTGTGTCATCCATACTACCTGTATAATCAAGCTCTTTAGCTAGTTTTTTACGAGCATCCAAACTGTTATCTAAACCTAAAAGTTTTAAAAGATCGACAATTGATGTCTTCCAGTTTAGTTTTTCAGGAAATTTTTTAGCTAAGTTTTCAAGAATTGCCATAACATCAACATTTGATGCTGGTGTTTGGTTTCCTGAGTTTTGTTGATTCTGCTGATTTTGTTGGTTTTGATCTTGACCGGTAGATGTTGTATCTTTGTTATTACCTGTCATATTATTAACTTGATTTTTGACAGCATCAGTAACATTACCTACTGCTGCTTGCGCACTTGGAAATATTTTAGAAAAAATACTATTTAAGATACCCATATTACACCTCTCATGTTTAAACTGCTTTTGAAAAGACTGCTTAACGATATGGATGTAGACAATATCACTATTAATATAACGCGGAACAGTAGGAAAAGTCAAAAAAGTAATATTTTCTTGGCATTTTATAACTAGAAACCTAGGTTAACGATTTTTTTCAAATCATCTTTAATGATACAAATATGTAGAATGTTACTTAGCGTTTTTTTATCATTATTTTCCTTTTACACCATCAATTTAACTGTTTTGGATGGCCATTTCTAGTAAATTAGTTATACTAATTTTTCATCAATATTATAAAAATAGACAAAGTAAAATATCCTTAAGAATTTTATAAACATTACTTATCAATATTGTTTATCGAATCTAATGAATTTAGAAAATTAGATTGCTACCAAAAATTATTATTGGTGCGCTATTAAATACTGTAGGAGCCTGACGTGAATTAATGATTCTATTGTACGCAATAATAGGAGAAAGTTAATGATGTTTATTTAGATGCAATACCTATCTACGACACTTTATTTATGATTATGCAAAAAAATACCCATTAAAATGGGCATTTATTAATACAGAAAAAATTAAAGTTATCCAAAAAATGCCCGTTTAATGGCATATTCAACACCACGAATTTCCGCTAAACCACGTAAACGACCTATTCCCGAATAACCAGGATTGGTGTGCTTTTTAAGATCATCCAACATTTGATGCCCATGATCAGGGCGAACAGGTATAGCGCGTTGAATTCCTACTTTTTTACGGCGCTGTTCTTCGGTAACGAGCGCTTTGATTACCGCATACATATCCACATCACCACCTAAATGGTCACCTTCGTGAAAAGAGAGTGGATTTTGTTCGCGAACGGTTGCGCGTAAGTGAATAAAATGAACTCGGTCAGCAAACTTTTCAGCCATGGTCGCCAAATCATTATCATTGCGAACGCCGTATGAACCTGTACAAAAGCAAAATCCATTGTGAATACTGTCAACGGTATCTTTGATCCATTGCATGTCTTCGATTGTTGACACAATACGCGGTAAACCTAAAATTGGTCGAGGAGGATCATCAGGGTGCACAGTTAATACCACACCAACTTCTTCAGCGACAGGAACAATTGCTTTCAAAAAGTAGGCATAATTTTCGCGCAATTTGGCTTTATCAATACCATCATAAGTCGCCAAATGTGCTTTAAATTGCTCAAGAGAGTAGCCTTCTTCCGCACCAGGTAAACCAGCAATGATATTAGCTATAAGTTTGTCTTTATCTGCTTGAGTCATTATCTCAAAATAAATTTTTGCTGAGTCGATGTCTTCTTTTGAGTAATCTTCTTTGGCATTGGGTCTTTGTAAAATATGAATATCAAATGCTGCAAATGCAGTTTGATCAAAACGTAAAGCTTTGGAACCGTCTGGTAGCTCATAAGCAAGATCAGTACGAGTCCAATCTAACACAGGCATAAAATTGTAACAAACAGTATCAATGCCACAAGCGGCTAGATTACGAATTGATTGTTGGTAATTTTCGATATGTTGTTTAACATTTCCTGAATGCGTTTTGATCTCTTCATGAACAGGAATACTTTCAACAACAGACCACGTCAATCCTTTTTCTTCAATAATTTTTTTTCGTTTTTGTATTTCTTCAACTGTCCATATTTCACCATTTGGAATATGGTGCAAAGCTGTCACAATTCCAGTTGCTCCTGCTTGTTTGATATCATCTAGTGATACTGGATCATTTGGTCCAAACCAACGCATTGTTTGTTCCATATAAATCTCCTCAATGATTTTTATTTGTTTAATTTTCTATACGAAAAGATCTATAAACAATGCTGATTTTTTATTGTCTATGGGTTAACAATGCTAACCGGAATAGAATCAAATAAATAACCATCAAAATTTGGATCTTCACTATCAGAAACTGTCATTAATGTTTGTTTAACATTTTCTAAATGTTGCCACATAGCATGGCGTGCACCTATTGCATCTTTTACCTGTAATGCTTGCAGAATTCTTTCATGATCGTAAAGCCATTTTTTTCGGTAACTATGATCGGTAATGCGACTGTGTAATTGATTCCACATTTTGCTGGCCGAACGTTTTTGCCATAAATCATTTAATAAACTTTCAAGTATTGAGTTTTTTGTTGCTTTGGCAATGGCAATATGAAACATCTCATCAGCACTATAATCATCAAGAATACCTTGTTCTAAAATTTGGCGTTCTTGCTTTAAAATTGCTCTTAACTCGATGATATCGGATTTCAATATTTGTGAAGCGGCAAAAGCGGCAATGTTACTTTCAATAAGTTGTCTTGCTTGTAATAGTTCAAATGGTCCAAAATCCTCTTCTTCTATGTTTTTATCTTGTTCAGATGAAATTTCACTTGGTAAACCAATTACATATACACCAGAACCTTTTTTTACTGTAACCAGATTTTCAAGTTCTAGCATAATTAGCGCTTCACGCACTACTGTTCGGCTTACATTAAATGCATCAGCAATATCGCGCTCAGGTGGTAATCGTTCACCAATTTTATAAATACCACTTTTTAATAATGATTTCAGCTCATTACCAATTTGTTGATAGAGCCGATTAATTGTTGGCATTATTTTAATCCTCATTCTAATTTCGGTTAAATAACGTCAATTATAAGCGATTTGTCATAAGTACTATAAGCCACTGATGATTTAAAATACGTTTATTTTTATAATTGGTATGCCAATATGCATTCGTATTATAAATAGTTTCGAAAAGGTGCCTATTAAATAAACCAAAATATGTGATTATGATCACATATTTGAAAATTAAAGATGAAAATTTTATCTACAAGTGAAAATATGTCCAACCAATAAAGTATTTAAATTGTTAATTACGGTGAATAAAATGTTAAATTTATCCAAAGTCCCAGAATCAATCGAACATAAGCCTTCATATGACAGAAAAAAAATGATTTCACGCATAGTCCACTTAGGATTTGGTGCGTTTCATCGAGCGCATCAAGCATTGTTTACCGATCGCTTACTGAATAAGGGCGTAAGTGACTGGGGAATTTGTGAAGTTAATATTTTGGGTGGTGAGGAATTAATTGAAGATATTCGTCAGCAAGATCATTTGTACACCGTATTAGAAAAAGGAACTACGACAACCCAAGCGTTTATTGTTGGTAGTGTAAAAGAGTCGTTTTTGGCATCTACTGACGGCATTGATGCAATTTTAGAAAAAATGGCCGATAGTGTGGTAGAGATTGTGTCTTTAACCATAACTGAGAAAGGGTATTGCATGCTACCAGGTGGTGGTGATTTAGATTTAGAGAATCCATTAATTAAATTTGATTTAGCTAATCCATCCAAACCGAGATCTGCTCCAGGTGTTATTGTCGAAGCTCTTTATAGAAGAATGCAAAGAGGACTCAAATCATTTACGGTGTTATCCTGCGATAATATTCCAGAAAATGGGGCAGTATTAAAAAAAGCGATATTAGGTTTGGCAAAAGCACGAGATGTAAAATTAGCAGAGTGGATTGAGACGAATGCCACTTTTCCATGTACCATGGTTGACCGTATTGTACCTGCGGCAACACCGGAGACATTAACTGATATTCAAAATGTATTAGGTGGCATGTTTGATCCATGTGGTATTGCTTGTGAACCTTTCATTCAATGGGTTATTGAAGATAATTTTGTTACCAGTCGCCCTAATTGGGATGAAGTTGGTGCCGAATTTGTCAATGATGTGGTACCTTATGAAGAGATGAAATTACGTATGCTAAATGGCAGTCACTCTTTTTTGGCTTATTTAGGTTATCTAGCAGGGTACGAACATATTAATGATTGTATGAATGACGCCAATTATAAAAAAATAACACTTGCACTGATGATGCAACAACAAGCCCCCACACTTCATGTACCTTCACACGTCAATCTATCACAATATGCTAATCAACTTATTGAACGATTCAGTAACCCTTCCCTTAAACATAAAACTTGGCAGATTGCCATGGATGGTACGCAAAAATTACCACAACGAATGCTTGATTCTGTGCGTTGGCACCTTAAAAACAACTCCGATTTTTCATTGCTTGCTTTAGGTGTAGCGGGTTGGATGCGTTATGTAAGCGGTATGGATGATAATAAGAATGATATTGATGTACGCGATCCAATGCAGAAAGAATTAAAATCGCTTGTTAACTCAAGTCAAGATGGTTTAGAAAGGGTAAATGCTTTATTGAGTTTGAATGCGGTGTTTGGTGAAGATTTATCGAATAATTCATTATTTAAAGAACAAATAACGCATCATTATCTTTCTTTAATGCAAAAAGGTGCAAAACAAACTCTCTGTGATTTAGTGAGTTGAAGTTGTATCACTCTTACGAAAAAATTTTTGAACAATAATTTTTGTTACCAATAAAGATGAAAGCAAAAGAGACACCAACCTATTCGATTGATTATTTTTAGATTGCTTTCAATGTAATAATAATGAGTTTTAATATTTTTGGTACTAACGAAAGATAAAGTAACGTTGTTGCAATCTCATTCTTAGTACCGACAGATTATGATGCATATCGGTTATTAACAATTTTTAGAGTGATAATCTAAGATGCATAATGTTTTCGAATGATGAATATTTTAGATTAGATTAACTCGTCCTGAAACTTTCAATTTGTATAAGCAAAATGTTTTTAAATAATTGATAATCATGGAAGCTCGAAATTATCCGCAATAATAATACTGTGTAAAAAATAAAGAGTGGTAAAACTTATACTAAGTATTGCTTCCATGCTAATAAAGATGTGAACAGTTTTGTTTTGATTCTCAATTCACTTTTAACAATCAACACACTGGCTTTCATTTATAAGTTAAAGCACATTCCAGTAAAAGCAAAGTGCCAATTATTCTTAATAGAGCTGGCTTTTTTTCCAAACTGGATGATAATAACTTTATCTCGAAAAACAATCAAAAAAACGACCTTTATATTCAATAGAATAATTCAGTAGTTGATTATTCTATTATTTAAATTTTGACAAAATAGAGTTGTGAGATACTATTGTTTTTCAATAAAAAAATAATAAACTGTAAATGTTTTTTTTAAGTAAGACTTTTTGATTTAAATAAGGTAAATTAATACTACTTATTTTTTGCATCATGTGTAATTAGTTGACTATTATTTTATTCGGAAATAAAGGTAAGTATCAAATATGCGTTATAATGAGCCACAGATGTTAACCTCAATTTTGTCTCAACAAACTTGTTTATCCCAGATAAAAGAGAAAACATTTGCATTAAATAAATTGGCTGATGTGATTAACGAGTTATTACCAACATTGCTAAGGCAGCAATATAGAATTGCTAATTATCGTCAAGGTATTCTTGTCCTTGAAGTAAGCTCAGCCAGTTGGTTAACCAGATTAAGATACGAGCAAAGTAATTTGTTATCTGAAATTAGAAAACAGATATTACCATCCCTATCTTCAATTCAATATAAAATTAATCCAGACCTTTCCAGTCAACATTCAAAAATGATCAATGATTCATCAAAAAGTGTTACAATTGCGCGAGCTTTAAGTCCTCAAAGTGCTACTTATTTGTCTGCTTTGGCAGAAAGTGCTCCAGATAAACTGAAAAAACAATTGATTAAACTTGCTAACCATGCAAAATAAGTAAAACTATTGAACAATAGTGTAAAAAGTTATACAACGAAAGATACAAGGAGTGAAATATGGATAAACAGATGATGATTTATCTTGTTATTGGCTTAGTAATTGGTTTTGTTTTAGGTATTATTTTGACGAATGTGTTTAGTGCAAAAGGGCGTAAATTTGCACAAGTAAAACGCCAACTTGAGGAAACTCAAGAGCAGTTAAAAATCCAAAAACAGACAATTAGTAAATATTTTTCACATAGCGCTGAAATTTTAGATAACATGGCTAATGATTTTCGTCGTCTTTATCAACATATGGCTGAAAATTCAGGAAAATTTACTTCAGAAAATGATATGCCAGTTATGGCTCTAGATTCGAGCAATGATACGAGTATAAAAAAAACATTCACTCTAAAAAAACAACCAAAAGATTATTCTGATGACCCTTCCGGTTTATTCAAAACTGACGAAAATAAATCCTAATAAATCTTAGTTTTTTGCACTAGAATTATCTGGTGAAATGTTGTGGTAAATATTAAATTTTTTAAGGATGAGAGAGTTTTATGATTAATAATTCTTTACTAAAACCCAAAAAATTACTTAGTTTAATTGTGTTAGGCTTAAGTCTTTCATTATCTACCTTACCTAATGCCTTTGCTGTTTTTCCTTCATTTCCAACTAGTGAAAATAGTCAGCAACAACCTAGCTTAGCATCAATGTTAGAGACAGTATTGCCTTCGGTGGTTAGCATTAAGGTTGAAGGAACTGCTCAAATGCAAACCAATATTCCTGAAGAATTTAAGCGATTTTTTGGGTATCCTGATAGTCAATCAAGAGCGTTTTCAGGGCAAGGCTCAGGCGTTATTATTGACAGTGAAAAAGGGTATATTGTTACCAATAATCATGTTATCGAAAATGCAGATAAAATCACTGTTTGTTTAAATGATGGGCATGAATATGCTGCTAAATTAATAGGTAAAGATCCTCAAAGTGATATTGCATTGCTTAAAGTTGAAGAGGCTAAGAAATTAACGGCCATTACTTTAGCTGATTCGGACAAATTACGTGTTGGTGATTATGTTGTTGCTATTGGTAATCCATTTGGAATTGGACAAACTGTTACATCTGGTATTATTTCTGCGCTAGCTCGTAGTGGACTTAATATGAATGGCTTTGAAAATTTTATTCAAACGGATGCTTCAATCAATCGAGGTAATTCAGGTGGTGCTTTAGTTAATTTAAATGGTGAATTAGTGGGGATTAATACGGCTATTATTGCACCTAGTGGTGGTAACGTCGGTATCGGTTTTGCTATACCGAGTAATATGGTGAAAAATTTAACTTCTCAACTGATTGAATATGGAGAAGTTAAACGTGGTGTACTTGGTATTAAAGGTAATGAGTTAACCTCTGATATTGCCAAAGCATTTGATTTAGATGTGCAAAAAGGTGCTTTTGTGAGTGAGGTGCTTGACGACTCTGCCGCTAAAGCAGCTGGTATTAAATCTGGTGATGTGATTGTTTCAATGGATGGTAAGCCAGTCGATAGTTTTGCAGAATTGCGAGCTAAAATTGCTACTACTGGTGCGGGCAGAACTGTACAGTTAGGTATCATTCGTGATGGTAAAACAATGACAGTCAATGTCAAATTAAAAAATAGTGATGAGTCTGCTACCGAAGCAAAATCATTACACCCAGCTCTTGACGGCGCAACATTAAGTAATGGCAATGTCAAAGGACAAAAAGGCGTTTTAATTGAAGGTGTTGCTAAAAATTCGCCAGCATCTCGATTAAGTTTACAAAAAGGTGATCTTATCACGGGTGTAAATAAACAAAGGATTACCAATATTGCTGATTTACGTAAAATTATCGATAGTAAACCATCAGCAATTGCGTTAAATATTGTACGTGGTGATAGCCAACTCTATCTTATTTTACGATAATGCATTGTTTTATGTGATTTCGCCGATAGTTTCTATCGGCGAAAAACATAAATATTAACTGTTAATTAGATATGTTAAAATCATATCTATTCTACTGCTACTCTAGTAATCATTCTAATGCTTAAAAAAATCCTATGGCCAATATTGATTGGTTCTGTTTTAGCTATCGTATTGTTGATTATTTTTCCATCGCTACGTAATGGAACTCAATCAAATTTTCCAAACTTCATTTTTAATAATGACCCTATGAGTTATTCATATGCGGTTAAAACTGCTGCTCCAGCAGTAGTGAATATCTATAGTCGTTCAATTAGCTCCGTGCCAAATCGATCACAAGATAGCGCAATCACGCCATTAGGTTCAGGGGTTATAATGAGCAAACATGGTTATATTATTACTAATTATCATGTGGTAGACGGAGCAGAACAAATTATTGTTGCTTTACAAGATGGTCGAATATTTGAAGCTTTGACTGTTGGTTCTGACAAATTGGTTGATATTGCCGTTTTAAAAATTGAAGCGACTAATATTCCAACGATTCACATCAATTCCCAACGCGAACCCAAAATTGGCGATGTCGTTTTAGCAATTGGTAATCCTTATAATATTGGGCAAACTATCACTCAAGGGATCATTAGTGCAACAGGTCGAGATGGATTAAGCCCATATAGAAGACAGAATTTTATTCAAACAGATGCTTCAATTAATCATGGTAATTCAGGTGGTGCTTTGGTTAATACAAAAGGCGAATTAATGGGGATTAATACTCTGACGTTTGCAAAAAATATGGGAAATGAAATTCCAGAAGGCATTGGATTTGCTATTCCAACATCTTTGGCCGTTAAAATTATGAAGAAATTAATTCAGTATGGTAAAGTTATTCGTGGTTATATTGGTATTGATGGGTTAGAGTTTGCGCCAACACAAAATCCAAGTGATATACCAGTTGTGTTAGGTATTTTAGTGACCAATGCTGAAGGTCCTTCCTTACAAGCAGGTGTACAGCCTAATGATATTTTGATTATGGTTGATGGTAAACCGGTTAAATCAATTGTTGAAACGATGGATCAGATTGCAGAGTTGAAACCGGGACGAACCATCCCCATTATCGTATTACGAAATGGAGAAAAGATTGAATTGCAGGTGGTAATAGGGCAGTTACCAGTTTGATTGATCTTTTTTATAACTTGATTATTTACCGTTTAAGGCGTATAATTCGCGACCTTATCATGTTTTTTAACACTCGTATGGTGTATAGATTTTGCTTTTATGGCCATTTATATAGCGATACGAACAAACTTTAGAGGTTTATTATGAAAGAAGGTATCCACCCAGAATATAAAGCAATTAAAGCAACTTGTTCTTGCGGTAATGTTATTAATACTCATTCAACAATTGGTCATGATATTCATCTTGACGTATGTGGTGAATGTCACCCGTTCTATACAGGTAAACAACGTGATGTTGCAACTGGCGGACGTGTAGATAAATTTAAACAACGTTTTGCTATGGTTGGCGGTAAAAAATAATTTTCCGTAAATTACAGAGTAATTATTAAAAAAGGCGCATTATGCGCCTTTTTTATTTTTTTATCTTAATTGATGATATTATTCTTCAATAAAAATATAAATGACAGTTATTCATCAATTAAATCGGGATCGATACCTAAATTACGCATCATTTCCTTAGCTTGGCTAGGGATGCCATCTTCACGATCTTTCTGTAAGTCTTCATCGCAAGGTAGCGGTTGACCAGTGTAAGCATGAAGAAATGCTTCGCATAACAGTTCACTATTTGTTGCATGGCGTAAATTATTCACTTGTCGACGCGTACGTTCATCAGTCAATATTTTTAATACCTTTAAAGGTATGGATACAGTAATTTTTTTTACTTGCTCACTTTTTTTTCCATGCTCAGCATAGGGACTTATGTATTGGCCATTCCATTCCATCATATTTTTCACCAAATTACATCACAATTTATAGGGTTAATTTTAACTTTTTTTTTATTTTGCTGCAATCTATACATCGAGATAGTTAGACGTCTAGACATGTTGACGTCTTGAATGGTTGTGTTATTCTTATACAAGTAAATTATTAAAATAAATATAGTATTATCTAGGGATGTTATTATGGCTAGCCAATCAAAAAATTTAAGTCAAGGCACTATTGCTGTCCGAGGTGGAATCAATACCGATGATCAATATGGGAGCGTGGTTCCTGTCATTACACCGTCAACGTGTTACCGTTATCAAGAGTTTGCAACACCGAGAGAATTTGATTATGCACGCAAAGCAAATCCTAGTAGACGATTTGTTGAGGAAACGGTCGCTAAGTTGGAAGGTGGTTCGGATGCGATTCTTACTAACTGTGGTATGTCTGCCATTCATCTTGTCAGTGTAGCGCTGTTAACACCGGATGACTTGGTGGTTGCTCCTCATGATTGTTATGGTGGCAGCTATCGTCTATTTAATAGTTTAAGTCAACGTGGTTATTTTAAAGCAAAATTTGTTGATCAATCTGATCCTGTTGCATTAAAAGAAGCTTTAAGGTTACGACCAAAATTAGTATTGATTGAGACGCCAAGTAATCCATTACTTCGTGTTGTTGATATTCAAGAAATATCACAACAAGCACATGAAGTTGGTGCTCTGGTTTTAGTCGATAACACATTTATGACCCCTATATTGCAAAAACCTTTAGAGCTAGGAGCGGATATTGTCAGTCATTCATGTACTAAATTTCTGAATGGGCATTCCGATCTTTTAGCGGGTATTTTAGTATTTAAAGACCAACAACTTGCTACAGATGTGTTATGGTGGGCAAATAATATTGGTACGCTTACCTCATCATTTGATAGTTATCTATTATTACGTGGCTTGAGAACACTTGCAGCTCGAGTAATTTTACAACAAGCCAATGCACAAAAACTTGTTGAGTTTTTAGTTAACCATCCGAAAATCGCTCATGTTTATCATCCTTCGTTATCGTCTAATCTTGGTCATGAAATTGCCAAAAGACAACAAAAGGGTTTTGGTTCATTGCTAAGTTTTGAATTAGCTGGAGAACCTGAGGTAATGCCTAAATTCTTAAAAGAACTGAATATTATTACGCTGGCTCAATCTTTAGGGGGCGTTGAAAGTTTAATCTGTCATCCAGCAACAATGACTCATTCAGGTATTAGTGCTCAAGCACGTACAACAGCCGGTATTTCCGATCAACTCCTTCGTGTCTCTGTTGGTTTGGAGGATATCAATGATTTGTTGGGGGATTTAGAACAAGCTTTAGCAGCCATTTAACATTTTAGTAAAAATGATAAAGTTTAATTTACACAATGATGTGATATTTCAACTCAACACAATTCTGTTTCTTCAACTTTATCATTATGTTAAATTTTATTATTTTTTTGAAAGTCTTCTATTTTTTCTTTAATGGCAGCAAAAATTTCATCGAAAGAGTGTCGTTTTGTTCGACCACATATTTTAGCGATATTCTCACAAACTAAACATTGTCTTGGCGCAAGCTCAAATTGCGAGCGAGATACACTTTTTTGTGTTATTGGATCGATCACATCAATATCCCACAAACGACCTAATGGATGTTGGCTTTCGATATCAATGCAGTATTGTTTCAGTTTTTCAATAGCGCAATCTAACACAAGAATTGCTTCTGAACCCGTTAACTCATGATAGTGTTGCTCTTCAATTAACGGTATATTATTTTTAATAAAAAATTGATGTAACGCGGCGATCGCTTCTTGAAATAGATAATGCGCTCCACTACTACTTTTTATTGGACCTGGGATGACTAACGTTAATGATATAAGAGGTTTTTTATAAAGTGAAATAGCGGTTAGTTGGTTTTCTACCCTTTTTTCTTTAGCTAATAACATTTGCTCAAGACTAATTGGGGTGCCATCATCAAATTTAATTAACATTTTATTCATAATAAAGGAATTATAGCATGACATTATTTATGCCATGCTATAAAAGATCGTTGAGTCATTAATCTTTAACTTGACGAACTACATCAATAACAGAACCATCACGGAAATGAACGATACCTACAATTTTATCTTCAAATTCGATTGGTTTTGGTTCACCTGTTAAAGAAACCGCTCGTTGATAAAGTTCTTCAATGCTCATCACTGGTAAATTAGCTGCTTTTAAACGTTCAGCAATTTCTGGACGATTAGGGTTCACTGCAATACCATGATCAGTCACTAGTACATCAACGCTTTCACCTGGAGTTACCAGCGTGGTTACATTTTTAATTACTGTTGGGATACGGCTACGAATTAATGGCGCAACAATAATTGTTAAGTTTGCTCCAGCAGCGGTATCACAGTGACCACCAGATGCTCCGCGCATTACGCCATCAGAACCCGTTAATACATTTACATTGAAATTAAGGTCAATTTCTAAAGCACTTAAAATCACAATATCTAATTCATCAACGCTTGCCCCTTTAGAAGCTGGGTTAGCATAAACATTGGTTGAGACTTCAATATGATCTTTATTTCGGCCTAAAGATTGTCCTGCTGCACCGTCAAAGCTTTGGGTATCTAATAAACGTTTAACCAATCCTTTTTCATGTAAATCAACAATACTTGCTGTAATGCCACCTAAAGCAAATGAGGCTGTGATATTTTTAGCGCGCATACGATTTTCAAGGAAACGCGTTGCGGCTGTTGAAGAAGCGCCAGAACCAGTTTGAATTGAGAAGCCATCTTCAAAATAACCAGAATGTTCAATAACATCAGCAGCGTAACGAGCAATCATAAGTTCACGAGGATTGGTTGTGATACGTGCTGCACCAACACTGATTTTGGTTGGGTCACCGACTTCATCAACTTTAACAATATAGTCAACTTGATCTTGACGAATACTAGCAGGGTTATTTGGATAACCAACGATATCTTCAGTGAGTAAAACCACTTTTTTGGCAAACTGTGCATCAACCATCGCATAGCCAAGTGCACCACATTGTGACTTACCTGATACACCATTAGCATTACCTTGTTCATCAGCAGTAGATACGGCTAAAAATGCGATATCAATATTAATTTCACCACTTTGGATAAGTTTTACCCGTCCACCATGAGAATGGATATGTACAGGGTTATCCATTAAACCATGTGAAATTGCATCAGCTAATTTTCCACGTAATCCAGAGGTGTAAATTTTAGTAATCACACCAGCTTCAATATGTGGAATTAATGCTGCATTACAACTTAACAATGAACTTGATGCTAAAGTCAGATTTTTAATGCCTAATTGACTAATTGTCTCTACAACTTTATTGATAACCTTATCACCTTCACGGAAAGCGTGATGGAAAGATATGGTCATACCGTCACGTAATTCACAATTTTTAATTGCTTGTTCAATAGAATCACATAATTTACGAGTATATTTAGACTCATCTTTTAAATATGGTGTTGTTGCATTAGCATCAGTAAATGGTGTGATATTTTTAAGATCAGGATGCTGTTTTAATAAATCATCAATTTTTTGGTTTATAGAAGTTGTCATATTTCAATCCTATCAAATTTCTTTACGTACACCGGAGTATTTTGCTAGTTCAATGATTTTTTGAGCACGAGTAATAATTGGTGCATCAATCATTTTGCCATTCAAAGAAACAACTCCAAGCCCCTTTCTTTCACCTTCTTCAGCTGCTTCAACTACTTTTTTAGCGTTTTCTACTTCACTCGCAGTAGGAGCATAAGCATTATGTAAAAGCTCAATTTGTCTTGGATTAATCAATGATTTACCGTTGTATCCTAATTTTTTGATTAGGCTCACTTCTTTTAAGAAACCTTCGTCGTCATTAACATTTGAATAGACAACATCAAAAGCATCGATACCCGCTACACGAGCTGCATGTAAAACAGCGCAACGAGCATAAAACAATTCCGTACCATCGCCTCTTTCTGTTTGCATATCGACAAGATAGTCAAATGCAGCTAAAGCGATACCAATTAAACGAGACGATGATTTAGCAATCGAAACTGCATTAACAACACCTAGAGCCGATTCAATGGCTGCCATTAATTTAGTACTGCCGACTTCACGCCCACATTCTTTTTCAATTCGTTCAACGTGAGCTTCAAGCTCATGAATATCTTCTGCGCTGTTTGTCATTGGTAAACGAACAACATCTACTCCTGCTCGAACTACGGCTTCTAAATCTTTAAGTCCAAATGGTGTATTTAGTGCGTTAATTCTGACCACTGTTTCAATATTGTGTTCTTTATAAACAGGCATTTTTAATGTTTGAGCTACTAGTAGACGTGCTGAGTCTTTTTCTTTAATTGAAACCGCATCCTCAAGGTCAAACATGATTGAATCAGGTTTGTATACAAACGATGTTGATAACATTGCGGCATTGGCGCCTGGAAGAAATAACATGCTGCGACGTAATTTTTTCATAGTAATTTACTCCAATCTAAATTCTCTTCTTCTGCACCGCGTAATACTGCACATTGAATTCTTGCTCTAATCGCACAATCTAAAGCGCCTTTATCATCAATAATAATTAAACCATCAGTTACATTCAAATCATTTAAAGTCTGATTGACCACTTCACGTATTTGATCGCCAAATTGCTTATTAACATCACTATTAATAACAATTTCAATCCCCGTATTTGGCATGACTTTAACTAACAAATCGCTCGATTCGAGAGTCCCAGCCATAGCTTCTTTTTGTATTTTCATTTTTTTACCTTTTAAAACGTGTTAAATTTTAAATTTATCCAAATTAGCCGAAAGATAATCCCATGTTGTTGGGGGAACCAACGTTTTTACCTGTTCATATTGCCCAGCTGCTAATAGCTTTCTTACTAATGAAGCTGATACAACACAATTGTTTTCGGATATTCGTTCAACTTCTACAACTGTGATAGCTGGTAGATTACTTACCGTATTATCTTCAAGCCAATAGCGCATCGCATCGTTATAAGCTTTGGTCACCTCATCAAAAGGTTCAGTCCCGACAAATCGATAAGTGATATTGAGACTTGGAGCAATATAATTTCGGAAAATTAGCAGATCGATACCCATATAGGCTTGATCAATCTTTGTCTTATCTTTTAGGAAATAAGTAGGAAATGTTGCTCTAGATATAATATAGGGTGAGCTTGCATGCACAGTGACATTCTTTATCTGCTTTGTGCCATCTTTAACTAACTTTAAGCGTGTATCAAAGGAAAATTGCGAGGCATTTTCATTGACAACAAATACATGTAACCAATCACATTGACTTGCCGCATATTGTACTAAGTATTGATGACCTTTAGTAAAAGGATTAGCATTCATAACAATGCTACCAATTTTTTTCCCTTCTTTTTTCTGTGCATTGAGTTGTTTACAATATAGCTGTATTCCGACTGGATTGTTCTCCATTAGGACAACTAAATCGGTTATTTCAACAATCGGGTAAAAACCGCATCCTTTAAAGAAATCTATATTTTCAGGCTTTGTGTATAAAAAAAGGTGAAAATAGCCGTTTTCATTGGCATATTTTATGGTGTGATCCATTAAAGTCAGATTTAGTTGATTACCACGATATTGAGGATCGATGGCAACACATTTGATAATATTGCGATCCATACCTGCACAAGCAATAATTTTATCGTTAATTTTTGCAACCATAAAAAGAGTCACTTGCGAATCTAAATCAAGATCCGATCGAGATAATAATTGCTTAATGTCTTGATGGTCTTGTTCTGATTTAGAAATATCAACGATGGTATAATCAACTAAATCATACATAAAATTACCCTCTTTCTGCTACAACGTAATTGGTTAAACGACCAATTCCTGTAATTTCGACTTCAATCTTATCACCATCTTTCATAAATACTGGAGGATTACGTTTTTTACCTACGCCACCAGGTGAACCAGTGAGGATGACATCTCCAGGCGATAAACGAGTAAATGTACTGATGTAAGAAACAAGTTCTGGTACGGTGTGCACAAGATTTTTAATTGAATCGTGCTGCATTTCCTGACCATTTAGATAAGTCGTTAAAGATAAAACTTTTGGATCAGGAATTTCATCACTGGTTGTAATGCATGGACCAAATGCACCAGTACTTGGCCAGTTTTTACCGGCAGTAAACCAAGTGTATTGCCAATCACGGATAGATCCATCCATATAGCAACTGTAGCCAGCTACATGTGATAATGCCTCTTCTGGTTTAATACGAAATCCTGCTTTACCAATAATAATGGCTAATTCACCTTCGTAATCTAATTCGTTAGTGATAGCTGGTTTGATAATATTAGTTTTGTGCCCTGTTTGAGAATCAGGAAAACGAACGAATAACGTTGGTGCTGAGCTAGTTTCGTTAAATTCCGCGCGTTTTTCAGCATAATTCATACCAACACATAAAATTTTGTTTGGATTTGGGATAACAGGTAGATAAATAATGTCTTGTTCATCAATGTCGCTTGGTGCATCAAGATAAGTTTTGGCGACAGAGAGTCCTTCTGGATCAGCAAGTAGAGATTTTAAATCGGCATATTTATTACCTAATTTTTCTTTTAAATCAACAATACCATTGTGAGTAAGAAGACCAAAACTTGCTCGATCAGAGACAAGATAACTGACAAGCTTCATGAAAACTCCTTAAAAGCTATTTTATGCTAAATTTAACTATAAATAAAAACGAACAACCTTAGATAAACTAAGGTTGCTCTTTAAAATTTTAATCTAAACTAAGAAATTGCCGAGAATGAGTAATGACACTGATACATTTATTGCACCACCTATACGGGTTGCAATTTGAGCAAATGGCATTAACTCCATACGTTCTGCGGCAGTTAAGATTGCTACGTCACCTGTTCCGCCTTGACCACTTTGACAACATGAAATAACAGCAGCATCTATCGGATACATACCTAATTTTTTAGCGACAAAGAAACCAGTGGTGACTAAACTAACAACAGTACAAACAATAACAATTAAATTTGTAATAGTGAAAGCAGCAACGATTTTATCCCATGGAGTGATTGCTACACCTACCGCAAATAGAATTGGATAGGTAACAGACGTTTGGAAAAATTTGTAAACGACTTGTGAACCACTTAATACTTTCGGTGAAACACCTGATACTAACTTAACAAAAACTGCAGCAAATAACATTCCTACCGGAGCTGGAATACCTGTTACTTTATGACCAATCATACCAACCATATAAAGAATCGCTGCTAATAATACACCTGAAGCAAATGTTGTTACATCGATAATAGGTTCAGCTTTAGCTGATTTTTTAGCACCCATTAATTCATCATCTTCTGAAGCCGGTAATAATCGTCCATTACCAGTTAAATGTGGATAAGCTTTACCAATACGGTTTAGAATACCACCACAAATAATACCCGTTAAACCACCTAACATAACGATTGGTAATACACGGCCAAGCGCCTCACCTTGTTCCATACCTAATATTGATGCATATCCGATTGAAAGAGGAATAGCTCCTTCACCAACACCACCTGCCATAATAGGTAATACCAAGAAGAAGAATGTTTCAAATGGTGATAAACCTAATAAATAACCAACACCAACACCAACTAACATTCCAACAATTTCACCACATACCATTGGTCCAAATATTTTTAAGAATCCTTGAATAAGCGTTTTCTTATCCATATTCATAATACTACCAACGATAATACAACAAATGTACAGATACAAAATGTGCGTATCTTTGTAGAATTTTGTTGTTGCTTCGACAACCGGAGTTGGCAAAATACCATAATATACTAATGCCGACGGAATGAAGGTTGCACAGATCGCTGCTGCTCCCATTTTCCCAACGATTGGTAAACGTTTACCAATTTCACCACATAGGAAGCCAAAGAATGCACAAGTTACCACCATCACAACAATTTCGCTAGGTAATTTACCAGTTACTAACACTTCAGCAAAAATTAGAATACCAGCAATTATAAATAATGGAAGCGGGATTACACCAATTTTATAATTGTCCATAAGCCGCCACCAATTGTATGGCCATCCAGTTAGTTGTTGATTCCCATTGTGAGAACATTTATCATGTTTTTGTTCATCAGAGCTCGATACTGATTCTTTTTCAGTCCGCGTTTTCCCGATTGAATTAAGATCCGCCATATTTTATTTTTCTCCAAAAAATCTGAATTGCTAAATTGGCGCATATGGTTGCAAAATTTTAAACCTAATTTTGTGATTTAAATCATACTTTGAGTGTGGTTTTTATGGTTTTAAAGGCTATATGTTTTTTAATGCTGTGATAAACTTAAAGTCAATACTAAATTTTTAATATGAGCGTTATTATGCGAAAAAAAGTACAATTATCTTTTGCGACAAAGTTATTTCTGTCCCTTTTGCTTTTTTCTTTAATAATGCTCGCACTTTTACAAAGTTATATATGGAATGCAACGAAGACTACATTATATAAAAGTTTGGGTGAAAAAGCACAAATTCAAGCCAAAGAATTGTCTGTGATCCCAAGTTTAATAAAATATGTTAAAGAAAAAGATACTGTCGAGTTAGCCAATTTAGTTAATGATATTTTTGAACAAAGTGATGCCAGCTATATCGTTATTGGTGATGAACAAGCTTATCGATTATATCATACCTCAAATAATAAGTTATATTCACCAATGGTTGGTGGGGATAATAAGGAAGTATTAAGAGGAAAGAGCAGTGTTACTATTAGCGAAGGCTCGTTAGGTTTAGCACTTCGAGGTAAAGCTCCTATTATGGATCAAGGTAAAATAATAGGGATTATATCTGTTGGTTATATGATTGATGATATATATGTATTACATATTAACCAATTTATACCCATCATCATTTTTTGTTCCTTACTCTTTTTTGCATTGTTTGTTTTTTCGTTCTTTTTTTCAAAAGCAGTTAAAAAACAGATGTTTAATTTAGAGCCTAAAGAGATTGCCTTACTGGTTAAAAGCCAAAAGTCAATAATGGAATCTATTTTTGAAGGGATCATCGCCATTGATCTTAATTATAAAATTATCAATATTAATCAATCAGCTCGCAATATGTTAGACATCATTGCGAGTGATCAAGATTTGCTTAACCATGATTTACGCAATGTTATCAAATCAACTGATTTTCTTTACGGCAATGAAAATCAGACAAAAGATGTGCATGATTATATTTGTTACTTTAATAATATTATTGTCATTGCTAATCGAATTCGTGTGATTGTGGATGATCAAATTCAAGGTTGGGTGATCACTTTTCGCAATTATGATGATATCAATTTATTAAGTATGAAATTGACTCAGGTTACTCAATATATTGATAATTTGCGGGCTTTACGGCATGAACACCTTAATTGGATGGCGACTTTATCGGGACTCATTTATATGAAACGTTATGAAGAAGCGCAATCCTTTATTACTTTACATTCGGCGGATAATCAAAACTGTTTAGATTTTATTTCTGAACATTTCAAAATACCGGCGGTTTGTGGATTATTAATTGGTAAATATTCAAAGTCACATGAAATTGGCTTGAATTTAATTTTTGACCCTGCATGTCAATTAAGTGCATTACCTGTATTGATCACTGAAACCGAGTTTATGTCAGTGCTAGGTAATTTACTTGATAACGCTTTTAATGCGTGTTTGAAAAATAATCAGGGTGATAAAACGATTTATTTGTATCTAAGTGATGCAACGGATGAAATTGTATTAGAAGTGAGTGATCAAGGATGTGGTATAGATGCAAGTATTCGAGAATCAATATTCGAACCAGGCGTAACCTCTCAAGATGCTAAAGAGCATGGTATCGGTTTGCATCTTGTTTCAACCTACATAAAAAAGGCTAATGGTTATATTACATTTGAAGACAATACACCATATGGCACAATTTTTTCAGTTTTTATACCTAAATAATAAAAAAGAGGTAAATGCATGAGTGAGCTTAACGAATATAAAGAAGAGGCCATAAAAGTTCTTATTGTTGAAGATGAACCTATTTTAGCAGAATTAAACGCTGAATTTATTCAGAGGGATACCAAAGTAAAAGTCGTTGGGATTGCGTCAAATTTAGATGAAGCTAAAATAATGGTTGAAAAGTTAAAACCAACATTAATTTTACTAGATAATTATCTGCCCGAT
Source organism: Gilliamella sp. B2828 (assembly GCF_026537125.1). NCBI lineage: Bacteria > Pseudomonadati > Pseudomonadota > Gammaproteobacteria > Orbales > Orbaceae > Gilliamella > Gilliamella sp. B2828. The sequence continues at coordinate 154,778 of NZ_JAFNMU010000001.1, forward strand.
GGTAAAGGTATTGAATTATTTGAGTATATTATTAATAACCAACTAGACTGTTATGTTATTTTTATCACTGCTGCAAGTGATATGGATACGTGCAGTAAAGCTATACGTTTTGGTGCTTTTGATTATTTAATTAAACCGGTATCTTATCAACGATTAAAACATTCACTTGAGCGTTTTGAGCTTTTTTTATACCGTCAAAGTTTACAAAAACATGTCAATCAAAGGCGTATTGATGAATTGTTTAATTTGCAAACTAAGGATTTTGTTGATATCAATCGTCACTCTAAAGGGATTGAAGAGATTACTTTACAAAAAGTTAAAGATCTATTTATGAAGATAGACGAACCACAAACGGTAGATCAAATAGTCGAAAAAGCAAATATTAGTAAAACTACAGCCAGACGATATTTAGAATATTGTGTCCAAACTAAATTATTGGTAGTTGAACTCAATCACGGGAAAATAGGGCGTCCTGAAAGACTTTATAAACGATTAGGAAAGTAATGGTTTGTGCATAGTTAATATGTTGATCCGATTTTATATAGTTTATGATTATTTAAATATGCTTATTCGTTATTTTAGCCATTAAATATTTGATGCTAAATTGAATAAATCCAACGGTTGGAGAGTTTCAATTGAGTATCAAATATTAGAAGTAAATGTATGTCTATAACAAAATAATTATTATAGCAAATAATGAAATAAGCTTACCAAATGAATAAAACACAAATGTTTTATAATACGATAAGCACCATTACCGATGGAAGCGCATACAGTGACCTATTTAGTAAATGAATGATAATACTTAATATTAGTTATGATGGGCTATTAAAAGCCCATCTAAATGTTTTTTTCATTATTCTTTAATTCCACTATCTTTGATCACTTGCTGATACCAATAAAAGCTATCTTTTTTAATTCGGTTAAGCGTTTTTAAATCATGGTCATCCCGATCGACATAAACGAAGCCATAACGTTTTTTAAAACCTTGATGTGAACTCAATAAATCAATTATTGACCATGGACAATATCCAAATAATTCAACTCCATCCTCAATTGCATCATGACAAGCTAAAATATGGGATTTTAAATAATCGATGCGATAATCATCATGTATCTTATTGTCAGCGGTTAACGTATCTGGGGTGCCTAAACCATTCTCAGTGATGATTAATGGTAAACGATATTTTCGATAATATTCATTTAGTACAAGACGTAGTCCCATAGGGTCAATTTGAGCACCATAAGTTGATGCGATTAAATTTGGGTTTTTCTCGATTTTAAAATAACCATAAAGGTCAAAATCGATATCTTTTTCTTTCGTGCCAAATGGATGCGCATCATCCTCAGGTAAATAACTGGCAACTAAAGTTCGATAATAATTTACGGCAATAAAATCGGGTTTTGCTTGTTTTAATATTTCTGCATCTTCTGGATGAGTATCAGGATAGATTCTACAGCGGGTTAGATAGTTTTTATAATAGCCAGGATAATCACCAAAACAGTACATTTCAAGCGCATAATGAGTTTTGAAATTATCGTTCATTTTTGCAGCCCATACATCCATGGGTTTGTTACTTGCCGGATAAGTCATCGTGGATGAAACCGCAGGACCGACTTTACTGTCAGAAATTAATTTATGACAATCATTGGTTGCCATTGCATGTGCAACAAACATATGATAATCCATTTGTGCACGAACTTTTTCAATATTTTGTGGTGCAACGTTATACATATTCATTCTTTCATTTACACGAATCATCAGATTTTGTTCATTATTAATCTGCCAGTGTTTGACTCGATCGCCAAATGCTTTATAACACACTTGAGCATAGCGTCTAAATGCATTCACTGAACGACGATCTTGCCAACCATTGTATTTATCAACTAAGGCAAAAGGTAAGTCAAAGTGATAAAGCGTTATAAAAGGTACAATATTGTTTTTAAGTAATTCGTTAATGACTCGATTGTAAAAATCAATTCCTGCTTGATTTATTTCACCTTCGCCATCAGGAATAATTCTTGCCCAAGATAGTGAAAAGCGATAGGTTTTTAATCCTAATTCTTTAAATAAAGCAATATCACTTTCGACATGATGATAAAAATCACTGGCAACTTTACTGTCTGCTTGTGTGGCGGAGCGTTGAAATGAATTATAATCAGCAACGGTCATTCCTTTTCCATCCTCATCCCATCCTCCTTCTATTTGAAAAGCTGACGAAGATGCTCCCCACCAGAAATCCTTTGCAAAAGCTTTCATATCTAAACCTCTAAACTTGAATAACGAATAAATTGTCTGTAATACTTACTTGAGATTGTTGACAATCTTTTATATTTTTATATTGATCGGAATTAACCACAATAATTGAAGTGGTTAAATCAAATTCCGGTTTTATTTTGTCAATATCAAATGAAACTAATTTGGTTCCTTTAGTAATATGTTGACCAGCGTGGACATAAGACTGGAAGTATTTACCTTGTAAGTTAACCGTATCTATGCCAATATGAATTAGCAGTTCAATACCATTATCCAATTTTAGACCCATAGCATGTAAAGTAGGGAAGAGCGCTGTAACAGTGCAGTCTTCTGGTGCAATGATTTCACCAATATTAGGATAAACTGCGATTCCTTTTCCCATTGCTCCTGAGGCAAATGCTTCATCTTTAACACAATTTAAAGCAATCACATCACCAGCAACAGGAGACACAATAGCGGTATCCGATGTTAATTGGGTTTGTGATGATGTTTCAATTGTCTTTGATGCTTCTTCATTTGCTATATCATTAAATCCAACAATCATCGTCATAATGCATGAACCAAAAAAAGCAAAACCAATACCAATTAAATAACATAAGAAAGCTTTTGTACCTGCTTGTGCATAAACAGGTATTGTTAATATCCCTTGGTTAGCAAAAGCATTACCATAAGCACCTCCCCAACCCATCAATCCACCTGCGATTGCACCACAAATCACGGCACAGATCATCGGTCTTTTTAATCTTAAGTTCGCCCCATAAATAGCGGGTTCAGTAATGCCAAACAGAGCAGTAACTGTTGCTGAGGCAGCCACTGTTTTCAAATTTTTATTTTTAGTTTTAAAAAATACTCCAATAGCGGCACCTGCTTGCGCAAAATTAGCCGCACCTGCAAATGCAAGAAGATTTTGCCTTCCTGTTTGTGCTACATCATTGATACCAATTGGCACAATCGCACGGTGAGCGCCAAATATCACTAAAATACACCATACGCCACCAATAAAGGCACCTAATAAGATAGGACTAAAACCCATGATGTAGTAATAGATCCAGTTTATAAATTCACCAATATAAATTCCAATTGGACCGAAAACAAGTAACGTAGTAGGGATCATGATGAGTAGTGAAAATGTGGGTACCATGATTATTTTTAAGACTTCAGGAATGATATTTTCTAAAAATTTTTGTACATAACTTAAAATAAAAACAGTAATAATAATTGGAATGACACTGGATGTATAGTTGGCTTTAGTCAGTTCAATCGCAAAAAAGGTGACCTCACTTTTACTTGTCATTAACGTCACAATCGTGGGATAACATAGCGTTGCGCCAATAATCATTGAGATGAATTGATGGGCTTTAAATACTTTAGCTGCGGTATAACCTAGAATTATTGGCATAAAGTAAAATACAGCATCAGATGCTGCATGTAAAATAATATAAGTATTATAAGTTTTAATGTCCGTTGAATAGTAATTAGCAATAATAACCGCAATTGCTAAGATACCTTTTAGCATACCCGATGCAGCTATTGCTGGAATAATTGGGGTGAAAATGGCGGCAAAAGCATTGAGTATTCTAATGCCAATTGATACTTTGGGTTGTTCTTGTTTTATTGAGATTTCTTCACCTATAAGTGGTAAAAGTGCCTCATAAATTTTACTGACTTTATTTCCCATTACCACCTGATATTGCCCATTACTTTTTACAACTGAAATGACGCCTTCCGTTTGTAATAATTTTTCATGATTCGCTTTATTATTATCGTTTAATTGGAATCGTAATCGAGTCAAGCAATGGCTTACACTGATAATATTTTGCTTATTCCCAACCAACAGTAATATTTGTTGTGCAATTTTCTCATAATCCATTATTTTCTCCCTGATGTTAACAATGGTTAATTTTTGGTAGAAAAAAGACCAAACAGACCAGAATTGTTGTTAACATTGAAACAATCATGATCATGTATAGTTGATCATATTAATTTTATTAATAATACTTTTTTACCATTGAGTTAACTTTCATCAACCTAACACAGATTAAAAGGTTAAACAAGATTGATTTGAATTGTAGCTAACTATTTTATTTCGTTATATTTTTAACTTCTAGGATCGTAAGCATTAAAATTATAATTCATGAAAGCAGTGCAAAAAGTCGTGTTTATTACTTTGGTCTTGTACTTTTTTTGGCACATATAATATTTGCTTTAGGATTGACGGTTTTCCAATCATGGTAGGTTATGTTTATGTTAGTCTGTTATATTCAATGACGGCGGCTTATTGCAGTCTAGCGACTGTAGCGATTTTGGGTACCATGTTTTATTGTTTCTATTATTCAAATAGAACAATAAAATCAAAGTATTGATAAATATCTCTAAATGCCCATAATATATTTTTGTACTGCTAAGAAAGAGTCAGATATTTAGCCCAAAATGCTGTCATTGTTCAATTAATATTGTGATAAAAACCAAGTAATAGCAATTAAATCAGCAGTACCACCGGGACTTAAGTTGCGTTTTATAAATTCTTCATCTAATTGATTTAAAAGTTTAAAAACATTGGCATGAGTCATTCCACCTAGTTTAATGAGTTTTTTCGCCTCTTGTTGAGCAAAGGTTAATCCTTCTAAGCCACCTCTAGACACTAAATTAGTATCTTGATTATAGGCAAGCAGATGTAACATTGCTTGCAGTAAACAGGTTTCTTCATCGTAACCACTATCTTTCATCGTTTTATAGATAGGAAGTGAGATGTTACGAACCGTTGCATAGCCTGATTCTGCTTCCCCTCTTGCTCCAGACAGATTGTGAAGTTTAAACAGTTTTTCACCTATTGAAGTGGTTTGGTTATTTTGTCTCAGTTCGTTGGTAACAATTCCTTGGCAAATGGTTGAAACTTCATGACAAATATTTTGCTTATTGATTGTTAAGCCTAGTTGTTCTAGTTTGCCAATGGCACCTAGTAATAGCCCAAAAGCAAAAATACCGCCTTTGTGTGTGTTGACTTGATTCGTCGCTTGGTACATTGCTTGCTCACACTCTATACCAATCGGTCTAATTCCTGCCAAAAATTGTTGGTTATTCTGCAAAGCAGATGTTTGACCATAACGATAAAAATGTTCAAACCATGGGCAGATTGCTTTGATACTTTGAACAAAAGTGTGAAAGTCCATATCACGATGTGCACCGTTGTTATTCATATCAACCAATCCAGGTTTAGGCGATAAACAGATCTCTTTTATTAATGCTTTTGTCGCTAATTGTGCGGGTACAGATTGATTGTTATCACTGTTTAATTCATGTTCTAATAGTGCTATTTGCTGTGAATAATCACTCATTATCAATGGTTACCTATAGGCGATGATATAAAATCATTTTTTTGTGATGCCATATTTTCAGATCGCCAACTCATTCAAGCAAAGGGTTGGCGGATGTTTTATTTACAAAATCAATAATTATTGTGTGGTGATGCAGCAAGAACTTCACGATTTCCATTGTGGCTAGGAGCACTAATGATACCTTCAACTTCCATTTGTTCCACAATTCGGGCTGCTCTATTGTAACCAATACGGAATTTTCGTTGTACACTAGATATAGACGCTCTTCGTGTTTCAACGACAAAGGCTACCACTTGGTCAAATAATGGATCAAGCTCTTCCTGAAACAGATCCGCCCCTCCGTTTTCACCATCATCGGTTGCGACGGTAACGTTTTCAATGTATTTTGGTGTACCGCGCGCTTTCCAATCTTGTACCACTGCGTGTACTTCTTCATCACGGACAAACGCCCCGTGAACACGAATTGGAATAGAACTATTCGGTGCTAAATACAGCATATCGCCCATACCGAGCAACGATTCGGCACCCATCTGATCTAAAATGGTGCGCGAATCAATTTTACTTGATACCGTAAAAGCAATACGAGTTGGAATGTTCGCTTTGATTAAACCAGTGATCACATCTACCGATGGGCGCTGGGTGGCTAACACAAGATGAATGCCTGCGGCTCTTGCTTTTTGTGCTAGTCTGGCGATTAACTCTTCCACTTTTTTGCCAACAGCCATAATAAGATCAGCAAATTCATCGACCATAACGACAATGTAAGGCAGTTTTTCCAGCGTTGGCATTTCAAGATCCATACTGTCAGTTGGTTTCCAAAGGGGATCTGGAATCGGTCTACCCATATTTTCGGCTTGCTTAATTTTGTCGTTATAACCTGCAATATTACGTACGCCTAAAGCTGCCATAAGACGATAACGGCGTTCCATTTCGTTAACACACCAATTCAGTGCATTAGCGGCATCTTTCATATCCGTAACGACTTGGGTTAATAAGTGTGGAATGCCTTCATAAATGGATAACTCAAGCATTTTTGGATCGATCATTATAAATCTTACATCTTCAGGTTTCGATTTATATAAAATGCTTAAGATCATCGCATTAACACCAACCGATTTACCTGATCCCGTTGTCCCTGCTACAAGAAGATGAGGCATTTTGGCTAAATCTGCAACTACAGATTGTCCTGCTATATCTTTACCGAGTACAACAGTGAGCGGTGATTGTGCATTTCTAAATTGAGGGCTATCAAGTACATCTCTAAAATAGACGGTTTGGCGATTTTTATTTGGTAATTCAATTCCTACATACGGTTTGCCGGGAATCACTTCTACCACACGTACAGATGGCATGGATAATGAACGGGCTAAATCACGATCTAATGTTGAAATGCGTGCAGCTTTAATGCCTGGTGCAAGTTCAATTTCAAAGCGAGTAATAACAGGTCCAGGTAAATAGTCAACGACTTTTGCTTTAACTCGATAATCAGATAAACTTTTTTCCAGAAGATTGGCCGTTGCGTTTAACGCTGAATGATCGATTTCAATTCGTGTTGTTGGTGGTGCTGTCAGTAAATTCAACGATGGTAAAGGTGTTGTTGGTTTTGGCAAAGGCTTATTGTCACGCCTTAATAGAGGGTGAATTAAACTTTCCTCTTCTTTCTCGTTCTCATTGTCATTTTTTTTCTCTTTTTCTTCTTTTACCTGCTCTACTTCAACAGTAGAATGTTGAGGTATTTCTTCTATCTCTTGTTCATCAAGATAGATATCATCAATAACAGGGTTCACTTTTTTCAAAGACTCAATATCAACATCATAGGGTTGTTGTCTTTCAATAACTTCTTCTTTGGGTTTTTCATGATCATTGTCAACCTCAATGATTGTTGAAAAATCAGTTTTTGGTGGTGTGATTTCACTGATAGGCTCAAATGGATTTATTTTAATCTCTTGGTTCAGTTCTGTTTTATGGGAATCATAGCCTACTGTGAATAAAGGTTTGCTCGGTGCATCAGAAATGGTATATTTGTTTTCTTCCAAAGCTTTCACCTCTTCAGATTTATCTGATTGTGTGTCAGGTGAGGTTTTTCGCTCATTCATATTTTTTAAGATCACTTCCATACGAGCTAAAATATCATTAGAATCAATGTTCTTTTTAGATTCATCACGAGTATCTTGATTCGATAAATCGTTTTGATCCATCGTTGTTTTTTCAAGCTCTTGCAATAATTGTTCCGCAGTTTTGATGAATGCTTCATTATCTTTATGTATGTTTGATTCTATATTTTGTTCTGCTTTATCTGTATTGATTTCATCATTGATGTTTTCTTCACTGGCTATGATTGATGTTGATGGGGCGATCTCAGTTTTTACTGTATCGCAATCAAGTGGCATAGTGAATTTTGGTTCTTGCTCTTTATCAACAATTGATGGCTCTGTGTCTGTCTGTTGGTGAGTATTGATTATCGGGTTAGTTTTACGTGATAAAATCAACTTTGGAAATGGCGTAATGAGTAACATAACCAAAGCACCTAATTTTTCCATTAAGTAAAACCAAGATAACCCAGTTAATAAAGTGATGCAGGCAAGGCTTGTAATGAGTAATACTAATGAAATAGTCAGAGTATTCATTACAGGTAAAAGACTTTCAATGACAATTGCTCCTAAATACCCTCCAGCGTTAAATTGTTCCGCATCACGAATGTTTAAGGCAAAAAAACCGGTACTACTAAAAATAAATGCTAAAATACCAATTATGCGAAATGATAAACTAAAATAATTGATAGGTGCATTGGCGTTACGATAATAATAGATCACCATTTGTGAACTAAAGAATATCGAGATAAATGGGATAGTGAAAGCAATAAAACCTAAGAATTGGAATAAAATATCTGAAACATAGGCTCCAATAAAGCCACAATAATTGCTGATTGGATAGTGCCATGCAGTACGAGACCATCCAGGATCAGATGGATTATAAGAAAATAGGGATAAAAATAGACCAACAGATAATCCTATAATTGCCAGTAAAATGAATTGAGTGATTATCTGTTTTCTTGTTGTTTTTGACTTTTTCAAGTACATACCTAAACAATTGCAACAGTTAACATTGTTAGCATTTTATCATAAATTGCATTCTCTCACAGAGTGAATAAACCATAAAGCATCATTATTCTTACTAGTATTAATCCATCCATGATAGGTTTTTGATAAATCTTTGTCCGTTTTGTACCGTATTTTAAGTATTTTGTCTATGAACGACGAAATTAACATTAGTGTGTTTGTGAACGAATTTGGCGGGTGACTTTCCATAATTCAACCCTTTTTTAGGTAACGTATGCGTCACTTATGATTAGTCTAAAGAAACAATTTTCGCAATTTTGTATTGTTAAAGAGGGTATTTATCATACCGATTGAACTATTATCCTCAATATGACCATTGCGTAGAATACCGTTGTGAGTAACGGTAATATTTTTAATCACAATACAAGAATATGGATATTAATAGGCACTGAACAATTATTTTGAATATTGTTAAATATTGCCAAGATAAATCAAGCAATATCACTCTCGCTAGAGGGTATTAAACCTAATTAATACTCATTGATTGCAAATTCCATAACCAATAATATTCAGCGTATTGATAATATATTAATGTCCATGAAGTTGTGGATATTCATCTCCTCCTAATTGGTAGATCATGGTTATTTTATTTTGATATTTCTGATTTTTAAAAAGAGACCGACAGCAAGAAAATTGCATAAAATCATGGAACCTGTCATTAACCATTCACTAATGTTGTCTGAAACTGTTGTTACAGTTGTAAAATTTGAGACCAGTAATGATAATGATATACCAACAGCTCCCGCTACTGCGAATCGAATTGTGCCCGCAAGCGAAGAGGCTGTTCCGGCGATATGTGGGTAAAAATCTAAAATAATTGCCATGCTATTTCCGCCTATGGTTGACATACAGCCAATATATCCAGCAATAAAGATAATCAAATAGATGAAATCTAAATTAAATAGTGTCACGACCATCAGTCCAATTGCCATTACAAATTGGATAAAAAGACCTAACTGCATCATCTTAAATGAACCCACATGCTTAACTAAACGGCTGTTTAGTGTATTCATAAATACCATAACAATAATATTAAGCGCAAAGTAATAACCAAAATTTGTCGGTGCAACACCATGTAGGTTCATATAAACAAAGGGTCCTAAACTTAAAAATGAGAATAAACCTGCGCCTGCAAAGGCTCCTATCATCATATAAGCCAACACTTGCCCATGACGGAATAACGTAATGAAATTACTAAAAATACGGGTGAAACTGAATTTAGCGCGTTTTGTTTTTGATAATGTTTCTGGAATAAAAAAGATAACTAAAGCCAGTCCTAACAGTGCAGTTAAACTAATAGTGTAAAAATTAGCTTGCCAATTAAACCAATAGAGAATAAATCCACCAATGATCGGTGCAAGCAGAGGGGCGACATTGGATATTAGCATTACAAACGACATCATTTTAGAAAAGTCATCGCGATCACGATAAATATCTTTCATTAACGCATTAATTACTATGGTTGTTGCGGCGGCAGCAACGCCATGAAAAAAGCGAGAGGTAATTAATCGATTGATATTTTCGGCAATACCACAACTTAATGCTGCAACTATGAAAATAACCAGACCCACAATTAAAACATAGCGTCGTCCGTAGCTATCAGTAATAGGACCAAATAAGAGTTGTCCAAAAGAAAATCCTAATAAATAACAACTAATGGTAAGTTGTACTGTCGCATCCGCTACGTTAAAATCTTGAGCAATGGTTGGCATGCTTGGTAGATACATATCTATGGATAATGGCATTAACATAGATAATAATCCAAGAATTAAAATCAGTTTTTTTTTGGAAATGTTGATTCCTAACTGTAAATGTTGATCTTGCACTGATTGAGTCCTGTTTCTGTTCTAACCTGTACAGTGATGAATATGTTGTCTAAAAAACGATAACCATACCTGCAATTTAGTAAAAGATGTTGAAATATTCAATATTGATTTAACCTACTAAAAATTATTTAACTTGATTAAATATCTTAATTTTAGTTAAACGAATTAATTTCATCTTGAGTGAGGGGGCGATATTCGCCCTCGGGAATATCAATCTTAATATTGCCTATTTGTTTACGGTGTAATTCAACCACATGATTGTCTACAGCTGCAAACATACGTTTAACTTGATGATATCGTCCTTCGCTAATGGTAAGCTCCGCATGGAAATCGTCAAGAATATTTAATTTGGCTGGTTTCGTTAGTGATTTCTCACTTTTTAATTGAATACCATTGTTGAAAACTTTGATGAGATCTGCACTTAATGGGCGCTCAACAGTCACCAGATAGATTTTTTCACAATGATGCTTAGGCGAAGTAATGCGATGTGACCACTGACCATCATCAGTTAATAGTACCAATCCTGTTGTATCAAGATCCAATCTACCAGCAGCATGAAGTTTTTCTGGCATAGGTTCATCAATAAAATAAAGAATCGTTGGGTGATCAGGATCATCGGTTGAGCAAACATAACCTTTAGGTTTATTTAACATAAAATAGCGGTTTTCGGTAATGGGTGTAATCTTAAAGCCATCATATTCAACAGTTTGTTTAGGTGATAATTGATGAGCACCTGATTTAATAATTGCACCGTCAACAGTGACTTTTTTTGCTTTTAATTCTTTATTAACAATCGTTCGGCTGATACCGAGATGATGAGCAAGAAACTTATCTAATCGCATAAATTATGAATTTTCCTGTATTACTTTAAAGGGGTATAAATATCAAAACGATGATTCTTCGTTTTAATTTCTGCTGTTGGTTTTTGGTTAGCTAAAAAGGGTGCATAGCTAGGGCGTTTAACCACTACACGTTTGTTGGCTAACAGCCTTGCTGGCTCAAGTAAACCGTCTGCATCTTCATCGCTGCCCACTAATTGCTGAAAAATGCGCATCTCTTTTTTGACGAGTGCACTTTTGGTTCGATGAGGGAACATAGGATCAAGATAGACCACATCGGGTTTTTGAGTGTGAGTGCCTAATCCATCAATACTTGAGTGATAAATCAAATGTAGATGTTGCTGTAACCAAGAACCAATATTTTCATCTAAATAAGCACGCTGTAGACCGTCTTGTAATAGTGCCGCAACAACAGGATGTCGTTCAAACATAGTGACATGACAACCAATGGCGGCAAGTACAAATGCGTCGCGGCCCAGTCCAGCGGTGGCATCGATAACCATTGGTAAATGCTCCCCTTTAACGCCAACAGCCTTAGCGATAGCTTCACCTCGTCCTCCACCAAATTGACGACGATGAGCCATAGCACCGGATACAAAATTGACGCATATTGAGCCTAATTTGGGTTCGTCGTTTTTTTGTAATTCGAGTTGGTTGTTTTGATTTACAAGAGTGAACGGCAGATCGGTATGTGTGGATAACCACTGCTCAGCGATTCGTTTGAGCTGAGCAGTGTCAGGATTACTTAATTCCATAGTGACGAAGCAATGCCTCAAGTTGTGGTTCGCGACCCCGGAAATTTTTGAATAATGTCATTGGTTCATCGCTGCCACCTTGTGACAAGATCTTGTCAAGAAAAGCATTGCCGGTGTTAGTATTGAAGATACCTTCTTCTTCAAATCGTGAAAATGCATCAGCTGACAATACTTCTGCCCATAAATAGCTATAGTAACCAGCGGCGTAACCACCAGCAAAGATATGACTGAAAGCATGTGGAAACCGACCCCATTCAACAGTGGGCACTACAGCTACTTGTTGTCGGACTTTTTTTAGTGTTTCTAAAATATCCGGATCTTTTTGACTGTGTAAAATAAAGTCAAATAAGCCAAACTCTAACTGGCGTAAAATAAATAATGCCGCTTGATAGTTTTTAGCATCCAACATTTTATCTAACATCTCTTTTGGTAATGGTTCACCAGTTTGATAATGTCCTGAGATAAACGAAAGTGCATCGGGCTCCCAGCACCAGTTTTCTAAAAATTGACTTGGTAATTCCACCGCATCCCAAGGTACACCATTAATACCGGCAACGCCTGGTACTTCAACTTCGGTCAACATGTGGTGTAAGCCATGCCCAAATTCATGAAATAAGGTAGTGACTTCGTTATGAGTGAATAACGCAGGTTTATTACCAATCGGTCGGTTAAAATTACACGTTAAATAAGCAACAGGTTTTTGTATATGACCGTCAGCAAAATGCATTCGACCGATGCAATCATCCATCCAGGCGCCACCACGTTTATGTTCGCGTGCATATAAATCAAGATAGAAGCTACCTTTAAGTTCTCCATCAGCAGTATAAAGATCATAGAATTTAACTTCTGGATCCCAAACCTCAACATCTTGGCGTTCTTTCGCAGTAATACCAAAGAGCCGATGTACAACTTCAAATAGACCACTAATCACGCGTTGCTCTGGAAAGTACGGGCGTAACTCTTCATCATTGATGGTGTAAAGATGCTGTTTTTGTTTTTCGCTGTAATAGGCTATATCCCATGGTTGTATATCACTGGCACCGAAAAACTCATAAGCATAACGTTTAAGTTCGGCAAGTTCTTTTTCGCCTTGTGGTTTGGCTTTAGAGGCTAGATCAGTCAGAAATTCGATTACTTGCGTGGTGGATTTTGCCATTTTTGTCGCAAGTGATTGGTCAGCATAGGTCTTAAATCCTAATAATTGTGCAAGCTCATCGCGTAACGTTAAAATTTGTTTGATGATTTGGGTATTATCCCACTTACCAGCATTTGGACCTTGGTCTGATGCACGGGTATTATAAGCTTGATAGAGTTCAAAGCGTAGTTCACGGTTATCGCAATAGGTCATTACGGGCAGATAGCTTGGAATGTCTAAGGTAAGTAACCAGCCTTCTTCACCTTTAGCTTTAGCCTGCTCTTGGGCAGCTACAAGGGCACTTTCGGGTAGCCCCGACAAGGCTTTAACATCCGTGATTAATTTAGACCAACCCATAGTTGCATCTAATACATTATTGCTATAGGTTGATGATAATTCGGATAGTTTTGCAACAATTTCACCATAACGTTTCTGTTTTTCATCGGGTAAGCCAATGCCTGATAATTCAAAATCACGTAGGGCATTATTAATAACTTTTTTCTGAGCTTTTGTCAGTTTGGCATATTGTTCACTTTCTTTAAGTTGTTTATAGGCCTCATATAAAGGTTTATGTTGACCAACCCAAGTGCTGTATTGAGAGAGTAGTGGTAAACACGCTTCATAAGCTTCGCGTAATTCAGGGCTATTTTTGACCGAGTTTAAATGACTAACAGGCGACCAAGCACGACTGAATTTTTCGTCCATTTCATCAATTGGTTGGATTAAATTTTCCCAAGTATAGTGGTTGTTTTGTTTTAATACTGTTTCAATCGTATGACGGCTATTTTTTAATGTTTCTTGTATGGCTGGCAAAACATGTTCTGGCCTAATCTTTGAAAATAGGGGTAACGGTGCGTTTGTTAATAATGGGTTAGTCATGTTACGATACCTTATGTACATTGATATTTTCTATTAATAGAGAATAATATTGAGGCTAAAAAACGTTTATTCAAGGTTTAATAAGAATGATCCTTATAATCCCATTAGTTTGCGCTCACGTTGCCATTCAATAGGTGTATACGTTTTTATGGATAGCGCATGGATACGATTATCATTAATAAATTCTGCTAAAGGAGCGTAAATGGCTTGCTGTTTTTTTACTCGGCTAAGATCAGCAAATAATTTTCCAACTGCAATAACTTGAAAGTGACTTCCGTCGTCAGTCATAACATGAATATCGTCAAGTTCAAGTGAACCTTTTAATTTATTTATAATTTCTTGTTTATCCATTATTTATTCTCATCATTACTCTAAACTATAGAGTTTATTTTTGTAAAAAAGTTTCAGGTTATGGGGGTGTTTCAGTATAAAATCTAATAAATCAATCATCAATGACATGTTGTAAATCATATAAAGTGATTAATGTTTGTAATTGTGGATTTATACTTTTGAGTTTTACACAATATTTAATACAAAAATAGACTAAAGTCGCGAGTCCTGAAGAATCAACTCGGCTCAGCTCTCCTAAATCAATGTATTTAACACCATTTAATATAGAGCTTTGCGCTGACCATAAATCATTTAAAGCGTGAACATCGAGTTCACCCTGTAAATACAATACATCTTGTTGTTTATCTGTTTTGATTCGCGACATTATAAAATAGCCTTTTTATTTAGCGTTAAGATCAATATTGCGATTTGATAGATCATTGAGTTGTTTGGTTAATGCTTCAATCCCTTTTTGGCGCAAAATAGTTGCCCATTCGTTTTGTTTAGTGGTAACCATGCTTACCCCTTCAGCGGTTAGGTCATAAGCTTTCCATTCACCAGTAACAGTATTTTTTCGCCATTGGAAATCAATACGGATAGGTTGTTGATTTTTATCTGGTTGATTTAATAATATCCGGATTGAAACAAGTGATTTGCCATCTAAATTTTTTGATTTTTCAACTTGATAACTCTGACCATTGTACATTGATAGCGCTTGAGCAAATGCTTGTATTAAATAGTTTTCAAACGCGTTGAAGTAAGCTGTACGTTGTGCTTCAGTCGCAGATTTATAAGCACTACCTAAGATTAATGCCCCTGCATATTTAACTTGTACGTAAGGAAGTAAATCCCTTCTGACCATATCTTTAAGTTTGTTCGGATCAGATTTAATTGTTGATGATTCCGCTTTCATCGTACTAAAAATTTTGTCTGCTGCAACTTGCATATCTTGATATGGATCGTTTGCAAATGCCGTAGCGCTTATCATTAAAGTCAGTACTAAAAAAAAGGTTTGTTTAAATTTGGTTAACATAGTTACTCCTTATTGTCATTAGTATCTTGTTTTTTATCTTTATCTGATGATCCACCGGCACTATATAAAAATTGTCCAATTAAATCTTCAATGACTACTGCTGGCTTTGTGTTATAGATAATAGAGCCATCTTCAAGATAAGGATTGATATCTTCTTTATTATGACTGTCCTTACTTGGTAAAGATGTCGGTGCATCTAAAGCATCAACATCGTATTCTATGCTTTGATCTAATCCAAAGTTAATATCGATAAATTGTTCACCTAATAGACCTGATGTTTTAATTGAAAGTGCACTTAATTTTGGAATTTTATTATATTGGGTGTCTAAATCCATGGTTACCCAAGGTTTATAGTCTTCATTGTTCGTAGCTTTTAAACTTATATTACTGACACGGCCAATAACAACACCACCAATTTTAATTGGTGAGCGTACTTTTAAACCACCAATATTATCAAATTGCGCATAAACTCTATACGAATTATGACTGATAAACGATGTTGGGTCAGTTACTCTAAAGCATAAGAATAGTACTGAGACAATAACCAGCACCATAAATAATCCCACTGTAATTTCTACTTTACGACTCATGTTAAATGACCTCAATTACTAAACATTAATGCGGTTAAAATAAAATCTAACCCCAAAATAACCAATGATGAATAAACAACTGTATTAGTTGTTGCCCGACTAATTCCTTCCGATGTTGGTACACAATCGTATCCATTAAAAAGTGCAATCCAAGTGCTCGCAATAGCAAATGCGAAACTTTTAATAAAACAGTTACCTAAATCATGCCACCAATCGACATTACTTTGTATGGATGACCAAAAGAATCCTGCGTCAATCCCTTTCCAATCAACACCAACTAATACGCCACCTATGATGCCGACCGCAACAAAAATCGCTGTTAAAAAAGGCATGCTGAAAAATCCTGCCCAGAACCGTGGAGCGATAATTCGGCGTAACGGATCGATTGCCATCATTTCCATACTCGATAATTGCTCGGTTGCTTTCATAAGACCAATTTCAGCTGTTAAAGCAGAACCTGCACGACCGGCAAAAAGCAGTCCCGCAACAACAGGTCCTAGCTCTCGTAATAATGCCAATGCAACCAACATCCCTAAACTGGCTTCAGTACCAAATGTTGTTAAAATAAAGTAACCTTGTAACGCTAGTACCATGCCGATAAACAGACCTGACACGATAATAATGGATAGTGATTGAACACCAACAAAATAGAATTGTTTGATCAGTAATGGGAATTGTTTTTTAAATTGAGGCTGACCAATCAATGCACCAAATAGCATCATTCCTGATCGGCCAATTAGGGCGATCACATTAATCAACCATTGCCCAATTTTCTCGAGTAAATTCAACATTATTTTATCCCTCTACATAGGTCCGATTTGTAATCATTAGCAGGATAATGAAAAGGCACAGGTCCATCAGCAAGTCCTTCCAAGAATTGTTTGACTCGTAAATCGTTATTGTCACGTAGTTGCTCTGAGGTACCTCCAGCGATAATATGCTGTTCTGCTACAATGTAGGCGTAATCGGCTATACTCAATACTTCATTTACATCATGACTGACCACAATGCATGTTAAGCCTAAGGATTGGTTAATTTCAGAAATAAGCTTAACTATTACACCCATTGAAATGGGATCTTGCCCAGCAAAAGGTTCATCAAACATGATTAAATCTGGATCAAGTGCAATCGCTCTAGCTAATGCAGCTCGCCTAGCCATCCCTCCAGATAATTCTGATGGCATCATGTTTGCCGCACCACGAAGTCCTACGGATTGTAACTTCATTAATACCAAATTATGTAATACAGGCTCAGGTAATCTAAGATGTTCACGCAGTGGATAAGCAACATTATCAAATACTGATAGGTCAGTAAATAATGCGCCTGATTGAAATAGCATGCTCATGCGTTTGCGTACTTCATATAGCCTTGCGCGGGACATGGTGGGTATGTCTTCACCATCAAATAAAATCTGTCCTGTTTGTGGTTTTAATTGTCCACCAATCAGTCTTAATAGTGTAGTTTTACCAATTCCAGAAGGTCCCATAATAGCGGTTATTTTACCTTTTGGAACGGTCAAACTCATATTTTTATAAATAGGTCGCGTTCCACGATAAAAAGACATATCGTGTATTTCAACCAAATTTTGCTGTAATGCATCAGTCACAATGATTTCCTACACTACCAGAATTAAAATTTCGCCTATTTTACTTGATATTTATAAATAATGAAATCTATTAAACACATTATCAGTGAGTCTGTTTTTACTGTTTTAGCGATATTATAACTTGATTATTCAGATATTTTATACTCAAACGTATAGTTAATCTGAAACTTTTTTACACTCATTATTTTTTATTAATATGCAATAAAATAGAATTTGAACTCATGTAATGGAATTAATGCAATCAACAAGCGTAATTTACTCTATATATCAACGCGTAATTGAGCTATTCATGGCGTGCCTTACGGGCTAAGTAGTTACCCGTACTTTGGACAAATTGAATGACAATAACCAAAATAAAGACGCAAATATAAGTCACTGTGGTGTCAAAACGTTGATAACCATATGAAACCGCTAAATCGCCGATACCCCCAGCACCAATAGCACCTGCCATAGCGGTAGCTCCAATTAATCCAATTGTGGCGGTTGTAAGCGTTAAAAGTAATGAGCTAAAAGCTTCAGGTAACATAAAGTGCCAAATTATTTGGATAGGTGTTGCGCCCATGGCTTGGGCTGCTTCAATAATACCGCTTTTTACATCTAATAACGAATTTTCCACTAATCGAGCTATGTAAGGGGCGACATAAAAAGTCAGTGGGACAATTGCAGCTGTGGTGCCAATTGAGCTACCGACAATAAACTTTGTTAAAGGCAAAATTGCCACAAGCAAAATGATAAATGGCAAGGAACGGACTAAATTTATCATTGGGTTGATAACCCGGTATACCCGTCTGTTTTCAAGCAGACCTGAAGGACGAGTTGTGACTAAACAGATACCTAGCGGAATGCCAATTAATGAGCCCAATATTAAAGAACACACGACCATAATCAATGTTTCGTAAGAGGCTTGTACAAACTGATCAGAAGTGACCGTTGTGGCAAAAGTCGTGCTTAAATAACTCAATATATTATTTAATATTTGCATTTAGTTGATCTCCCATTGTTTTATTTCGGTCACTTGAACATCACGTTCACGTAGATAGTGTACCGCTTCTTTAATGTGGTTATCATCTCCTTTTAATTGAACAAACATACTGCCTAAAACCGTTTTTTCGATTTCTGACATATGGGCAAATAAAATATTCACGATGACTTTTTGTTGTAATATGAGTGAATTAATGACGGGTTCAGAGGCTGAACGTCCTAAAAACTCCAATTTGAATAATTTGATATTATTTTTGTTTTCCTCAATCTTTAATAGATTTTCAATTACCCCACTTGGGATTTGATCGTTTATCACAGAGCTGACAAAATTTTGGGTGGTATGGTGTTTCGGATAGCCAAATACATCAAGCACATTACCATGCTCAATAATTCTGCCTTTTTCCATTACGGCAACTTTGTGACAAATTCGTTCAATCACACTCATCTCATGAGTGATTAATACGACGGTTATTTTATATTTTTCATTGATTTTTCTTATTAAATCTAAAATGGCTTGGGTGGTTTGTGGATCAAGCGCAGATGTGGCTTCGTCGCACAACAGTATATCAGGATCGTTAGCTAAAGCTCGCGCTATACCTATGCGTTGTTTTTGTCCACCTGATAGCTCTTTAGGATGACTATTAGCTTTATCACTTAATCCCACAAATTCTAAAAGTTCCCTCACTTTTCGTTTAATCGTTTGTTTATCTTTTTTGATTAGAACTAACGGAATGGCGACATTTTCAAATACAGTTTTCGACTCGAGTAAATTAAAATGTTGAAAGATCATACCGATTTTTCGACGAACTAGGCGTAAATCTTTACTAGATAATTGGTTGAGTGATTGATTTTGAATAAAGACATTGCCTTGAGTGGGCCTTTCAAGAAAGTTAATTAAACGAACAAGTGTACTTTTTCCTGCCCCGCTATAACCAATAATGCCATAAATATCACCCTTTGCTATGGTTAGGTTGATATTATTTAATGCTTGGGTAGTAATGCCATTACGCTCGTATTGTTTTGATACACATTCAAATTTAATCATGGTTTACCGCCGGCTTTTTATTTTGTGCTAATTGGATGAGTGCTTGTTGGGCAAGTTCAGATAAATATTTAACCGCAGGCATTATCATATCTCGATTAATTTGAAATTTAGGATGATGCACAGCATAAGAACTTTGTGAACCAAGGTTAATAAAAGCGCCTGGAACATGATGTAAGTAATGAGCAAAATCTTCGCCACCTAATTGAGGTTTAAAATCAACAATTTCATAATTTTGCTGCTGAGCCACTTGTTTGGCAAATTCCACCCATTTGGCATCATTGATAATTGAAGGTGGGCCATCAAACCAGCGCAGCTCAGCTTGTGCGCCTAGGGCAGAAGCAATATTTTCAGTAATAATTGTTAACTGCTGTTTAACTCTAGCTCTAATTTTAGGGGTGAGCGTTCTAACCGTTCCTTCCATTTCTACTGTTTCGGGAATTACATTCCAGGTATTTCCACCCTGAAATTTGGTTATACTTACAATAACTGCATCTAATCCGCTGATACTGCGACTCGATATGGTTTGAATGGCATTCACTATTTGAGCACCAACAACAATAGGATCAACACCGGTTTCTGGTCTTGCTGCATGTGCGCCCACACCTTTAACAGTAATTTCAATACGGTCGACGTTAGCAGAAAACGGTCCGGCACAGGATGCCATCTGATTTATGGATAAATTGGGATTATTATGTTGCCCTACTATTGCATCAACACCACTTAATGCGCCGATTTCAATAAAATGTAACGCGCCACTAAAGTTTTCTTCAGCAGGCTGAAACAGTAGACGAATTGTTCCTTTTAAATCGTTTTCATGTGCTTTTAGTAAATAAGCTGCTCCCATTAAAATAGAGGCATGTACATCGTGACCACAGGCATGCATCACATCTGGATTTCTTGAGCGGTAGTCACAAGTAGTTTGTTCTTTGATAGGCAATGCATCAATATCAGCACGTAATGCTAGCACTGGTGAACCTGAGCCAATTTCTGCTATCACTCCCGTTTTAGCTCCTAATTCTAAAATGCGGATATTGGCTTTTTGTAAATAAGATTTTAATCGTTTTGTGGTTTCAAATTCCTGATTAGAAAGTTCAGGATTTTGGTGTAATTCGACAAAGAGCTGATGAATAGTATTTGCGATAGTTTGACTCATAATTTATCCAACGATTAATGATGATTGATGGCATTAACGGTAACATAGGCTTATTTATCTCTCTAATAATCGTTTTTTATATCTTATTCCAAAAAGTTATAAGATAGAATTACTTGGAATAAATGAACTATTTTTTATATGATAGAGTGTATCAAGTGTTTATAGCTTATCAAGGGTAACTCACATGAAAAAATGTTTAATCAAACAAAAATTGTTTAAATACCTATCACTTGTTTTCATCATATGTTCAGCATTTTTTATAAATGCTTGTAATGACTCATCCAAGCAAACCGATAATCAAACGAAAAAAGAGATCAGTATGGGGGTATCGCCCGGTCCCTATAATGATCTGTTTAAAGATGCCGTTAAGCCAATATTGGAATCAGAAGGTTATAAGGTTAAATTGATCAATTTCCCACATTTGCTTGAATCGGATGTAGCTTTAAGCGAAGGAAGTATTGATTTAACCGTCGCTCAGCATACTGCTTATATGGATGTTTTTAATAGTCAACGCAAAGCAAATTTAAAGCCTGTGGTTCATGTTCCATCTGTACCAGCTGCCATATTTTCGAATAAATATACCTCATTAGATCAAGTGTTTGCGGGCGCTAAAGTTGCGATCCCACAAGATGCATCAAATGCTGCCCGTTCTTATAACTTATTAGAAAAAGCAGGTTGGATTAAGTTGAAAGACAATACAGATCCGATCATCGTTAGCAAAAATGATATCGCTCAAAATATTGCCGGGATTGAGATTATTGAAATGGATTCAGCGAACATACCCCGTGTAATGAATGAGGTTGATTTTGCGGTAATACCAGGAAGTATCGTTTATTCAGCTAACATTGACTCAAGTAAAGCGTTACTTTTAGAAACCATTATTCCTGACTTAGAAATTATGGTTGTTGTAAACGGTGGCAATGAAAATAGTCAGTGGGCTCAAGATATTAAGCGTATTTATCAATCCCAACAATTCAAAGATTATATGAAAGCACATAATCAAAATGGTTATTGGGTAATGCCTAAGGAATAAATCAAAATACAAATTAATGCATAGTAGTATAGAGGAAACTAGTCGCCTAAAGCCCGTTTAGTCACGGGCTTTTTAATATCTTATCATCTGATTATCTATAACTGATGCCCAAGCATCAATTCCACCTGTGAGATTATATAGGTTTTGGGCATCAAAGCCATTTTCGACTAAATAATTCGCAACATTTAAACTTCTTACACCACGGTGGCAATAAATAACGATATCGATACCATCTGGAATTTTATCTAAATATAATGGAATAAGATTCATTGGAATGTGTGTTGACCCATTAATGCTGCAAATGTCGACTTCATTAGGTTCACGAACATCAAGTAAGAATAATTCTTCAGATGCCTCTATTTTCTGTGCTAGTTCCACAGGTGTAATTGATTTTATGGTCGTTGTCATTTAAAAACTCATTATCATGTTTGTCAAAAAGTTTGAGGTTACCTATACGTTTTAGTAAAAAATATCAACTAACACCGTTATATTATCCTACAATGATTATGTAGGATGATATTTTTCTTGATTATGCCGTTAAGGCTTTACTGATTTTTTCATATAAATCTTTAGAAAGATTATCAAGTTTTAGTAATGTTTCAAGCGCTGTTCGCATCTGTTGTTGTCGTTTTTCGTCATAACGTTTTAATCGAATCAGTGGATCAATTAATCTAGCAGCAACTTGTGGGTTTTTTTGGTTTAACTCAGTTAAAATCTCAACTAAGAAATGATACCCACTGCCGTCTTGTGCATGAAAAGCAACAAGGTTATTATTCACAAAAGCACCAATTAATGCACGGATCCGATTTGGGTTACTCATTGAAAATGAACGGTGAGTTAATAATTTCTTCACAGTTGATAGCACCTCGGTATCAGGACTTGTTGCATTGAGGGATAACCATTTGTCCATTACCAAACCATCTTGATGCCATTTTTCATCAAAATCAGTTAACAATTCATTGGAGCAATCGAGTTGCGTTTTAACTGCTACAGTTAAAGCCGCTAAGCAGTCAGTCATGTTATTTGCTTGATAGTATTGCTGACTTACTAATGTGTTTGCATGGGATTTATTATCAGCATAGGCTAATAAAGTTAAACAGCAGTTTTTAAGTGATCGCTTAGCAATATCTATATGTTCAATATGATAGTCAACAGCTTTATTATTAAAATAAACCGCATTGAGTTCGTCGTTCAGTTCGTTGGCAAAACGGCTTAATAAAAATTGACGAACTTGATAAATGGCGGCTGGATCGATGACCTTAAATAAATTGGCTAATTCGTTTTCAGACGGTAAAGTTAAAATTTGTGCAATTAGAGCTGGATCAGTTGTTTCTGATAATAATACTGCCCTAAAGGCATCTAATACGGATTCTGGTAATGTTAATTCACGATTTTCTTGGTAATTTACGACATTTAAACGAACATATTTTGCCAATAACATTTGGGATGCATCATAACGGCTAAAAGCATTAGTAGCATGTTGCATCAAGAAAATCAGATCATCGTCTAGATAATCATAAGTCAATTTAACTGGCGCTGAAAAATCTCGTAGTAGTGAAATAATTGGTTTTTCATTAATATGGTCAAAAATAAATTGCTGTTTAGGCTGCGTCAGATTTAACACATGGTGAATGGGTTTTCCTTGATATTGTAGTGTCATCACTTGGCCATTATGTTGATATAATTCAATATCTAGTGGAATATGCAGCGCTTGTTTTTCTGCTTGATCTTGAGTTGCAGGGGTATGTTGTTCAACAGTTAAAGTATACTGCTGATTTTTGGGGTCATAACTGTCAGTAACCATTAATTCAGGTGTTCCTGATTGGCTATACCATAATTTAAATTGAGTTAAGTCGATTCCCGATGCATCTTGCATAGCAGCTACAAAATCATCACATGTTGCTGCACTACCGTCATGACGCTCAAAATAGAGCTTCATACCAGCTTGAAATTTGTCTTCTCCTAATAAGGTATGCATCATACGGATAACTTCAGCACCTTTTTCATATACGGTTACTGTGTAAAAATTATTCATCTCAATGACTTGGTCAGGTCGAATAGGGTGTGACATCGGACTTGCATCTTCAGCAAACTGTACTGTGCGCATTAATTTTACATCATCAATCCGCTTAACGGCTCTTGAACCCATATCAGCACTAAATTCTTGATCGCGAAATACCGTTAATCCTTCCTTTAAGCTAAGTTGGAACCAATCTCGACAAGTGACGCGATTACCGGTCCAATTATGAAAATATTCGTGACCAACGACACCTTCTATTCCTAAATAGTCCGTATCGGTTGCAGTTTCTGGTTTGGCTAATATATATTTGGAATTAAAGATATTCAGACCTTTATTTTCCATTGCTCCCATATTGAAAAAATCAACGGCGACAATCATAAAAATATCCAAATCGTATTCTAATCCAAAACGTGTTTCATCCCAGCGCATAGAATTTTTTAAGCTGGCCATAGCCCAATGTGAACGGTCTAAATTACCTTTATCGACATAAATTTCTAAATCAACTTTACGATTAGATTGAGTGGTAAATTGATCTCTTAAGATGTCGAAATCACCTGCAACTAAAGCAAATAGGTAGGCTGGTTTAGGAAAAGGGTCTTGCCATTGAACCCAGTGACGTCCATCAGCAAGTTCACCTTGTGCAATACGGTTACCATTAGAAAGTAGGTAAGGGTAGTTTTGTTTATTGGCGGTAATTCGAGTTGAAAATCGAGCAAGGACATCAGGTCGATCAAGATAATAGGTAATATGTCTAAATCCCTCAGCTTCACATTGAGTACATAGCGCTTCACCCGAAACATATAGTCCTTCTAATCCCGTATTATCAATTGGTTTAATGTCGTTAACTATGGTGAGTATAAATTCACTTGGAACGTTTTGAATGATTAACCCTGTTTTAGTAATTTGATAGTCTTGCCATGGTTGTTCGTTAATATTGATCGAAATGAGCTTAAGGTCTTCGCCATCTAAAATGAGATCTTTTGCTTGCTTGTTTTTTTTCACAACACGACTGCGAGCTATGACTGTCGTGATGTCAGCTGCTAAATCAAAATCAAGATCGATGTCAGTAATAGTAAAATCTGGTGCTTTATAATCAAGACGATATTTGGCAATGGGTTGTAATTCCGCTGTTTTGGTATTCATTTTGTCATGACCTTTTTGGTTGGTATTTAATCTATCTTCTATTTAGTGAGTATTATAGCTGATTAAAAACAATCTTATTACATAATTAATCTATCTCTTCACTATTATTCTGCTATAATCTGAGGAATTTTCTTTATAGTAGTAATAATAGATACATATGTTACCAGCAATAATTACATCAATTTTAGATACTGATGCATATAAGTTGCATATGCAACAAGCCGTTTTTCATCATTACCCTGATGCAACCGTCGTTGCGCAGTTCCGATGTCGTAGTGATGACTTATTAGGGCACTATGCTGATGAAATAATGTATCAAGTAAAATTAATGGAATCATTATCACTTACGGATGATGAATTTAATTATTTATCTGACATTCCTTTTTTTAAATCTGACTATTTAAATTGGCTTAAAAATTGGCACTTTAATAGTGATTTACTCACCATTAAAAACGAAGATGGCATGCTTGAAATTTCGATTGAAGGTAAATGGTTAGATGTTATTTTATGGGAAGTCCCCTTACTTGCGGTAATTAGTGAAATTGTACATAAGGCTCGTTCTCCACAAATTGGCGTACCGGAGGCCATTGCCAGGCTGAAAGATAAATTAGCTCAATTTAATGAAAAAACGGCTAATATGGATAAGTCTGATTTTAATTTAATGGATTTTGGTACGCGTCGGCGTTATTCGTTTGCGGTGCAAGAAGCCGTTGTTAGCTATTTGAAAGATAATTTTGAAAATTTTCATAGCACCAGCAACTATTTACTTGCTTATCGTTTGGGGTTAACGCCTGTTGGAACACAAGCTCATGAATGGTTTCAAGCGCATCAACGATTAAGTCCAATTTTGAAAGATTGCCAAAAAGATGCGCTTCGAGTTTGGTTAGACGAGTATCCTCATGATTTAGATATTGCTTTAACTGATTGTATTACCATGGATGCTTTTTTGCGTGATTTCGATCATCACTTTGCTTCTTGTTATCAAGGTCTTCGTCATGATTCGGGGGACTCTATTGAATGGGGTGAAAAGGCGATTAAACATTATCAAAAATTAGGGATAGATCCTAAGACTAAATTACTTGTTTTTTCTGATAGTTTAAATTTTGATAAAGCTATTAAAATTTATAACCATTTTAATCATCGAGTAAAACTGTCATTTGGTATAGGTGGTTTTTTGGCGTGTGATATTCCTTCAACTGAAGTGAATACCAAAGCATTGAATATTGTAATTAAATTAACGCAATGCAATAATCAATCTGTAGCTAAATTATCTGACAGTCCAGGTAAAACAATATCTCAAGATTTAAATTTTATTGATGAGTTAAAACGAACTTTCAACGTTAAATATTAATAATAACTTATTATTAATCTTATAAATATAAATCCAAAATAAAACTTTTTTAATTGGGGTATTGATTCCATTCTATTATGGGAAATCGTTAAAATATATTAGTATAACTTAAAATTTAATTAAACAAATTAATGTAGAGATGGATAATAAAATGAATTCAGTTGCACCTATTGTTAATGTGTTACAAGGCAAAATCGCTGTTGGTAGCACCGTTTCCGTTCAAGGCTGGGTAAGAACTCGCCGTGATTCTAAGGCAGGTATTTCATTTTTAGCAGTTTATGATGGCTCTTGCTTTTCGCCTATTCAAGCTGTTATCGAAAATAACTTACCTAATTATGAACAAGATATTTTGCGTTTAACCGCGGGTTGCTCGGTTAAAGTCACTGGTAAAGTTGTGGAATCACCAGGGCAGGGACAAAAATACGAATTACAAGCAACGCAGGTTGATGTATATGGTTTTGTTGACGATCCTGAAACGTATCCAATGGCGGCTAAACGTCACTCAATTGAATATTTACGTGAAGTTGCCCATTTACGAGCAAGAACTAATATTGTCGGTGCAATTACGCGTGTTCGTCACACTCTTGCTCAGGCTATTCATCAGTTTTTTGACGAACGTGGCTTTTTTTGGCTTTCTACGCCAATTATTACCGCTTCGGATACCGAAGGTGCTGGCGAGATGTTTCGTGTTTCAACGCTTGATATGTTAAATCTTCCGAAAAACGATAACGGTAAAATTGATTACGATAAAGACTTTTTTGGTAAAGAAGCATTTTTAACGGTATCTGGTCAATTAAATGCTGAAACTTATGCATGTGCGCTTTCAAAAGTTTATACTTTTGGTCCAACTTTTAGAGCTGAGAACTCAAATACTACACGCCATTTAGCTGAGTTTTGGATGATGGAGCCAGAAGTTGCGTTTGCTGATCTTGATGATAACGCTAAACTCGCTGAAGACATGTTGAAATATGTATTTAAGAAAGTACTCGAAAAACGAGCTGACGATATGCAATTTTTCTCTCAACATATTGATAAAGATGCGATTAATCGTCTAGAAAACTTTATTAAGGCTGATTTTGCACAAGTTGATTACACCGATGCCATCACCATTTTACAAAATTGTGATGCTCAATTTGAAAATCCAGTGAGTTGGGGTATTGATTTAGCCTCAGAACATGAACGTTATTTAGCTGAGCAATATTTTAAAGCGCCAGTTGTTGTTAAAAATTACCCTAAAGATATTAAAGCATTTTATATGCGCATGAATGACGATGGTAAAACTGTGGCTGCAATGGATGTGTTAGCACCAGGCATTGGTGAAATCATTGGTGGATCACAACGTGAAGAACGTTTAGATATGTTAGATAAACGTATGGACGAAATGGGTCTTAAAAAAGAAGATTACTGGTGGTATCGTGATTTACGTCGTTATGGCACAGTCCCTCACTCTGGTTTTGGTCTTGGATTTGAACGCTTAATTGTCTATGTTACTGGTGTACAAAATGTCCGAGATGTTATTCCATTCCCAAGAACCCCGCGTAACGCAAACTTCTAAACTGATTATATTTCATACACTAAACCGATTTTAAGTCGGTTTAGATGAAAAAAGCACAATACAGATTCAAAAAAGTATAAAAATTAGTCAAACAGACCCCTTTTTGACATTAGACATCATGTTTAACGAAAAGTTCACTTGATTTTAAGTTAAATTTAGACATAATTCACTCTGCTATGAAAATTGGATAAAAATAATAGACAAAAATATTATTTTTGGATGAATAATCATCGTAGTAGAAATTGACTCAAATCCTATGGACTGTGTCAGCAATAAAATAACCATGAGGGTAAAAAATGAAACGTAATCTATTAGCAATCGCTATTCCTGCACTTTTAGTTGCAGCTGGTGCAAACGCTTCTATCGAAGTATGGAACAAAGACGGCAACAAAGTTGACTTTTATGGTCGAGTAAAAGCAGCTAACAACATCACTGACCGTGGTCAAAAAAATGAAGGTGATGATACTTCAGCTCGTCTAGGTATGTCTGGTCAAACGCAAATCACTGATAGCGTGACTGGATACGGTCGTTGGGAATATGAAGCGGCAGCAGGTAAAAATTCTTCAAACGAAGTTCGTTATGCGTTTGCTGGTTTAAACTTTGGTGACTTAGGTTCATTCGATTATGGTCGTAACGATGGTGTTTTAAAAGCAATCACTGCTTATACTGACGTATTACCACAATTTGGCGGTGATGCAGCGAATAATGATTGGAACGTGCTTTCAGCTCGTACTAAAGCGGTTGCAACTTATCGTAACAACAATCTATTTGGTTTAGCTGATGATATCAGTTTTGCATTACAATATGCTGATAACGGTGATAATTCACAAACTGAAGATTCAGTTCGTGGTGAATCAAGAGAAGCTTATGGTCTTAATGCTCAATGGCGTATTTTTGATACAGGTTTAACAGCAGGTGCAGGTTATGCTCAATCAACTTCAAGCGATCATCGCCATAGCACTTGGACTACTGGTCTTAAATATGAAAATTATGATTTATATTTAGCTGCTAACTATTTCCAAACCAAAATTAAAAATAAATGGATTGTAACTAACAATGCTAATGGTAATAGATATATTTCTGATGAAAAAATCAAAGGTTTTGAATTAGTTGCACAGTATGGTATTGATTTAAATGTGGGTCGCTTAACTCCATCTTTAGCTTACGTACAACATAAAGAAAGTATTGATCATTATCGTTATGCAGATCATTCATCAACCTCACCTTTAGCTAAATATGTTTCTTTAGGTGCAACTTATGATCTAAATAAAAACTTTAGCGCGATTGTTGAATATAAATTCAATCTTCTTGATCGTAAAGATGTCGGTGCTGCAAACAATACTGAAAATTCTCGCGGTCACAAAAACAAACCAGGTACTAAAGATGTGTTAGGTGTTGGTTTAATTTACCAATTCTAATCTCTTAACCCCTATATAAAAGGCACTTAGGTGCCTTTTATATTACCTAATAAAAATTTTTTTAAGCAAAAAAACATTTAATGTTTAAAAAAATTAATATTAAAGATTAAAATAATCGCAAAACCTCAGATTTTATCTAAAGAACATTGTTAAATAGATAGTATATATGATTAAAATCTATTTATAAAAATTAAAATAGATATCACCGTAATAATATAATTGCTATTTTTAGTAGTTAATTATTAAATCCAGAGCAAAGTAATTTGCTTTTTTAATAATAAAATATACCTACGAGGGTAACAAAATGAAACGTAATCTATTAGCAATCGCTATCCCTGCGCTTTTAATTGCAGGTACAGCTAACGCTTCTATTGAAGTATGGAACAAAGATGGAAATAAAGTTGACTTTTATGGTCGAGTTTATGCTTTAAACTATATTACTGATCGCAACAATCAAACTGGCGAAGGTGACAAAACTACCGCTCGTTTAGGCATGTCAGGACAAACACAAATCACTGACAGTTTAACAGGTTATGGTCGTTGGGAATATGAAGCAAAAACAGGTAAAGACGCTGATAACGAAACTCGTTATGCATTTGCTGGTTTAAACTTTGGTGATTTTGGTTCATTCGATTATGGTCGTAATGATGGTGTGTTAAAAACGTTAACTTCCTACACTGATGTTTTACCAGAATTTGGTGGAGATGCATCAAACAATGATTTTTATGCATTAACTGCACGTACTAAAGCTGTAGCAACTTACCGTAATTCAGATTTCTTCGGTCTAGTTGATGGTTTACGTTTTGCTGTTCAATACGCTGACAATGGTGATAACAGTTCAACTGATCATTTCAATAGACAAACTCAAAATGGTCACAATAGTGCCGAAGCATGGGGTTCAGTTGTAGATTGGGATGTGCTTGATACTGGTTTAACTGTTGGTGCAGGTTATGCACAAACAGGCGGTCATAAAGATGCTAAATCATGGTCAGCTGGTGTTAAATATGACAACAACAACATATATTTAGCAGCACTTTACATTGAAGGTAAGCAAAAATATGGTTGGAACAATGCTTCAACAAATCGTCGTGCTGATGATTTGAAAACTAAAGGATTTGAAATTGTAGCACAATATGGTATTGACTTTGATATTGGTCGTTTAACTCCATCTGTTGCTTATATCCAACATAAAGTTAAAGATGCGTCTAGCTTAACAAGTGATGCGGGTCTTAAAGGTAATGATTTAGCTAAATATGTTGATGTTGGTTTAACTTATGACTTCAACAAAAATTTATCAGCAATTGTTGATTATAAAATCAACTTGTTAGATAAGGATGATATTGGCGCACGTCGTGCTTTATATGAAGATGGTACATTTACTAAGTCTCAAATTAAAGCAACTGCCAAAGATACCGTTGCACTTGGTTTAATCTATCAATTCTAATTAGTTGTAACTGGTTAAAGTTTAAAAAGGCACTTCGGTGCCTTTTTTATTATCTATTGATTAATAAATATCCCTTGCACTTTAATTCATACTCTGTTAAAAAATTAAAAAAAATAATAAAGAATTAGGATAAAAAAATGCGTTATACCACTCGTAAATTACCTGCAAAAAAAAATATTGCGTTAGTTGCACACGATCACTTGAAAGAATCATTACTAACCTGGTGTCAAAAAAATAGTGAAAAGCTTGCACATCATAATTTATGGGGTACAGGAACAACTGGCAGATTAATAAAAAAAGAGATCGGATTAAATATTACGCCAATGCTTAGTGGTCCAATGGGTGGAGATCAGCAAATTGGCGCTTTAATCGCAGAAGGTAAAATTGATATGCTTATCTTCTTTTGGGATCCACTTAACGCCGCACCGCATGATCCAGATGTTAAAGCGTTACTGCGGTTAGCAACAGTTTGGAATATTCCTGTTGCAACTAATCAAGCTACTGCTAATGCATTAATTCAATCAGCAATGTTTGAACATGAAGTCGATATCGAAATTCCTGATTACCAAGGTTATTTAATCGAAAGAGTCCAGTAAATGCCAATACCATCTCAAATTCGCAAAACTGGCAGACAAATACTCTTGTTAGATAATTTATTTATTGTTTTAGGTTTTTATGTCGTTTTTCCTCTGGTTTCAACGCATTTTGTAAGTCAAGTTGGATGGAGTGCCCTCTTTGTCGGTTTTGCTTTAGGTCTTCGACAATTTGTGCAACAAGGTTTTGGCATTATTGGTGGTGCGATAGCGGATCGTTTTGGCGCAAAACCAATGATTGTTACAGGAATGTTTTTGCGTTGTATCGGATTTATTTCGATGGCGATTGCTAATGAACCTTGGCTATTATTACTTTCTTGTTTGCTTTCCGCATTAGGAGGGTTACTCTTTGATCCTCCTCGAATGGGATTAACCATTAAATTTACTCGTCCACATGAGCGAGGCAAATTTATTTCGTTATTAATGATACAAGATAATGCCGGGGCAGTTATTGGTGCGCTTATTGGTGGAATTCTGATTGATTATGACTTTCATTTAGTTTGTTGGTGTGGGGCTTTCATTTTTTTCTTGTGCGGTATTTTCAACATGTTCTTTTTGCCAGCTTACCATATTGCCATAGGTAAAGCCTCGATTATTAATGGTATGAAAATGGTTGTAAAAGATAAGAAATTTACCAGTTATGTGCTTACTTTGACCGGCTATTATGTATTATGGGTACAAATAATGTTGATGTTACCGCTCACTATAACTCAGGTATCTGGTAGCCCTAGTTATGTAAAATGGATGTATGCAATTCAAGCTTGTATATCACTAGTATTGCTTTATCCACTAGCACGTTTAAGTGAAAAATATTTTAGATTAGATCAACGTCTTAAATTCGGTCTGTTCTTGATGTCATTTGCTTTCATCATTATTGGTTTCACTACACATTTATCTATGCTTTTATCACTAATTGCACTATTTTATTTAGGAGCAATTATTGCTGAACCTGCCCGAGAAACATTATCAACGGTCCTAACGAATCCTAAAGCTAAAGGCAGTTATATGGGATTTAGTCGGTTAGGACTTGCCCTAGGTGGATTTATGGGTTATACCGGTGCAGGATGGCTTTATGATATTGCCATACAGATTGGTTTTCCGCATCTGCCTTGGATTATTTTAACTTTTATTGGTTTAGTAACATTAGCCTATTTACAATATCTATTCAAAAATGAACCACCTATGGTTCGCATAAAGATGAAAAAGATTGGATAATTTCACCATTTTTAAACAAGATTGCTTCGCTTCTATCAAGTTTATGCCAAGTCTCATTTGATGTTAAAGGTAAGGTAGAAATAATGGTAACTACATCATTCGGTGTTGTATGTTTTTGAAAATCAATTTCTACATCTTCATCAAGTAATTTTGCTTTGCCAAATGGCGCTCTACGGGTTATCCAATGCAGATTAGTGGTACAGTAAGCAAGTACAAACTGCCCATCAGAAAGTAACATATTGAATATTCCTTGCTCACTTAGCTTATCAGCACAAAGTTTGATAAAGCGAAATAAAACGAGAACATCACAGGGTTGCTGAGGGAATTTTTGGTGTAATTGGTTAATTAAATAACAAAAAGCATATTCGCTATCTGTTTCACCTATTGGTTGAAAAAAACCTGTATTGAGATCTTGGTAATCAGTCAGTTGACCATTGTGGGCAAAAGTCCAATTTTTTCCCCACAACTGACGGGTAAATGGATGGGTATTTTCAAGTGCAACAGCGCCACGATTAGCTTGTCGAATATGTGCAACTACTGCTTTAGATTTGATAGGATACTCTTGAACCATTTTGGCGATAGCAGAGTAACTACAAGGTTCGGGATCTTTGAATGTTCGGCAACCTTTGCCTTCATAGAAAGTGATTCCCCAGCCATCTTTATGGGGACCTTTATCTCCACCTCTTTTAATTAAACTGGTGAAACTAAAGCAGATATCTGTTGGCACATTAGCACTCATACCCAACAATTCACACATTTTATTTGATCATCTCTTTTTCAATAAGCAAAATAAGAATATGAATAACTTTAATATGGATTTCTTGTACGCGATCAGCATAGCCAAAATGCGGAACACGGATATCCACATCAGCAAGACCATTCATTTTTCCGCCATCTTTACCAGTGAGTGTAATGATCTTCATGCCTTTTTGTTTAGCCGCTTCAATGGCTTTAATAACATTAGTTGAATTGCCTGAAGTTGAAATGCCAAGTAGTACATCACCTTTATTACCCACACCTTCCACGTAGCGTGAAAAAATATAATCAAATCCGTAATCATTACCTACACATGAAATATGGCTCACATCAGATATTGCAATCGCTGGATATGAAGGACGATTATCACGAAAACGACCCGTTAACTCTTCAGCAAAATGCATAGCATCACAATGAGAACCGCCATTACCGCACGATAGAACCTTACCGCCTTGCTTAAATGAATCGGCAATTAATACCGCTGCTTGTTGAATAACTTCAAGATTTTTATCATCCGAAACAAAGTTTGTTAATACTTCAATAGCTTGGGTTAATTCATTTCGAATATTATTAATATACATCAGTCTTACCTCATAAGTAAAAAAAGCTTTTTACCATTTTAGTTTTTTCCTAACTGCTTGCAAGTGATAATAAAAATTAAATGCCAAATTGTGTAAAAAAGTTTCAGGTAAGATATATGTTTAAGTAAAAATTGAAGAGGAATTGAGCATAAATGAGTCGATAAATTAAAGGAATTTTTTTGTTAACAAGTAATAAAAAATTACTTTGTATTAATAGACAAAATATTTGTATTTCTTTTCCAATAAATTGTTAGATAAAGCTTGTTGGAGGCGTTATTTGTTAATAGGATAAGCCGTTAAATTGTGGTACAATTTTTCCGGAAAATTTTCACAAATAAAAATAGTGAAATTGCATTTAAAATCAATAGATAAGGAATTAATATGCAAACTGTAACAGGTCAAGTTGCTGCACCTAATGCTAAAGTTGCCATTATAGTGGCTCGATTTAATCAATTTATTAATGAAAGTTTGGTCAATGGTGCTGTTGATGCGTTAACTCGTATCGGTCAAGTTGACGAAAAAAACATTACGGTAATTTGGGTGCCAGGTGCTTACGAAATTCCCTTAACCGCTAAAGTTGCAGCTCAATCAAAAAAATACGATGCAATTGTGGCGTTAGGTACAGTTATTCGTGGTAGCACTGCACATTTTGACTTTGTTGCGGGCGAATCAAGTTCTGGATTATTGAGTGCAAGTTTGGATCATACTCTTCCCGTAGGATTTGGTATTTTAACAACCGAATCTATTGAACAAGCTATTGAACGTGCAGGTACAAAAGCTGGCAATAAAGGTGCCGAAGCAGCGTTAACTGCATTAGAAATGCTAAATATTATCAAAGCAATTAAGGAGTAATTTAGTGGCATTAGTTAATCCTCGTCGTCGAGCAAGAGAGTGTGCAGTACAGGCTATATACTCTTGGCAAGTTTCTAGAAACGATCTTGCGGATGTTGAGACCAGTTTTATTGCAGAACAAGATATGAAAGGTGTTGATACTAAGTATTTTCGTGAACTATTACATGGCGTGGCTAAAAACACCGTGGAATTAGACGAAAAAATGGCACCTTATCTCACTGAGCGTAAAGTCGAAGAGCTAGGTCAGATTGAACTCGCCATATTACGCATTGCACTTTATGAATTATTAAAGCGTCAGGATGTGCCTTATAAAGTAGTAATAAACGAAGCGATAGACTTGACGAAAACATTCGGTGCTGCTGATAGCCATAAATTTGTTAATGGTGTATTAGATAAAATAGCGCCAACCATCCGAACGCGATAACCGATTAATTGTGAGATTGATATGACCGACAATACTGAAAAAAGTAAACCAACTATTTTTTACGCTAAACATAGCGAGCCGAAAAAACACTCTCGGGCTAATAAAGAAAAATCAAATGGATGGAAAGAGAGGCGTAAAAATGATGCATTTCAGTCTAAACCGAAACGCGATCGTAATGACCGTATTGAAACATTTCAAGCGCGCAGTGATAGACCTAAGTTTGCAAAACAGAGTATTGTTATAGAATTAAATCGATCTCCATCGGAATTTGAACATGATTCGCCATGGCAGAAGAAAGTACGTGCGAATGACCAAACTCCAACATTTGGTTATGATGGATATCGACAACGTAAAGAAGAAACCTTAGTTTACAGCGAAAATAGCTGTAAAGCCGTTTTCAAACATCGACGCAGCGCTATTGTGAAATTATTTATTATCCAAGAGATGACTTACCAGTTTAAAGAGTTAATTAACTGGTTAGTTCAGGAGCGTTTAGGTTATGATATTGTTTCGAATGAACAGCTCAATAAAATAACTCAAACACAGCATCATGGTGGTGTTTGTTTAATTGCTAAAAAACGTGCTCCATTAACTTTATTCAATTATTTAGATGAAAAAAGTGATGCAAATAAGGATTGTATTTTAGCTATTGATGATGTTAATAATCCGCATAATTTAGGTGGATTGATAAGAAGTGCGGCTTTTTATGATGTAAATGCTGTCATGTTACGTCAATCAAATCTGCTTGATAGCGGTGCTGCAATGCGAGTATCAGAAGGCGGCATTGAAGCAGTAGAATCAATTAAAAGTGACGATTTTCTTGCTTCGCTTGATATCTTAAAGCAACGTGGTTATCAAATTGTTGCTTTGCTACCTTGTCAAACTAAATCGATAGATTCTAGCGAGTTACATAAAGTTCAATTTGATAAGAAAGTTGTTTTGGTTATTTTTCAGCAAATTAATATGAAACTGGTCAACTGTGCTGATGTCGTTGTACATTTGAAAGGTAATGATAATATGCCGGCGCTGAATATCTCAGTGGCTACAGGGATCTTATTATCAAATTTATATAGATAATGAACTGTGAATTTATCAATCATTATCATATCGTTTCATTGAAAAAACTGAGAAATTTTTGGTGAAATATATTTTATAGCAATATTTGATTAGAAATCGCTCTATTTTTCTGTACATTGTTAACAAATAAAGCATATAAATGTGTTGGTATTTATTATGGGCTCAAAGTACAAAATTGGTATGATTTTTGGTAAGTTTTATCCCTTACATTATGGTCATATCTATTTAATTGAACAAGCTATGACGCAAGTTGATGAACTGCATGTTTTTCTGGGTTGTGAAGCGACACGAGATAAGAAACTTTTTGAGAAAAGCCATCTACCAAGACAACCTCAAGTGAGCGATCGCTTTTCATGGTTGAAAGAAACGTTTAAAGACCGTCATAATATTCATGTACATGTTTTAGATGAAGCGGGAATTGAGTCTTATCCCAATGGCTGGAAAGATTGGAGCGATCGCGTTAAACATATTTTATCTAAGCATAACATTAAACCTAATGTTGTCTTCACTAGTGAACCACAAGATGTTAAAAATTATGAATTCTATTTCGGCTGTCCAGTAGTTATTGTTGATGCTGATCGTAATTTTATGAACATCAGTGCGACACAAATTCGTCAAAATCCTTATAAATATGGGTCATTTATTGCTGATGCAGCTAAACCATTTTTTGATAAAAAGTAGCAATTTATTGTTGGATAAATTCAATGAGTTAGTATTGAAATTCACCTACATTTACACTACATAATATATCAGTAATGGTATATATAATGCGAGATTTTAACTCCAATAATTAACATTGTCTTAAAAAAACTGACCGTACTCGCATTGCAATTTTGCATAGGGGATGCCATTCAATAGCAATAGAAAATAGCAATAAATTGATTTTATCATATTAATTTTGATACGTTAGTCCAATAATACACACTTCTTTTTAAAAAAGAAGGGAAAGATCTAAAATGGAGTTATCATTTTGATTTAGTTCATCACATTTATTCATGCTTGTGTTAAAATAAGCTAAATCTTTATGATAGGTAAATTTATATGTCTCAATCATTTGACAATCAAAATAATAACAATCAAGAAAAAATTGATTTTGGTTATCGACAAGTCTTAAAAGAAGAAAAAGTCAAACGTGTCGCCGATGTATTTCATTCTGTTGCGGATAAATATGATGTAATGAATGATTTGATGTCATTTGGTATTCATCGTATTTGGAAAAAAATCACCATTGAATATAGCAGTGTTCGCAAAGGTCAAAAAGTGTTAGACCTTGCTGGAGGAACAGGAGATTTAACTGCAAAATTTTCTCAACTTGTTGGTGACAATGGCTTAGTTGTTTTAGCAGATATCAATGAATCCATGTTAAAAGTTGGACGTGATAAACTGCGTGATAAAGGACTATTTAAAAATATTGAATACGTTCAGGCAAATGCTGAAGAATTACCTTTCGCGGATAACTATTTTGATTGTATTACCATTTCCTTTGGTCTTCGTAATGTTACTGATAAAGACAAAGCATTACAATCTATGTGGCGAGTATTAAAGCCAGGTGGACGTTTACTCATTTTGGAATTTTCTAAACCACAATACAAAATTCTTAATAAAGCTTATGATCTTTATTCCTTTACTATGTTACCTTTAATGGGCAAAATTGTGGCAAATGATTCTGATAGTTATCGCTATTTAGCAGAATCAATCCGCATGCATCCAAATCAAAATACCTTAAAAAAAATGATGGAAAATGCAGGCTTTGTTGATGTTAAATACCACAACATGACAGGTGGAATTGTCGCATTACACACTGGCTTTAAATTTTGAAGCGATGACAGATAATGATATTTTTTCGACTATATAAAATAATAACAGTATTTCATGCTTATCGTTTAAATGAGCTTTTGCCAGCACATCGATTATCAAACTGGCTACGCTTTTTATCGCTTTGTCTATTTTGGGTCAAACCTAAGGCCAAGCAACAAGCAATTGGCGAACGTTTACGTCAAGCCTTACAGGAGTTAGGACCTGTTTGGATAAAATTTGGGCAGATGATCTCAACTCGACGTGATGTGTTACCTAAACAGATTGCTGATGCATTAGCAAAATTACAAGATCAGGTTGACCCCTTTGACGGTAAAATTGCTAAACAACTTATTGAACAAGCACTTGAACAACCAATTGATTATTATTTTGCAAATTTTGATGAAAAGCCATTAGCATCAGCATCAATAGCACAAGTACATACTGCTATTTTAAAACATAGCCAATCTGAAATCGTAATAAAAGTATTACGTCCTGATATTCTGCCAGTAATTCAAGCCGATATTAGTTTAATGTATTGGGTGGCAAAACAATTTACTAAGCGTATAAAGCATGGTGAGAAATTACGCGCCATTGAAATTGTGCGTGATTATGAGTCAACTTTATTAAAAGAGCTCGATTTGCTGCAAGAGGCTTACAATACTGCTAAATTACGAGCAAATTTTATCAATAGTAATATTTTATATATCCCTTATGTATATGAAAATTTATGCCGTAAAAATGTTCTTGTTGAAGAACGCATCAAAGGAATTCCTATTGCCAATATTGATCAGCTTAAGCACCACAATATCGACATGAAATTACTTGCCCAGCGTGGCGTCCAAGCCTTTTTTACTCAAGTATTTCGGGATAATTTTTTTCATGCAGATATGCATCCAGGTAATATTTTTGTTGATATCTCTGATCCTAACGATCCTCGCTATATTGGTATTGACTGTGCAATTGTTGGTATATTAAGTGAAGATGATCAGCGTTATCTTGCTGAAAATTTCTTAGCCTTTTTTAATCGCGATTATCGAAAAATAGCGGAAACTTATATTGCTTCTGGCTGGGTACCTGAAACAACCGATATTATGGCTCTTGAAAGAGCTATGCGAAATGTTTGTGAGCCTGCTTTTGCTAAACCACTAGCTGAAATATCATTTTCACAAATTTTATTGCAACTATTTGAGGTTGCACGTCAATTTGAGATGGATATCCAACCACAATTAATACTTCTTGAAAAAACACTATTTTATATTGAAGGTTTGGGTCGCCAGCTTTATCCTGAACTTGATTTATGGCAAACCGCAAAACCTTTTTTGGAAAAATGGTATGAAGATAAATATAGTGCGCAAAAGCTATTGCAACAAGCTTGGGCTTCACTACCACAGTGGCGTGCTATCTTGCCTCAATTACCAGTAAAATTGAATGATTATGAGCGAATTACCAAACAGATGAATGCCCAACTAAAACAAATTAACCGAGAATTGCAACAAAGTAAAAGATGTCAGCAATATTTAATGGCAATACTTGCTTTAATCGGTGTTATTGGAATGGTACTGTTCATACTTCATTAATCGGTACTGTTTGGAATCTTATCATTTAAGTGTATAATTTAAATATCAACTTTAATGGAGAAAAATATTATGATGCCAAGTCTACCCCAGCTACTCATATTAATTGCAGTTGTTGTGTTATTATTTGGAACCAAAAAGTTACGCTCATTGGGCTCTGACCTTGGCGCATCAATCAAAGGCTTTAAAAAAGCCATGAATGATGATGATAAGCCAGAAAGCAGTAATTCAGCGAAAGTCGAAAATCTTGATTCGACCGATGACAATAATTCTAAAAAAGAGTAACGCGTGTTTGACATTAGCTTTGGTCAACTATTATTATTATTAATTATTGGACTGGTGGTATTAGGGCCGGAGCGGTTGCCTGTTGCAATTAAAACTGTTGCTGGTTGGATAAAAGTATTGCGCCGCATGTCAGCAACAGTGCAACTGGAATTAAACAAAGAACTAAAATTGCAAGAGCTGCAAGACAGTTTAAAAAAGGCTGAACAAAGCGGTTTAAAATCTCTGACTCCAGAAATTCAGGAATCCATTGATGACTTAAAACGCGTAACAGAATCGTTACAAAAAGAGATCGATTTGGCCACTCAATTGGATCCTCAAATTCACTCAGATAAAGATAAATCATGACTGACGACGCTACACAACCTTTAATTGGACATCTTGTCGAACTCAGAGCACGGCTGCTACGTTGTATTATTTGTATTCTAGTCGTATTTGCTGGTTTGCTCTATTTTTCTAATGAAATTTATCATATTGTGGCTAATCCACTTATCAGCCAGCTACCACAAGGTAGCAGTATGATCGCAACGGATATTGCTGCACCATTTTTTACCCCCATTAAATTAACTGCTGTAGTAGCGATATTTATCTCAATTCCTTATGTACTTTACCAAGTATGGGGATTTGTTGCCCCCGCTTTGTATCAGCATGAAAAACGTCTGGTCATGCCATTAATTGTATCTAGCACCATTCTTTTTTATCTTGGTATTGCATTTGCTTATTTTGTAGTATTTCCGCTGGCATTTTATTTTTTTATTCATACGGCACCTGTTGATGTAGCAATTAATACTGATATCACGAAATATCTTGATTTTGTGATGACACTTTTTATTGTATTTGGCTTCGCTTTTGAAGTCCCGGTTGCCATTATATTACTCTGTTGGACAGGTATAACTACGCCTCAAAGCTTACGTAAAAAACGCCCATATATTATTGTCGGGGTGTTTGCTGTTGCTATGTTTGTCACACCTCCAGATGTCTTTTCTCAAATTTTATTAGCTGTACCTATCTGTCTGCTTTTCGAAATTGGTACTTTCTTTGCTCGTTTTTACCAACCACGTCAACACCAAGACAGTGAAGAAGATAATTTTGCATCGAATGATGATGAAAAGTAATTACAGATAGCTATGATTCAAATAACCAGTAAGGATAACTAATCATAATGAAAACGTCATTACCTGATTTTAACCGTGCTAATGTACTAGTTGTGGGTGATATCATGCTCGATCGCTATTGGTATGGAAGCACTAATCGCATATCGCCTGAAGCGCCTGTACCGGTGGTCAAAATTGATGCATTAGAAGAAAGACCTGGTGGAGCTGCCAATGTTGCAATGAATATCACCTCACTGTGTGGTAATGCCCGTCTAATTGGTTTAACGGGAATTGACGAACCGGCCAAAATTCTTAATGAACAATTAATAAAACATAAAGTGCAATGTGATTTTGTATCAGTTTCGACACATCCGACTATTACCAAATTACGCGTTTTATCTCGCAATCAGCAATTGATTCGTATTGATTTTGAAGAAGGGTTTGGCAATGTTGATTCCAAGTCTATGCTTGAACGCATTCAAACCGCATTAGAAACACATAAAGTTATGGTCTTGTCGGATTATGCCAAAGGCGCGTTATCAGCGGTGCAAACTATGATAAAATTGGCTAATCAAATTAATGTTCCGGTATTGGTCGACCCTAAAGGTACGGATTTTGAACGTTACCGTGGTGCTACATTATTGACTCCAAATATGTCGGAATTTGAAGCCGTAGTCGGTCAATGTCAAACAGAAGAAGATATTGTAGAAAAAGGTTATCAACTGATTAAACAATATGATCTAAAAGCACTATTAGTTACTCGTAGTGAAAAAGGGATGACTTTGTTGCAATTAAACAAACCGATTTATCATCTACCAACCCAAGCTAAGGAAGTTTTTGATGTAACTGGCGCAGGGGATACGGTTATTGCTACATTAGCTACTGCTTTAGCGGCAGGTCAATCATTAGAAGAAAGCTGTTTCCTAGCCAATGCTGCAGCAGGTGTAGTGGTTGGTAAACTGGGCACATCAACAGTTTCACAAGTTGAACTTAGCAACGCCATCCGTGCTCGATCAGATGATGGTTTTGGTGTAATGACTGAAGATGAGCTTAAAGAAGAAGTTAGAAAAGCGCGTATGCGTGGCGAAAAAATCGTGATGACCAATGGTTGTTTTGACATTCTGCATGCAGGACATGTATCTTACCTTGCTAATGCGAGAAAACTCGGCGATCGTCTCATCGTTGCTGTTAACAGTGATGCATCGGTAAAACAATTAAAAGGTGAATCAAGACCCATTAATCCACTTATGCAGCGTATGATTGTACTAGGTGCACTGGATTCTGTTGATTGGGTGGTGCCATTTGAAGAGGAAACTCCACAACGTCTAATTGCCAAAATCTTGCCAGATGTATTAGTCAAAGGTGGCGATTATAAACCTGAAGATATTGCTGGAGGCAAAGAAGTCACTGCTGCTGGTGGTACAGTAAAAGTCCTCAATTTTGAAGATGGTTGCTCAACCACCTACATTATTAATGCAATAAAAAACCGCTAATTTTCTATGATACAATCGGTTACTGAGATAAGTAGCCGATTGTTTGTCAAAATTACACTAATCAATGTTTTATACTCTTCTCTGTTTAATATTAATGATAAGCAGTTAATAGAATTAAATATCTTCTTAGTACCTAAACTACTAATAAATTGGTTTTTTATTCAATATAGGTAAGATCAATCGTTAATATCTATTATTAAATTTTATAATTAACACTTTTTTTATTATTCACTTTGTGCAAAGCTATTAGATAAATTAGAGAAAGTTTATAGAGGTTATTTAATGACTAAACATTATGATTATATAGCAATTGGTGGTGGAAGTGGTGGTATAGCATCAGTAAACCGAGCGGCATCATACGGTAAAAAATGTGCAATTATAGAGGCAAAATTATTAGGTGGAACATGTGTTAACGTAGGTTGTGTACCTAAAAAAGTGATGTGGTATGGGGCACAAATTGCCGAAGCGATTAATCACTACGGTCCAGATTATGGCTTTGATGCAACTATTAACCAATTTAGCTGGGATAAATTACTTGATAGCCGAAATGCCTATATTGATCGTATTCATCAATCTTATGATCGTGT
The DNA here is from genome assembly GCF_026537125.1 of Gilliamella sp. B2828. Lineage (NCBI taxonomy): Bacteria > Pseudomonadati > Pseudomonadota > Gammaproteobacteria > Orbales > Orbaceae > Gilliamella > Gilliamella sp. B2828. Next base: position 197,950 of record NZ_JAFNMU010000001.1, read on the forward strand.
TTTAACTAATAACAATATTGATATCATTTATGGTTATGCTAAATTTATCGATGCCCATACAATAGAAGTAAATGGTGAACTCTATAGTGCCGATCATATCTTAATTGCAGTAGGGGGTAAACCGACTGTACCCAATATCCCTGGCGCACAATATGGCACTACCTCGGATGGTTTTTTTGCATTAAAATCCTTGCCTAAACGAGTTGCTGTTGTTGGTGCAGGATATATTGCTTGTGAAATCGCTGGAGTTGTGCATGCATTAGGATCCGAAACGCATCAATTTATTCGTCAAGCAACACCATTAAGATCTTTTGATCCGTTGATTATTAAAACGCTAATGGAAGTGATAACTGCTGAAGGACAGCATCTACATACTTTTGCCATTCCACAATCAGTCACTAAAAATAGCGATGGTAGTTTAACTTTAACCCTAGAAAATGGTGAAAGTTATACTGTTGATTGTTTAATTTGGGCAATAGGTCGTGAACCCGCTACACAGGATATGAATTTATTTGCTGCAGGTATTGAAGTTAATGATAAAGGATTTATTACAGTAGATAAATTCCAAAATACGAACGTACCTGGCATTTATTCTGTTGGTGATGATACAGGTGCAATGGCGCTAACTCCCGTCGCTGTTGCCGCTGGGCGTCGTTTATCGGAAAGATTGTTCAATAACAAACCTGATGAACATCTAGACTACACTAACATTCCAACCGTGGTATTTACACATCCTGCTATTGGCACTGTAGGCTTAACCGAACCGCAAGCGATTTTAGAATACGGTGATGAAAACGTCAAAGTTTACACCTCAAGCTTTACTGCTATGTATACAGCTGTGACAAGTCATCGCCAACCTTGCCGAATGAAATTGGTTTGTGTTGGACCGGATGAAAAAATTGTTGGAATACATGGTATAGGTTATGGTATGGACGAAATGTTGCAAGGGTTTGCTGTAGCACTTAAAATGGGTGCTACTAAAAAAGACTTTGATAACACCGTCGCTATCCACCCGACAGCTGCAGAAGAGTTCGTTACTATGCGTTAACGGTAACGATTGAAGTAATAAAAAAAGCAGGGTAATTATCCTGCTTTATTTGCTTTTATTGCTTTTTCGCGATTATGGCATTTATGGGTTAACAATCGGCTGAATCACTATGCCATCCATGTTGAGCAAGCGGATGAAAACCTATACCTATTGCTATTAATGCTACAAACGAGATGTAAATACCTGCACCAAGGTAACTATATGCGCCTAACATATGATCAGGGCTTAATAAATAGATTGTTAAAGTCGGTGTAATTGCACTAAACAATGCATAAGCTAAATTATAAGATAACGATAATCCAGAATAACGAATAGCTGGTGGGAACGTTCTAGTACTTATAATTGGTGTCATTGCGATTGCTCCAATAAATAAGCCAAATGTTGCCCAAATAGAATAAAGTTTAGTTAATGATATATCTGCGCTTAGTGAACTGTAAAAATAGATACTAATTACTGCTAAACCTCCCCAAGTTAGGATAACGGTTTTTGCTGTACCTAATTTATCATCCAACCAACCAACAATAATGCATCCAATAGATAATGTTAATGCTGCGATGCATCCACCAATGCGCCAATCAAGGTTAGTAAAATGATACATACCGCCAACAATTCGCCCTGGGGTAATTAAAATACCAACCATAATTGCAGTTGATAATGACCAAGTTAATAAAGCAACAATCAAACAAGCTTTTTTATGTTTTTTTAACACAGTTACAACTGGAATACTTTTTTCTAAAGCTTTGCGGGCTGCTAATTCTTTAAAAATTGGCGTTTCAGATAAAAATTTGCGCAAATAGACGGAAATGACTCCAAAAATACCACCAATAATAAATGGAATACGCCATGCAAAATCCAAAATACTTTGGTTAGTAAAATAGAGATCAATAATAATTGTGACGAAAAATCCAAGTAATATACCACCCGTAATACCAGAGGTTAAAGTGCCAACGCCTAAACCATAACGTTGTTTTGGCGTATGTTCTGCAATAAATACCCAAGCACCTGGCATTTCCCCTCCGATTGCGGCACCTTGTAGCATACGCATTACTAACAATAGTAATGGTGCAAAAATGCCAATTGTTTCGTATGTTGGTAACACACCAATAATAAAGGTTGGTAGCGCCATCATTGCTACACTTAGGGTAAACATCTGTTTTCTACCTACTTTGTCACCAAAGTGTGCCATAATAATACCACCGATTGGACGAACCAAATAACCAGCAGCAAAAATACCCCAGGCAAACAAATCTAATGTTAATGGGGATAAGGTATGAGGTAAAAACAGTGGTTTGACAATGGTATCAATATATAGTGCGTAGATAACAAAGTCATAAAATTCAAGGGTTCCACCTAAAGATGACAAGATTAATGTTTTAAAATCCTTACTATTTAATGGTCGAGCATTGGGTTGCCATTGGGCATTGATTTCAGATTGACTCATGAAAAAACCTTCTATTTATTTGAGATAGATAGAAAAAAACTATCTTTTTTGATCTTTTTAAATGTAGAAATTATTCTGCCACAAAAATTTGGCTTTTTTTCCGTCATAAAAAAATTTAATGTATGCAATAAAACCGAGGGTTTGATTTATAATTTAATCGAATAAATATTTTTAAAATATTAAATAATTTGGATGAAAATAAGAATGAATCATATTAAAAAAGTGCGCTGTGATTGGTTGTTAAACGATCAAATTTATATTAATTATCATGATAATGAATGGGGCGTTGCTCAATATGATAGCTTAAAATTATTTGAAAAAATCTGTCTTGAAGGGCAACAAGCAGGATTATCATGGATTACTATTTTAAAAAAACGTGATGAATATCGTCGTTGTTTTTTTAATTTTGACCCTTGTAAAATCATCCAACTCAGGCCTGAAGATATTGAACATCTGCTTGAGAATAAAGGATTGATTCGCAACCGTTTAAAGCTTAATAGTATTGTTAACAATGCTCATGCTTATTTAAATATGATGGAAAATGGTGAGAATTTTTCACAATTTATTTGGTCTTTTGTTGATAATAAACCAATAATCAACCACTTTAAAGATAAAAGCGAAGTACCAATTAATACCGATATGTCTGATCGAATGTCAAAAGAGCTAAAAAAACGTGGATTTTCTTTTGTAGGTTCAACTATATGCTATGCTTTTATGCAATCAATGGGACTTGTCGATGATCATGTTGAAAATTGTTTTAAAAAAATGAAACTAGGAGAGTAGGGTTATGATAATGAAATTACTAAAGTTTGGTTTTTTATTCATATTAATCTATTTTATCGTCTGTAACATTGTTATCTATATTTATGCTCAGCAAAAACCAAGTCAACATGCTCAAACAATGGTTATATTGGGGACCAAGTCACGGGTACACCCGCTATAGCCCCACCTACTTTAGCGGACAGATTAGATGCTGCTGTCCAATACCTCAATAAAAATCCTCAAACTAAAGTGATAGTATGTGGCGGACAAGGTGAAGATGAGTCCACAGCTGAAGCCAGTGTAATGGCAAAATATCTTATCGACAAAGGAATTGATGCAAACAGAGTTTATCAAGAAGATAAGTCAAGGCGCACTGCTGAGCAATTTATTTTTGCAAATCGGATATTACCTTTGGGGAAAACGGTAGTGGTCACCAATGATTTTCATATTTTGCGTTCAATAATGCTTGCCAAACGTTCAGGTGTTAATGATGTATCAGGTTTATCAGCACCATTAGCATTTAATGATGCTGATAAATATGTGGCATTAATTCGTGAGCCGCTTGCATTAGCAAACTCTTGGCTCTTTGATCATCCTGATGACAATACAAAACTTACAAATTAACCACAAAATGATATATAAAATACGCTAAAATTAGCGAATAACAGCTCAGCAAAAGCGATAGTCACAGCTGTTTTTGCCGGGCGTCCATGATATTATTAACTATTCAATTTAATTTAGCTATAAACAAAATTATGAAATCAGATACAATTGTTGCACAAGCAACGCCACCAGGGCGTGGGGGGGTGGGCATATTGCGTATATCAGGCCCGAAAGCGCAAGAGATTGCACACGCAGTATTAGGTAAATTACCTAAACCAAGGTATGCCGAATATCTTCCCTTTTTAGCGAATGATGGCTCAACACTTGACGAAGGTATAGCGTTATTCTTTCCTAATCCGCACTCATTCACTGGTGAAGATGTGCTTGAATTGCAAGGACACGGTGGTCCTGTTATTTTAGATTTACTTTTAAAACGCGTACTTGAAATAGCTAACGTTCGCATTGCCAAACCGGGTGAATTTTCGGAAAGGGCATTTTTAAATGATAAACTTGATTTAGCCCAAGCCGAAGCTATTGCTGACTTAATTGATGCCAGTTCAGAACAAGCAGCAAAATCAGCGATATCATCTTTGCAAGGCGTATTTTCTAAAAAAGTGAATGCGTTGGTTGAAGCATTGATCCATTTACGCATTTTTACCGAAGCGGCTATCGATTTTCCGGAAGAAGAGATTGACTTCTTATCCGATGGTAAAATTGAGGCGCAACTTAACGATGTTATTACTCGCCTTAATGAAGTTCGACAGGAAGCCAAACAAGGCACATTATTACGTGAAGGCATGAAAGTGGTCATTGCTGGTCGACCCAATGCGGGAAAATCCAGTTTGCTTAATGCTCTAGCTGGGCGTGATGCTGCTATTGTTACTAATATTGCAGGGACTACCCGTGATGTACTGCGAGAACATATCCACATTGATGGTATGCCTTTGCATATCATTGATACAGCTGGACTGCGTCAGGCCAGTGATGAAGTAGAGCGTATAGGTATTGAGCGTGCATGGCAAGAAATAGAACAAGCCGATCGCGTTTTATTTATGGTTGATAGCACAACTACTAGTGAAACCAATCCAGAAAAATTATGGCCAGAATTTATTGAACGATTACCTAAAAATATTCCTATAACCGTAATTCGCAATAAAGCTGATTTAACCGGCGAAATACTTGATTATAGCGAACAAGAGGGGTATGCGCTCATACAATTATCAGCTCGAACGGGTGAAGGTATAACACTATTGCGTGATCATCTAAAACAAGCTATGGGCTTTTCAAGCAGCACAGAAGGTGGTTTTTTAGCTCGGCGTCGCCACTTGCAAGCACTTGAAAAAGCTTCAGAGCATTTAAATAATGGTAAATACCAACTCGCGACATTTCATGCTGGTGAACTATTAGCTGAAGAGCTCAGACTAGCTCAAGAAGCCTTAAGTGAAATTACAGGTCAATTTACTTCTGATGATTTATTAGGAAGAATATTCAGTTCATTTTGTATTGGCAAATAAGTTGAGCGTTATAAATTAATCTCCTTTTTGGAGATTCTTCAATATTCAACCTATATTGCTTTTTGAGCTTTATAGGTTGAATTCATCTATCTTCTATAAAATAGGTATAGAGTTTAAAATTTCGACCCTATAGTAAATAGTAAAATTATGAAAAATTAAGCTGACTTATTTATTTTTTCCAGCATTATTTGAAACTAAAATTAAAACTAAAACTAAAATTGAGATAAAACATAAGAGACAAAATACCACATTGAACCATAGTTCTAGTGCAACACCTATAGTTACACATTGATCTCAGGCAATACTTGCTGAATAGATTCATGCCGAAATTGCCACCCCAAATGAACCGCCTAATGAGATTGCCATTTTAGGTATTCCTGATGCAATACCAACTTTATCTTTATAGGCGCTAGATATTGCTGTGTCAATCGATGGTGTGGCATAAAATCCTAAGCCAAGAAAAATTAAAAAATTGCATACAAATCAATCACAACAACTCATTCGTTTAATATATATACAATACCTCCAATTTTTGTTGATCCTATGATTTATTTAATTTTATATTGGAAGATGTGTATGACTTGAAAATATAATTGCAAAATAATCTGCCGGTTATTCAACCGTCTAATATGGGTATCATTATTTATACTAATTGTGCGGCAATGTCAGTTTTATTGGTTCTTGTATTTAATTTAATAACGTTAAATTGAAATTAACATGTTCAATTTATTTTTTTGTCGGTTTGGATTTGGTTAGTTTTGGCGTAATATAATCAATATGTTTAACTTAGCTGATGGCTAAAACTAACTAAATCGTTTTGTACAACGCATCAAAAGTATAGAGAAAATCTGACATTTTCTATGATGTGAGTAGGATAGAATGTAGTTAAACTATTTAATAACTATAAGGGGTTCATTATGAAATTAATTGTGGATAATATGAGTTGTCAACATTGTGTAAATACCATTACTAAAGCAATCAACGATATCGATCCTAAAGCGAGAGTGACTGTAAATCTTACTAAGCATGAAGTTGATATAGAAGGAGGAACGATCTCACAAGAAGCAGCCATTTTAGCAGTTAATGAAGCGGGATTTGAATTTGTGGGTATCTCGTATTAGAAATTAATAATATAAACTTATAATATTAATAAATTCAGGCGATTAAACTAAAAAATCGCCTTTTTTATCACACAAAATCGATTTAAACATCCATCTTCTCCAAAAGTTTAGTTTATTTTTTTTAAAATCAATATTTTCCTCAATATATAACATATTAATTCTTCTTGATTTTTCTCATGGTGTTGGCATAATCATCTGAAATAATAGCAAATTTGGTATATGTGATAATGTGCTAATTTTAAAGGATCTATAATATGGATGATAAAATATTACGTATTACTGTTGCTTCAATGGCTTGGTTGGCAGCAGTTTTTTTTGTGAATGCTTATCAGATTGAATGTCCAAAAGAACTGAAAGTCAAAAAATATGTTGAAAATCTGACAAATGGATGGGAGGTTGTTGAGAGTGAAGATGGTGCTATATATGAACCTTTAAGCATAGCAGTTTATTACAATAAACCAGTTAAAAAGATTCAACAAAAGCCAGAAGAAACTTTAATTGGTCGTAAAAATTGGGGTAAACAATTTGAGCTTACCTGGCAGGTCAGTCGACCTATAGATGATATTCCTTTTTATGTCGACTGTATTTATGTTGGAAGTAAAATCGAAATGATAAAAAAAATAGATCGTTCAGTGAATATATGCAAAAGTTTTTATTCTGAGGATAAATACGGAAAAGTAGTAAATAATGTTGTTTCGCTTAACTGCACTACAAATAAAACGAGCGATACAAAAAATTAGGTAAGAATTTTATTATCAAAACAAGATAATGAATAATCTAATTTTTAAAAATTTAATGATATCTATTTACTATTTTAATCAAATTATCATGACAATTTACAATATTAACCTGTTTTTCTAATTATTAATTGTAAAGACAGTTTAGAGAGAACATAGGATATGACATGGAAAAGATTATGCAATACTATGATAATTATCGCTTGGTTAGCGAGCGTTTTTACTGTGAACGCGTACCAGATAGATTGTCCAAAAGAGATCACCTTTAAAGAAAAAGTTGAAGATAAGCCCGATGGATGGGATGTATCTGAAGATAAAACTGTTACTTCATTTTTTTTAAATTTAGAACTTTATTATGATAATCCTGTGAAAAAAGCTGCGCAAGTGCCCGTATCTGGCACAAGTGATGGCTTTAAACAGCAATTAGTGTGGAGAGTCAATAATGCTGAAGATACTGCCCCTTATTATGCTGTTTGTGTATATGCAGAGAGTGGAATTGCAATAACCAAAAAAATTGACCCTTCAATGAAGAGTTGCTGGGTTATTTATTCAGAAGATGAAAATGTAAAACAAGGTACGCTCCACTGTAGTGTGAGTGAATCAAAGAATCGCCATTAATTCCTTGTAATGTGGAGATTCTTCTAATATAAAATTATGTTGCACTGAAGGGCTTTATCAAAGTTATTTTAATCATTGCTCTTATACTTAAAAATTTCTTTTTTAAAAAGTATTTTGGATTTATGCTACGTGCAATAACGATTTTAATTCCTGTAGTTTTCGTTGTTATTGGTTTATTAGCATTAATAGATAGTTGATTTCAATTATTAATCAAAATTAAAATACTTTGAGTATCTATGCCGTACTAGTGTGTCGTTATGTTTAAAAATTGTATTAATCATCTTATTAGTCACACCTGTTGTCAATATTCATTAAAAACTTCATTTACCACCATCGATAAAAATGATGCGTTGGTCCAATTCCTTGACCAATTTTTAAATCATCCGCATGACTTATCGCACCTTGCAAGTATTCTTTTGCTTGTCGTACGGTGTGTTCTAAATTATGTGTTGGTAACAAAGCTGCAATTGCTGCTGATAATGTGCAACCTGTGCCATGAGTGTTTTTAGTTTGGATGCGTGATGATACCATTTTGATGGTTTTTGTTGGGGTGATTAAATAATCGGGGCTTTCTTGACTTTGCAAATGCCCACCTTTTATTAATACCGCTTTACAGCCGAATTTTAATAAGTCATGCCCCTGTTGTTGCATTTCATCTTCGCTTTTTGCCTCATCACATTCCAGTAAGGCAGCAGCTTCAGGTAAGTTAGGTGTTATTACCGTGGCTAAAGGTAATAGTAATTCACGAATTGCTTTAACTGCATCAGATTTTAAAAGTGAATGTCCACCTTTAGCAATCATTACGGTATCTAGCACTATATTGGCAATAGGATTATCATTTAATAGATGATAAACCGTAGTCACAATCTCTTTATTCATTAACATACCTATTTTTACGGAATCAATTTTGATATCACGATAAAGGGTGTTAAATTGTGCGGCTACAAATTCGGGATCGATTGCCATCACACCATTTACTCCTTGGGTACTTTGGGCCGTGAGCGCTGTTATTACCGACATTCCATATGCTCCGATCGCAGAAAAGGCTTTTAAATCGGCTTGAATTCCGGCACCACCACTTGGATCAGAACCGGCCATTGTTAAGGCCACTGTTGTCATAATTTTTCTTCCTATCTTAATTTAATTGGTTGTATTTTTTCGAGTAGCAATAACGTAGATTGTTGTACATTTTTTTGACCACAAATAGCTGACACCACCGCGATACCTTCAATGCCGGTTTGTAGTATTTGTGTGGCATTGTTGGTATTAATACCGCCTATAGCGACAGCAGGGCATTGTTTTAGATTAACTAATTGGGATAATTGTGGCATGCCTATTGCTGGTTCTGCATCTTGTTTAGTGGTGGTAGGATAAATAGGACCAATCCCAATATAATCGACAAGTTGCCATGGAACCGCATTCAGTTGTTGACGATTGGCGACCGAAAATCCTAACCACTTATCATCACCGATTAATTTACGGGCAACATCGACAGGTAAATCGCTTTGCCCAATATGGACACCATCGGCATCAACGGCTAGGGCAATATCGACATGATCATTAATCAATAAGGGGACGGTAGTGTCATTTAGTAGCTCTTTTAATGCCAGTGCGGTGTGATACCAATCTTTGCCAGAAAAGTCATGTTCTGATCTTAATTGTACTGCCGTTACCCCATTGGCAACAGCTATTTTGGTGGTTTCTATCATGCCTTTAATGCCACCGCATAACATTGGATCTAATACTAAATAGAGACTTAAATCGAGTTGTTTTTTCATGTGATTTCTTTATACATATAATGAGTTAAATAGTGAAAGCTTATCCAATAATGACACAGAGTAAGTGCCTAATCCTTGATGTTTATTGGCAAGCTCGCCAGCTTTTTTCATCATAAAGCAAGCTGAAGCCGCTGCAAGTAAGGGATTAGTTGATCCGGCAATAAACGCTGCAACCATGGCAGAGAGCGAGCAGCCGGTGCCTGTAATTTTAGTTAGTGTAATATCGCCACCTTTGATGCTATAAGTTTCCGTGCCATTGGTGATATAGTCGATACCGCCCGTAATAGCAATAATGGTTTGATGTTTTAGTGCTTGCTTTTTAGCTGCATTTAAAGCAGATTCGGTGGAGTCTTGACCATCAGGACCTTTAGCAGATGTGGTCTCACCATTTAATGCCAATATTTCTGATGCATTGCCACGCACTACTGTTGGCTTAAAAGCTAATAATTGTTGGACGATTTCACTGCGATAGGCGAGCGCAGGCCCAATAGCAACCGGATCAAGTACCCATGGTGTTTGATTTTGTTGAGCGCTAGCAGCGGCTAATAACATACTTTGCGCACTGCTGCTATGAATGGTACCAACATTGATTAATAAACCACTGGCAATTTGTGCAAAAGTAGCAACTTCTTGTTCCGCAATGACCATCGCTGGCGATGCACCAATCGCTAATAAGACATTGGCGGTAAAGTTCTGTACGACATCATTAGTAATACAATGTATTAATGGAGATCGTTGTTTTACATGATCAATAAAAGGCCTAACTTGAGCTAGTTGTAGAGTATTGATGGCAGACATATTCTTTCCTTACTACGATGTTTAAAATTAATTAAGGGAAGAGTGGCCAATCTAGAATTTTCAAGGCTGAGACTTCCCTACGCTGGTATAATCCAGATCAGGTTCAACGGGTAAAATCTCAGTTTTTTGTACTTTACAAAAAACACCCCGAGTCAAAGAGTATTTATTATGGACTGACTAAAAATTTAACACAAGCTATTGTAATAATTTTTCTATATCAGTTATATCACGACGGTCGGGTAAGAAGATGATAAGATGATCGTTACTTTCAATGGTTAGATCGGTATTAACGATAATCACATCTTCCCCACGCACTACTGCACCGATAGTGGCACCTGAAGGTAACTTTAACCCATTGATATTTTTACCAACCAGTTTGGAACTGTCTTTATCCCCCTGAGCTACCACCTCTACTATTTCTGATTCACCTTGCCTTAACGAGACAACTTTGACTACACCTGTTTGCCTTACATGACTTAATAACTCTGAAATAGTGGCGTGTTGTGGTGAAATAGCAATATCAATAACACTATCATTAATCAGTTCAAGGTAGGCTTGCTTTTGAATTAAAACAATAACTTTTTTTGCGCCCATTCTTTTAGCCAGCATTGATGACATAATGTTAGATTCATCGTCACTTGTTACGGCAATAAATAGATCAGTCAGTTCAACTTGTTCTTGTGATAGTAGCTCTTGATCTGACGATTCACCATGTAAAACAGTGGTATTGACCAATTGTTCGGCAATTAATTCGGCACGCTCAGCATTACGTTCGATTAATTTGACTTGATAATCATTTTCTAAACGTTTGGCTAGGGCAACCGCTATGCCGCCACCGCCACTAATAATGATACGCTTATAAGGTTTTTCAAGTCTCTGTAATTCACTTGTTACTGCTTTGATGTTGCTAGGTGGAGTAATGAAATAGACCATATCACCAGCCTCAATAAGTGTGGAAGCTAATGGGCGAATAAAGCGGTTTTTTCGATATATTGCAACAACCCTAGCTTCAACATGGGGTAAATGTTCTTTCAGTTCAGACAGTTCACTTCCGACTAATGCTCCACCATAATAGGCAGTGACTGCAACCAAACATACACGATTATCGTAGAAAGAAGCAAACTGTAAAGATCCTGGATATTGTACTAACTGACTGACATGATTGGTAATAAGATTCTCTGGAGCAATAATATGGTCGATATTAATGCAATCTTTATTAAAGAACGAATATTTTTCGTCATTATATTCTGGTGCGCGAATGCGTGCGACTTTTTGCGGAATATTAAACATGACATGACCTATTTGGCAAGCCATCATATTGACTTCATCCGAATTAGTGACGGCAACCAGCATATCAGCCGATTCAGCACCAGCGCTTTCTAATACTTGTGGGTAAGATGATTTGCCACAAATGACCTGTAAATCAAAACGCTCTTGTAAAGATTGCAATTTATCATGATTTTCATCAATTACAGTGACATCGTTTTGTTTTTCGGTAACAAGGTATTCAGCTAAAGCACTGCCTGTTTGTCCGGCACCAAGAATAATAATCTTCATAACCAACCCATATATTCAGATGACTTTAATCGTTACTCATCATATCCATTAATTAAAGCCAATCTATACTATTTTTTTGTGATAGGTAATAATTTTGAATTTTAACTATCAGTTTTTTGGTTTAGCAGTTAATGGCTTATTGTTTATACAAAACCAATTGCATCATAAACCTTTTTCAAGGTTGGTTTGGCTTTGGAGCGTGCTTTTTCTGCCCCTTCTTGCATGACTGAAAGTAAATAATTCTCATCATTACGAAATTGGTAATATTTAGTTTGTAATGCGGTTAACATATCAATCACTTGAGTTGCCACTTCGGTTTTGAGGTGCCCGTACATTTTGCCTTCAAACTCTTTTTCAAGTTCAGCAATTGGTTTACCGGTAATACCTGTTAAGATATCGAGCAGGTTTGATACGCCAGCTTTATTTTTTAAATCATAACGTACTACTGGTGGTTCGTCAGAATCGGTCATTGCCCGTTTAATTTTCTTTTCAATATCTTTAGGATTTTCGAGTAAACCAATCACATTGTTGCGATTTTCATCTGATTTAGACATTTTTTTGGTTGGGTCTTGTAATGACATGACCCGCGCGCCAACCTTAGAAATAAATGGCTCAGGTACAGAAAAAATATCACCATAAAGTGCATTAAAACGCATCGCAATATCGCGTGATAATTCAAGATGTTGTTTTTGATCGTCACCAACAGGTACTAAATTGGCTTGATATAATAATATATCTGCCGCCATCAAAACAGGATAATCAAACAGTCCAGCGTTAATATTTTCAGAATGACGAGAAGACTTATCTTTAAATTGCGTCATACGGCTCAATTCACCAAAATAGGTGTAACAGTTTAATGCCCAACCCAGTTCAGCATGAGCGGGTACCTGTGATTGTACAAAAATAGTACTTTGCTTCGGATCGATACCACAAGCTAAATATAAGGCTAATGTATCAAGTGTTGCTTTACGCAGTTTTTGCGGATCCTGACGTACAGTAATGGCGTGCTGATTGACGATACAATAAACGCAATCATATTCGCTTTGCAAAGTTACCCAGTTTTTTAAAGCCCCTAAATAGTTGCCAAGTGTTAGTTCGCCTGAGGGCTGAGCGCCACTAAATACAATCGGTTTACTCATAATTTATTCCTAATCTGGTTATTTTTTATCTTTAATCATTATTTTTTAGCTTCAGCTTTGGGCTGAGGTAATAAGGTTAATATATCTTTAAAATCATCAAATAAAAAATCAGGATTGCTGGTCGCAATCGAGATGCCATAATTGTATCCATAGGTTAGTGCAACAGTAGGGCATTTGGCATTTTGGGCAGCAGTAATATCGTTTTTAGAATCTCCCACAAACAATAACTGATCGCTGAATAAACCGAAGGTTGCCATGACTTGGTATAGTGGTGCTGGATGTGGTTTTAATTTAATAACATCACCACCTCCAAGTATCAGGGAAAAGTACTCTTTTATGCCAAGCGATGATAGCAAATCTGGTAAAAATTGAGCGGGTTTGTTCGTCACTAGTGCCAATGAATATTGATTATTATGCAGTGTTTTTAAGGTTTCTTTGACATGAGGGAATAGCTTAGTTTCGGCATCGATGACCTTGTCATAATGTTGATTAAATAGTGCTTTAGCTTTGGCAAATTGTTCAGCTGATGGTATAACATTAATTGCTTTAAATATGCGTTCTAACATCACATCAATGCCATTTCCAACAAAGTTTTTTACTTGTTCATTTGTTATAGTGGCAAGTTTTAAATCTGCAAGCATATTTTGCGCAGCAAGCGTAAGTCCTGGCACACTATCAACAAGTGTGCCATCTAAATCAAAGGCGATTGCTTGAATATCTTGTAATTTATGCATATGTAACTCCTGCTAACTGTTGGCGCATAGCGTCAATTACCGTTTTATAATCTGGTTCACCAAAAACAGCTGAACCTGCTACAAACATATCGGCACCAGCTTTGGCAATTTCGGCTATATTATCAACTTTAACGCCTCCATCGACTTCTAAACGAATATCTCGTCCCGAATCAATAATGCGTTTTCTTGTTTGTTGTAATTTTTTTAAGGTGGAAGGAATAAAAGATTGTCCGCCAAAACCAGGATTAACGCTCATTAATAAAATAATATCAATTTTATCGATTACATAATCTAAATAATCTAATGGGGTGGCTGGATTAAATACAATACCAGCATTGCAACCATGATCTTTGATTAACTGTATCGCTCGATCCAAATGGATGGTCGCTTCCGGATGAATAGAGATATTCGTAGCGCCAGCTTTGGCGAAAGAGGTAATTAATTCTTCGACTGGCGAAACCATTAAATGCACATCAATCGGTGCGGTAATCCCATAGTCACGTAACGCTTTGCAAAACATTGAACCCATGGTTAGATTTGGTACAAAATGATTATCCATTACATCAAAATGGATAACATCTGCACCCGCATCAAGTACTTTTTGAGTATCTTCCCCAAGGCGAGCAAAATCCGCGGACAATATTGATGGTGCAATAATAAATTCTTTCATAACCTACCTCTAAATAATCAACTTTACATATAAGCTTGCTCATGACTTTTTATATAAAGCTAAAATCTCATCAATCTTTTTTCTGCTTCCACCTGCACAACTGATTGAACGACGCATTTCTGCTCGGTAAAGATAACTCGCCTTATTATAGAGCGTCATGGTGTATTCAGTATAATGGTTAGACACCAGTACGGGTATATTTTTTTTATATGCCACTGTTTCCGCTAATTTAGACAAATTTTTGTGCTCTTCAAAGCCAAAAATATTGGAATAATAAGACGTAAATCCTCCTGATTTATTAGGTGGAATATAAGGTGGATCACAATAAATCACCGAATTTTGTTCAGCCTTTTGCATGACCTCATGATAAGGCGCACAAATAAACTCAGCCTTTTGTGCTTTTTCAGCAAAAAAGTAAAGTTCTTTTTCAGGGAAATAGACTGTTTTATATCGACCAAAGGGTACATTAAATTTTCCATTAGTATTATAACGACATAACCCGTTATAACCATGTCGATTAAAATAGACAAAGAGTAACGATCTTAAATACTGATCGTTACTACCATTAAATACATCTCGAAGTTGGTAAAATGCCTCAGATTGATTATTTTGCTCATTAAATAATGGTTTAAGATCATTAATAAATTGATCAGGGTTTGTTTTTAGTAGTTTAAATAGTGCAATTAAATCATGATTGATATCAGCTAAAATATAACTTTTGTAATCGGTATTTAAAAAAACAGAACCTGCGCCAACAAAAGGTTCAATTAATTGTTCCCCTTCTGGTAGATATTGCTTAATTGTGTCTACAAGCGCATATTTTCCTCCGGCCCATTTTAAAAAGGCTCGTTGCTTCTTCAACGGTTGCTCCTATTTTTTCGTTGCTAGTAGGATAAATGGACGATATCCTTTATTAGTTTACTATTTTTTCTTTATTAACCATTGCTCCCGACTTAACCCATGGTTTATCTTTTTGGAGAGCTGTTGGTAGTGACTTGATCGCTTTATGAGCCTCATCAATTGATGAATAATTACCTTTAACTAAAATAAACCATTTACCATTGCTGTATTGAGTTTCATAAATATGGTAATTCGCTATTTTATTTTGTGTAACAAATTTTTTTAAGCCCTCAATCGACCTAGATGCAGTAATTTGAATCACATAATGATCATCTTTTATCCTAGAGTTTTTAGCTAAACTATTTTTGTCGTCGTTTAGATTAACTATCTTTTTAGTTGGTTTTTTTTCGCCATTACGATTGGCATTTGATGCCATATTTGAATTATCAGTTGAAATTATACCATTACTGTTATTTTCAGATGGTTTTGGCACTTCAGGTTTAGATGGATTCAATCTTTCCAAATTCACCAATGAATTATCAGTAGTTTTTCCATTATCTGTAACATTGCTTTGTCCATCATAAACAGCATTAATATTATCCGTTTCAACTGTTGAAGCAACACCGTTAACCACAGGAGGCGTTAAAGGCGTTGGTTCGCTTTTTCGTGAAGGTCGGAAAATAATCAAGCTTATTATTAAAAAAATAACTAGGATTATCAAACCGCAAATAATAAGTTTTTTCTTTGGATAATTTTGAAGAAAATTAGGCAATTTTAATGGGGGCGTTGAATCCTTGCTAGGTTGTTCTGATATATAACGATCGTCTTTATCTACACGCATATTTCCTCCTTAACCTATCAAAAGATTATTGCCTTATAAAGTACCATTATTTCTAAAATAAGCGACTTAAATTTGCTCTATTTTCTCAATAATATAACTTGCAACACCTTTAGCACTTTGTTCATCAGTTTTGATTGTAATATCCGCAATTTCTTCGTAAAGAGGTTCTCGCTCGCCGGCAAGTTCTTCGTAAAGTTCTCTTGGAGTATTGCCGCCTTGTAAAAGTGGACGACGTTTATCTTTTTGCGTTCTAGCCATTTGTTTTTCAATGGTTGTTTCAAGATAAACAACAATGCCACGAGCCGATAATCGATTACGAGTCTCTTTCGATAATACTGAACCCCCTCCGGTTGCAAGTACTACGCCTTGTTTTTCAGTCAATTCATTAATGACTTTTTCTTCTCTGGCTCGGAATCCGTCTTCACCCTCTAAATCAAAAATCCATGCAATATCAGCGCCTGTACGTTTTTCAATCTCTTGGTCTGAATCAAAAAATTCCATGCCTAGCTGTTGTGCAATCTGTCGGCCTATTGTGCTTTTTCCTGCCCCCATTGGGCCAATTAGAAAGATATTTCGCTTTTCTGCCATTGTAGTTTCATCATCTATTAATTTTGGTTAAAATATACAACACAACATTAACGTTCAATGATTTATTTAATCATTCGCATTGTTAACTGTGTAACTTTTCTTGGATCTCCGTCTAACGACAAAAATTTAGGTCGGTAATTATCTCAATAGATAGTACCTTTTTGCAATAAGTATTTATAATAGTTTTTAGCTTATTCCCGCTTGATGTAAATCATGAATATTTAAAGCGCCTACTAATTCACCTGAACTATTAACGACAGGTGCTGCGGTAATATTATGATCATTAAATGATTTTAAAGCTTCTACTGCTTTCCAACTCTCAGGTATTTGATAGCCAGGGCTTGTCATAACAGAGCTAATACTATCTTGCAATGTACCATTTTTTAGTAATAATCGACGTAAGTCTCCGTCGGTAAAAACACCAATTATTTTATTATTATCCTGACAGATTGCAACTAAACCCACTCCAGTTCGGCTTAATTCTAACATGGCATCGAATACCGTTGCAGTCTGAGGTACTTTTGGAATTAAATCACCTTGTCTCATGACATCTTTGACATGATTGAGTAATTTAGCTCCCAAACTACCCGCAGGATGAGAGCGAGCAAAATCTTCTTCTTTGAATCCACGAGCACGCATAACTGCGATAGCGAGTGCATCACCCATTAGTAGAGTATTGGTTGAACTTGAAGTTGGTGCAAGTCCCATTGGACATGCTTCTTGTTCGATTGATACATCGAGTACTGCTTGCGCTGATTTAGCTAATGGAGAATCCAATCCACCTGTAATGGCTATCACAGGTACGTTCATTGCTGACAGCATTGGTAAAATAAAGTTAAATTCTTTTGCTCGTCCAGAGTATGAGATAAGAATGGCTACATCATTTTTAGTGACCATACCTAAATCCCCATGTAAGGCTTCAGATGGGTGCATGAAAAAAGCTGGACTACCGGTGCTTGCTAATGATGCTGCGATTTTTTTTCCAATATGTCCGGATTTTCCAATACCTGATACAACGACTTTCCCTTTATTTGATAAAATAAGTTGACACGCTTCAATAAAATCTTTACCTAGTCGATCAGGTAATTTTTGGGCTTCTTGAAGTTCTAATTCAAGAAGTTCTCGACCATATTGTAATAATTTGTTCATATTTACTAACCTAATATATTTAAATATAAGTAAATCATATAGCTATAATCGATAATCAATAATGGTTAATTATAATCAATCATATTGCTAACAGTGTATCATTAACTATAGAAGATTCAAAAAAAGAAAGTTTTGATGTAAGAAAGTTTCAGGTGAACATAATGTTTTAGTAAAAAAATATTGAGAAATTTATTTTAAAATCCTAATGCAACTTTTATACCTAATGTTATTAAAATAATACCTAACAATTTATCAATAATTATTTGTATTTTAAAATATTTTCGTTGTACAGCTGGTGTTTGGAATATATACACAACAAAAGGCCACCAAATAACAGCTTCTATCCAAATGATAAGTGCTACCAAAAGTTTATCAATCATTGATGAATTTGCACTTAATACTTGAGTGAAAATTGCTAAGAAGTAGAGTGTTGCTTTAGGATTAAGTAGATTGCAAAATAGGCCTTGCATAAAGGCCGTTTTAGCGGAAATACATTTGATGTTCGATTGTTGAATAAGATAAGTTGTACTTGCTTTCTTTGCTAGTAATGCTTTTATTCCGAGCCATAATAAGTAAGCTGAACCTGCATAACGTAATCCATTATAAAGAATCGGTGTTGTTGCAATGAGTATGGCAATACCGGCAATACAATAACTCATATGAATTAATATCGCCATAATCACGCCTAAACAAGACATCAACGCGATTTTTCGGCTATAGCTCAAACTGTTTTTCAGAATCAGAAAAAAATCAGGTCCCGGTGAAATCAATCCTAAAAAACTGATAGTGATGACTAGCATTAATGTATCGACTGTCATTTTATACCTATTTAAATACTTGTGCAGAATTATTTATCGTTGCAATTTTTGATTTATATTGCTCAATAAATTGTTTTTTATTTAAATTGGGCTCGGTTAGGTAATCAGTTAAAAATTTAGCATTACTTTTAACTTGCGCACCATTTAAAATTAAACGAGGTAGATCAATTTGGTAAATGACTTGATCGGGTGTTTTATGTAAATTTTTAGTTTTAGCATTGGTGAGTAGGTAAAGTTTGCGCTCTTTTTGGGATAAGCGATTAATTGTTGCAGTGCCTGCACCCATCATTAAATGATCGGGGAAAATATAAAACACAGTGTTATCCAATAATCCATTATCTTTTAAATATCGGATAAATTGTCCAACATTATAATCGAGCGAAGCAGCGACAAATGACATATTATCATCTTTAGGTGATATGACTGATTGCATGCGTTCATCATTGAAGCCATTAGGCGCATGAGTTGAAACTGTTGAAATAAATAAAGCAAATGGCTTACCTGAGCTGTTCATCTCAATAATCTGTTTTTGAGCTATATCTAAAATATCCTTGTCGTATAATCCAAATGGGGCATTGGGATATTGACCAACATAAGTTTCTTCGGAGACAATTTGCATACCAAATAATCCAGCTGTGTGCCCAATTCCTGCAAAGTTAGGACCCGCCATTACATAACGTGTTTGGTAGCCTGCCTGTCTAAGTACATCCCCCAAGCTTACTAATTGTGTTTGGTTTGCTTTCATTAATGGTGAGGTTGTGTATCCTCCAATTAGAAATGGCATGCCTGTCATATAAGTATACATTGAAGCGGTAGTCCAACTGCTGCCCGTACTCATTGGCATATTAGCAAAGAAGGTATAATCTTGGCGTAATTGTCGTAGATTGGGTGTAATTTCTTCAAAATCCAAAAAGCCTTGTTCAAAAGATTCAAGAGACAATACGATAATATTTTTGCCCTTTTGGCTTACAATTTGATCTTTGGTTGGATAGTCAATCATATTTAATGATTGTAGCGCTTGTTGAAACGGTTTATGAGGAGCACTCGTTACTTGATATATTTCATACAAACGACTTAAAGGACCGTTAGGGTAACTTATTGAGATGATGGCAAAACCGGCAAATAATAAGCGAATAAATAACCGACATTTACGTTTGTATAGATTGGCCAATTTTGACAATATAAATACCAACCCAAAAAAGACAGCAATAACTAGTACCGCTTGCAGTTTAAAAATGAACAAACCTTCAATGATATCATTTACATTTAAATTCACAAAAAACTGATAGTTAATAAAACCACCACTAAAATAGACAGAGGTGAGTTCCATCACGATGAAAACTGTCATTAAGACAATAATCAGTAATTGCCATTTTTTTTGTTGAAAAAGTGAAGCAAAAGTAATGGTTAATATTAAAAAAGGCAAAATAACGAGCGTAGATAAGGGCATAAAACGTGTTACTCAATAATCAATTTTAGCAACAGTATATACATAATATTAATAAATAAAAAAGTGCTATTGCAATTTTGTGACATTCAAAATAATTAAAATTGATTTTTTATATTATTTTGATGATTACTTAATCTTTCATTTTTGTATAGTCTAAACACAAAATTCATTTATGTTAATTAATGAAATAAATGGCAATTAACTTTTTCAGTTCTACTATTAACTTCATTAAATAAAAGAAATAACTATGAAGAAGTTAACTATCTTTATCTTGTTTATATTTATTTCATTACTCTCCTTTGTTAAAGGACTTGACTGTTCACATAAATCTATGAATCAAGCAGCGAGATGGATGCGAATGAAGACATTATCGCTATGGGGGATTTGAATTCTTCAAAACCAAAATAAAATTATTGGCATTAGAAAAAAATGAATACCAATAACACGATTAGAAAAAAGTGTATTTAGACGCAATTCTATAATTTTGTTTTTATGATGATGGCAAAAGCTATCAAATGATTACCTAAAGTGATTCTAAATAGGTGACTCAAGAAATGTTGTTGATTTTTGTTTACAGAATTTAAGTAAAATTTGTTTTGTCAAAAAAGATAATTGATAAAACAATTGAATTTAAAGTAAGTTTTTACAGATGAAACCAGCAATAAAAACTGTCGTATTTAACTACCGTTTTAATATAAAATTTTTTTATAATCCAAAAAAAAGATTGAAATAATATGCTGATTAAGTGAGGATAATTGCTGATGATGTGTTTTTAAACCAATAAGTGCAGTTATGCTTAATGGTGAATGCAATTATTAACAAGGAGCCAATATGTTCAGTAAAGATATGACCATTGCCAATTATGATAAAGAATTATGGAATGCCATCAAAGGTGAAGAACAACGTCAAGAAGATCATCTTGAGCTAATCGCATCCGAAAACTATACCAGTCCTCGCGTAATGCAAGCACAAGGATCGCAATTAACCAATAAATATGCCGAAGGTTATCCAGGTAAACGTTATTATGGCGGTTGTGAATACGTTGATATTGTTGAGCGGTTAGCTATTGAGCGAGCAAAAACGTTGTTTGGTGCTGACTATGCTAATGTGCAACCGCATTCAGGTTCACAGGCTAATTTTTCTGTCTATATGACATTATTAAAACCAGGTGATACGGTGCTAGGTATGAATTTGTCAGAAGGCGGGCATCTCACACATGGTTCACCAGTCAGTTTTTCAGGTAAATTATATAATGTAGTCGCTTATGGTGTTGACGAAACTGGACATATTGATTACGAACAATTGGCAAAAATAGCTTTAGATTCAAAACCTAAAATGATTATTGGTGGTTTTTCTGCTTATTCAGGTGTGGTCGATTGGAAGCGCATGCGCGAGATTGCTGATAGTGTCGGTGCGTTCTTGTTTGTGGATATGGCTCATGTTGCTGGTTTAGTTGCCGCAGGTGTATATCCTAACCCAGTACCTTTTGCTCATGTAGTTACTACGACAACTCATAAAACATTAGGCGGACCTCGTGGGGGGTTAATTTTAGCCAAAGGCGGTAGTGACGATCTTTATAAAAGATTAAATTCATCTGTCTTCCCTGGGGCTCAAGGGGGACCTTTAATGCACGTAATTGCCGCCAAAGCGGTAGCTTTAAAAGAAGCGATGGAACCAGCCTATAAAGAATATCAACATCAAGTAATAAAAAATGCGCAAGCCATGGTTGATGTTATTTTAAAACGTGGTTATAAAGTGGTTTCAGGTGAAACGCAAAATCATCTATTTTTAATTGATTTAGTGGATAAAAAAATTACAGGTAAAGAAGCTGACGCCGCATTAGGTAGCGCGAATATTACGGTAAATAAAAACAGTGTACCAAAAGATCCGCAAAGCCCATTTGTGACATCAGGCGTACGTATCGGTTCACCAGCCATCACTCGCCGAGGTTTCAAAGAAGCAGAATCACGTGAGTTGGCAAATTGGATTTGTGATGTTTTAGATAACATTGATGACGAGCAAACTATTCAAACCGTAAAAGCTAAAGTATTAGCTGTTTGTCGTCGTTTACCCGTTTATCAACACTGATTGACTGTTATTTAGTTAACTTTTGCCGACATAATCAGTCGGCAAAGTTTGTATTGGCTATCGGCTTGAATCTCCGATAGTCATTTCATTTTTTTATGATTTTCACTTACGTTGTTATTATTATGAATGTGTGATTGTTGTTGCACATTTTGTTGAATATGATGTTGTGGTTCAATAAATTTGTTTAAATAACCTTTATGCCAAAGCCAGCCACCGCTAATCCCCACACCTAATAATATGGCTAACCAAAAAATAGCGATGAGCCTATGATTGTTCTGTTTCATGGGATCACGCAAATTTCGTTTAGCATTATTAGGTAGTTCGGCTTTGCTCGTGAGCAATCCGCCTAACATTAAGTTAATTTTCACTTGTCCATTTATTGCCCAGCCTGATGCTTCGAGTAAGGGTCCAAGTGTACGACGGCGTAGTTTTAGCCATGCTAAGATTACTGAAGGTCCAGAGACAATCAAAAATAGCCCAAAAATAACTAATGGGAATTGCCACCAAGCGAGCGAAAAGATTGCCTGAAAAATAGAGGCTAATGCTGTACCAATAGCTCCAATAGCTAAACCAATTGCAGCAAAAATCCCCATGCTTTTACCAATATCGAATTTATTAGCAGGATTTTGTAAGGCTTGTTCGCTAGACTTTTCGATATCGGCATCTTTATCCGTTGCCCATTTGTTAATTTGTTCGGTAATTAAACGACCAAAACGTTGATATGGAGCCCAAATGGCTTGTTGAATACTGATAGGTTTGGTGATCATTTTAATCACATTGGCATCCCAATCATTCCCTTCATTATCAATAAACACACCATTACGACCTTCAATCAATAAATCACCTTGTCCAGCGGTTATTGCCGCTGCAATCAGTTTCTTTTCACCATGACGGGTACATTCACAATAGAGTAAACAAAGCTCAGAATAATTTGCCATATTGGCATGTTTGGCAATGTTATCGACGGCGACACAAAGGGTAGCACAGCGACCATCAATATACAGTTTACCTAGCTGAAAAGCAGCTCTTTTTTCGGGCGAGAAGAAATCAGCAAACGAGGAAAAATTAACCAGTAAGCGATAAAGATGTTTATGAAACAAAACTAACTTTTCAAGCACCAGCACATCGGATGCTGAAATAGGGGTTTGGTTATCTTGCTCAACCATTTGCTTGAATTCTGTTAATAAATCTGAGTTTAACAATCTGGAGATAACATCATTGTGAATGTCTTCTATACTCGCTGTTGGCTCGATAGCAACATTTAATTGTACAAGTTCTGGTTTTGAACTGATCAACGTAGTGTATTCTTGTAAGCTGTGTTGAATATTTTGCCATTCTTGTTGGGTTAGTTGGTCAGGATTAGATAATGATGAGGAAACTAAGGTTTTAAAACGAGTAATTTTTTCTTTCCAAAGCGGATTTAGCCCATTGACTAAATCAAGATAACGGGTGGAGTCAATTTTTGATAAAGGTAATTCAGATAAAGCTTCATCTGAGAGTAAACCATTTTCGTTAGGGACAATATATTTTTCGTCTACATTGAGCGCTGTTTGTGCTTGTGGAGCATATTCGGCCAATTCAACACGTAGAAAATAATCATCAATTTTGGGTTTTAAAAGTTGGACTAATTTCCAAATTTCTGCTCGGTTTTCACCAAATGGAGTTTGGGTGTTGCTAATGTCAGTTTGCCACAGCTGCCAAGTTTTAAGATTATCCATAAAGGTTTGCGCAATCTCTAAGTTAATGCCATCTTGCCCACTCATATCTTTCATGGCACCGGTTGTTTTAATTGCCGTTTGAATGAATGTTTGCATTTCAGGTGATAACTCGGCAGAAGATGGAAAAATTAAATCACCATTGTAAAGCTTACCTGCATTAATTTTTATCGAATCTTGCACATCTTCTTGAGTTAAATAATTTATATCATGTTTGTTTAAATTCGCAAGAATGCTGTGTGCAGTAACGGAAAGTTTTTTACCTTGTTCTGTTGAGGTGTTGATTTCAGATAATGGTAATGTGTTAGAGGATTGTAAAATACTGCCAAACGATAATATTTTGTCTTTGGTCCAACTAATTGCATCTAAAATATCCGGTATACGAATGCGTCCGTCTTGGTCTGTATCAAGTAAAGCTAAGGTTCGTTTATCAAAATCTAACCCTGTAGTTGGGCAACTTAATGCTACCCATAATTTAGGATCTAAATCAGGTAGATTGATAATGTCGCTAGCGTTTTTAAATACAACTTGATCTAATCCACCGACCCGTTGGAATGTCCACATATGACTCATAAATAACCTCCGTACCAACATATTATTTGCATATTCAATTGGTAATAAATTTTTTAAACTAAAATTATCAATAAATATCGTTGCATTTGTTTCTGTTATCGAAGAGAAACACAATTCTGATTTTGTAAGGGTTTTATATTCTTTGTAAGTTGAATTTTAGTTGCCTTTCACAACTTTGTGATAGAATAACGCTTTATTATTTAATATCCAAATAAAAATCATAAATATGTCATTAATTAATCTTACCAATGCTTATCTTTCATTTAGTGATGCACCACTATTGGATCATATTGATATGGCGATAGAAGCCAACGAACGTGTTTGTCTTGTTGGTCGTAATGGTGCAGGTAAATCCACTTTACTTAAAGTACTTAATAAAGAAGTACCATTGGATGAAGGGCAAATTGTTTATGAAACTAACGTTATCGTATCACGCTTACAACAAGATCCTCCTCGTGATATCCAAGGTAATGTATTTGATTTTGTGGCAGAAGGATTACAAGAACAATCGCAGTTATTAAAGAACTTTCACGAATTATCGCGTCGAGTTGAGCTAGAACCCAGTGAAAGTAATTTAACAAAATTAGCTAAAATGCAAGAGCAGTTAGATCACCAAAATGGTTGGCAACTTGAAAATCGGATTCGTAATGTGATTTCATCATTATCACTTGATAGTGAAGCTCAATTATCATCACTTTCTGGAGGTTGGTTGCGTAAAGCGGCTTTAGCTAAAGCTTTGGTTTGTCAGCCAACAGTTTTATTACTAGATGAACCAACTAACCATTTAGATATTAAAACTATCAAATGGTTAGAAGAATTTTTAAAAAGTTTTAATGGTAGCATTGTATTTATTTCGCATGACCGTTCGTTCATTCGTCAAATGGCAACACGGATTATTGATTTAGATCGTGGCAAAATCGCTTCTTGGAGTGGTAATTATGATAATTACTTACTTGGTAAAGAAGAAGCATTGCGTGTTGAAGAACTACAAAATACCGAATTCGATAAAAAATTAGCTCAAGAAGAGGTATGGATCCGTCAAGGTATCAAAGCACGTCGCACCCGTAATGAAGGTCGAGTACGAGCATTAAAGGCAATGCGACAAGAGTATTCTGAGCGTCGCCAAGTGATGGGAAAAGCTAAAATGCAAATTGAGGAAGCATTACGTTCAGGAAAAATCGTTTTTGAATTAGAAAATGTGACTTACCAAGTTGAAGATAAATTGTTGATCAATGACTTTTCAGTACAAGTTTTGAGAGGCGATAAAATTGCACTGATTGGCCCTAATGGTATTGGTAAAACTACATTGTTAAAATTGATGCTTGGCAATTTAATACCTACATCAGGTAGTGTGCATTGTGGCACTAAGCTTGAGGTTGCCTATTTTGATCAGTATCGTTTGGAGCTTGATCCAGAAAAAACAGTGATGGATAACTTGGCTGAAGGCAAGCAAGAGGTGATGGTAAATGGTCGTTCACGTCATGTATTGGGTTATTTACAGGACTTTTTATTCCCGCCAAAAAGAGCTAGAACGCCAGTAAGGGCGTTATCTGGTGGTGAACGTAATCGATTGTTATTGGCAAAACTGTTTTTAAAACCCAGCAATTTATTAGTGTTGGACGAACCAACAAATGATTTAGATATTGAAACGCTAGAATTATTAGAAGAATTAGTCAATGATTATCAAGGAACCGTTTTATTGGTAAGCCACGATCGGCAGTTTGTTGATAATGTTGTAACACAATGTTGGTTTTTTGAAGATAAAGGGAATATTGGTATTTATTCAGGAGGCTATGCTGATGCTTTACAACAACAGCAGCAGGCACAACCTGTTAAAGTTTTAAAAATAAATACTAGTAGTCAACAAACTAAACAAGAATCAAAAACGATTAATAACCAAAATAAAGATTTTGCAGTTAAAAAGAAAGTGAAACTTAGCTATAACGAACAACGTGAATTAGCTCAATTACCAAGTAAAATAGAACAGCTTGAAATAGCAATTGCTGATTTACAAAAGCAAATTGGTCAAAATGACTTTTTTAATCAACCTCATGATATAACGAATCAAATTTTACAATCATTAAGTGATAAAGAAGTCGAATTAGAAGCTGTGTTCGACCGCTGGGAGCAGTTAGAAGCACTTAGTCAACAGTGATGAATGTTATCGCATCAATTAACAAAATTAATAAGCGCTGGTATAACCAGTGCTTATTTGCTTTTACCAGGTTTTTTTGGATAACAAGAAAAAAAGTAGTAACGCTAAGATAACAAAAATAGCACCAACCAACCCAATGTAATGGGTAGACAGTTTTACTAATACTTGGCTGCCAACAAAGGCTCCTCCTCCGATTCCAATATTATAAATCCCAGAATAAACAGACGTAGCTATATCGGTGGCATCTGGCGCGATATCGATTACTTTACTTTGCATTACCATACCAATAATGGTGATTGATAATCCCCATATCACGCCTTGCACCATCGCGGTGTAAAGGCTAAATGTGCAGAAGTAGAGTGATAATAAGCATGCCATTAATAATATCATGGGTCCAACTAATATTGCTGTTGGGTATTTACTTGCATATCGAGTAAAAATAACACTGCCAATCATGCCTGAAAATCCAATAATTAATAATAGATGGACAACAATTTCTTGACTGAATCCACCTACCTTCATCATAAATGGAGTAATATAAGTATAGGCAGTAAAATGTCCAGTGATAATAATAGCCGTTAACAAGTAAATATTGAGTAAAGCTGGACGTTTTAACACCTTTGGCAAATCTTTGAGTGAAATGGTATTAATACTTGGTACTTTGGGGAGCAAGTAAAGCAATAAAACTAAAATTCCAAAGGCAATGCCACCGATACATAAAAACGTGATACGCCAACCGACTAATTCTCCTATTTTGGTACCTATCGGAATACCGAGCACGGTTGCCATTGATGTGCCTATTACAATAAAGCTCATCGCTTTGGCTTTTTTGCCATTTGGTGCCAATCGAACAGCTAAAGGTGTGGTAATAGCCCAAAATACTGCATGTGCACAAGCGATACCAATGCGCGCTGTCATTAAACTATAGAAATTCCATGCAAAGCCAGCTAATATATGGCTTCCAATAAATAAACAAAACAAAAAAATAAGGAGTTTGCGACGCTCCATTTTGGATGTTAATACTGTCAATGGTAACGACAGTAATGATACAGCCCAAGCATATATAGTTAATAATAACCCAGCATGAGCTACATCCATTGAAAAACTTTCCGCAATATTAGGCAGTAAACCTACCGGTACAAATTCGGTAGTATTGAAAATAAATCCAGCAAAAGCTAAACAAAGAATCGACGACCAGATCCGAGAGCGCTTTTTAGCATTATTCATGATTTTACTTAAAGATGGGATAAATTGATTATTGGTAATTATAACTGAATCTTAACCATTGTTACATATATAGGAAAGATAAATCTTAATTTCAAACGCCACCTAATGAAATAAGGTGGCATAAACATCATTATGGTTCTTATTTTTATCACAGTGTTTTAACTACGTTCAATATTTTATCGTAATCAGGTTCATTTGAGGTTTCTTTTACATATTCAACATAAGCAATTTTATCATTTTTATCAACAACAAATACCGCACGCGCCAATAAACGCTTTTCTTCAATTACGACTCCATATTTTAATCCAAAATCGAGAGTTTTGTGATCCGATGTGATGTTAACTGAGTCAATTCCGTCTGCTGCACAATAACGATTTAATGCAAAAGGTAAATCGACACTGACTGAAAATATAGTGGTATCTTTTAATTTTGTCGCTTCAACATTAAAACGGTGCACCTGAGCGCTACATACTGAAGTATCAATGGATGGTACGGAGTTAATAATTCTGACTTTACCTTTGAAATCCGATAATTTAACTGGCTGCATTTCTATATTTTCGACAACAAAATCGGGCGCTTGATCACCAACTTTGATTTCTGGTCCGAGCAATGTAATCGGATGACCTTTCATAGTAACTTGATTTACTCTTCTTTGCATAATGGTTTCCTTTGTGTCGAGTTGATGGGAATGATATTTTTCATTAACTATAAAATTAGCAGCAATTAGTATCAATAATTTATTATGCATTGAAATACACAATTGATTTTATTATTAAATTTGTTAATTGTTATGTAATAAAACAAAAATCAACCTTGTCATTTTGCATATTTTTTATGCAAAGGTATATAATATTATACCCTTATTTTAATATACTAGTGATTATTATGAACCCACTTATTATCACGGTCAGTTTACTCATTTTAAGTAATATTTTATGACTTTTGCTTGGTATGGACACCTACGCTTTTTGCATAATCAAACTTGGATTATAGCGGTGTTTATTAGCTGGGGAATTGCGCTTTTTGAATATTTATTGCAAGTTCCAGCTAATCGTATTGGTTTTCAAATAGCAACTACTGGGCAGTTAAAAATTATTCAAGAAGTTATTAGTTTATCTGTCTTTATTCCATTTTCAATCTATATCCTAAAAGAGCCTTTTAAAACTGATTTTATATGGGCTGGTTTATGTTTGCTCGGTGCTGTGTTTTTTATGTTTCGCGACAAAATCTTTGTGTAATATAAATTAAAAATCAATTGATGGACATATTCGTTTATCAATTGGTTAATCCAAAGCGATACTCCTTATAAAATTTTTAAATTCAGTAGGACTGATCGTTAGATATTGAAATGTGACTGTTGTCACATCATCAAATATCATGATTTATTAATATAAGTTCCAATTTATACAAAAGCCAGTCTTATTAAGCAGCGATTTATCGATCTAATATAAATGCTTTATATCACTTTAAAAAAATGAATAAGTAAATTTATATTATTAAATAAATGATTAAATTTCAAATATTATTTTTTTATTGAGGAGATAAGTATGCAAAAAGTTTTTGTAAAGAGTATTATCATTTGTTCTTTGTTATGTACAAATGTGTTCGCCATTGAAGCAAAAGATGTAACAACCGATCCGGAAGATTATTACCTTAAAGTTGATCAGGCTCCAGATAGTTTGCTACTTTTGCCTCAACCACCATCTTACAATAGTATTGAATTTCTTAGGGATAAAGCCCAATATGACTGGGGGAAGTCTGTTCGTAATACTGAACGAGGGCATCAGGCATATTTAGATGCTGATGCGACGAAAAATAATGTTACTAAACGATTTTCCCCCTCTTTTGGTTATGAGATTTCAAGTACTTCAACACCAGAAATTTACAAGCTTATCACGACAATGAAAGAAGATGCAGGGGATCTTGCTACTCGGTCAGCAAAAGTTCATTATAATCGAGTTCGTCCATTTGCTTTTTTCAATGAACCAACATGTCGTCCTGAAGATGAGAAAACATTATCTACCAATGGTTCTTATCCTTCAGGGCATACTACTTTGGGGTTTGCTATTTCGTTAGTGCTTGCAGAAATAAACCCACTACGCCAAAACGAGATTTTAAAACGTGGTTATGAAATTGGGGAAAGTCGAGTCATTTGTGGTTATCATTGGCAAAGTGATATTGATGCAGCTAAAGTGATGGCAGCTGCTGTTGTTGCACAGCTACATACCAATGGGGAGTTTAATAAACAGCTAGCTAAAGCTAAAGAGGAATTTAGCCATTTGAAATAGTGAGTATCAACTCTAAAGAGGGTTTTTATTTTACTGCATTCTTTTTATCTATCTTGATATTGGCTTTTAGTCGTTAAAAGCCAATATATTTTTTGTATATTAAAGTGCTTTAAAAGATATATCTGGTAAGATGGCTTGACCTTGCCAATAAAGTTCACTCGCAATACGACCTGCGATTTGACAATAAATTTGGGTAAATTTACTCTCTTGATGATTAATGACAGTGGGTTTACCTGTATCAAGATCTTGACGTAGAGTTTTGTGTAAAGGGATCTGTCCAAGTAATGCTGTATGATATTGTTCAGCTAGACGCTTTGCGCCTCCTTCGCCAAAGATGGCTTCATGTTGACCACAATTTTCACAAATATGGTAACTCATATTTTCAATAATGCCTAAAGTGGGAATGCTAACTTTAGTAAACATGGTAATCCCTTTTTTGGCATCAATCAGTGCGATATCTTGCGGAGTAGTTACAATGACCGCTGCAGTGACTGGAATACTTTGTGCAAGCGTTAACTGAATATCCCCTGTTCCTGGCGGCATATCAATGATCAAATAATCAAGTTCAGGCCATAGTGTGTCTTGTAATATTTGCAATAATGCTTTACTGGCCATAGGTCCACGCCATACCATTGCACCATCAGAATCCACTAGATAACCAATTGAATTACTCGCCAGCCCATATGCCATTATGGGTGACATATGTTTATTATCTGGTGTTAAGGGTTGTTTCTTTTCTGTACCTAACATGGTGGGAATGGAAGGACCATAAATATCTGCATCTAAAATACCCACCGTAGCGCCTTGTTTTTGTAGTGCTAGTGCAATATTAACGGCAGTGGATGATTTACCAACGCCACCTTTACCAGAACTAATAGCAATAATGTTTTTTATATTGTGTATTGCATGTTGGTTATTGGCGCGTTTAAGTGTGGCGATATTGTATTCAATCTGCCATTTAACATCTTTAACATTAGTAAGTTTAAGTAACTGTGGTGTGACTGCTGATTTAAGTTCATCAAAAGCTACTTGCCATGCAAAAGGCATAACTAACTTAATGACTAGAATTTGATCTTCTATTTCACAAGTTTTAACTGCACCAAGTTCAATCAAATTTTTTTGTAAGGTAGGATGAGTAAAATTTTCCAGAATTTTTCTTGCTTCCATGATTTTTAGCCTTAATTGTTATGCATTCACTTATACTCATATTGTTTTGGCTTTAGAATATTTCAAGTCACATCATTATTTATTAAATGTGAAACATATCTTACACACATAATAAATCTAACATTTATGACTTTTACACTATACAATACCATTGAGTATATAAACAAATTTTATCAAATTATGGCATAAATCTGGCGATAATCACACGTTTGATGTACTATTTCTGCCATTATGTAATAAAAGGTAATTAATTCACATGACAACGCAACGCAAAATATTGGTGACTTGTGCACTTCCTTATGCAAACGGTTCAATTCATTTAGGTCATATGCTTGAACATATTCAAGCGGATGTTTGGGTACGTTTTCAACGTATGCGCGGTAACGAAATTTATTTTATTTGTGCCGACGATGCGCACGGTACACCAATTATGCTTAAAGCTCAGCAATTAGGTATTACTCCAGAGCAGATGATTGAAGAAGTTAAAACTGAACATCAACGCGATTTTGCTGGATTTAACATTAGTTATGATAATTACCATTCAACTCATAGCCCTGAAAATCGCGAAATATCAGAACAAATATATAAACGATTAAAAGCTAACGGTTATATTAAAACTAAAGTCATATCACAATTATTCGATCCAGAAAAACACATGTTTTTACCTGATCGTTTTGTTAAAGGTACATGCCCTCATTGTAAAGCACCAGACCAATATGGTGACAATTGTGAAGTATGTAGTGCTACTTATAATCCTACCGATTTGATTGATCCAAAATCTGTCGTTTCAGGTGCAACGCCGATTTTGAAAGAATCGGAGCATTTCTTTTTTGATTTGCCCGCTTTTTCAGGCATGTTACAAGCTTGGATTCGTTCTGGTACAATGCAAGAACAGGTTGCTAATAAAATGCAAGAGTGGTTTGAAGCAGGTTTACAACCATGGGATATTAGCCGTGATGCCCCTTATTTCGGTTTTGAAATTCCTGATGCACCAGGTAAATATTTCTATGTTTGGTTAGATGCTCCAATTGGTTATATGGGATCTTTCTTGAATTATTGTAATAAAAATAATAAACCCATCTTTGATGAGTTTTGGAATAAAGATTCTAGTACTGAACTTTATCACTTTATTGGTAAAGATATTGTGTATTTCCACAGTTTATTTTGGCCAGCTATGCTTGATGGTAGCGAATATCGTAAACCATCCAATATTTTTGTGCACGGCTATGTTACCGTTGATGGCGCGAAGATGTCAAAATCGCGCGGGACTTTTATTCAAGCAAATACTTACTTAAAACATTTAGATCCAGATTGTTTGCGCTACTATTATGCGGCAAAATTATCACCACATATTGATGATATTGATTTAAATTTAGAAGATTTTGTGCAACGTGTTAATAGTGATTTAGTTAATAAAGTTGTGAATATCGCATCACGTTCGGCTGGATTTATTAGTAAACGTTTTGATGGCAAATTATCTGATAAAGTTGCAGAACCAGAGCTATATGCACAATTTGTTGAAAAAGCTAACGTCATTGCCAATTACTTTGAACATCGTGAATCAAGTAAAGCTATTCGCGAAATTATGGCATTAGCTGATGAAGCCAATCGCTATATTGACGAAAAAGCACCATGGGTTGTGGCTAAACAAGAAGGACAAGATCAAGTTTTACAAGATATTTGTTCAATGGGTATTTTTCTATTTCGCATTCTAATGACTTACTTAAAACCCGTTGTACCATCGTTAGCGCAACGTACTGAAGAGTTTTTAAATAGTCAATTAGAATGGTACAGTATTGATAAACCTTTAATTGGACATACTATTCATCGCTTTAAAGCGTTATTTAACCGTATTGATATGGAAAAAATTACTGCAATGATTGAAGAAACTAAAGAATTAACGACATCTACTGCATCTGCTAAAGAAAAAGTAGCTGAACCAATTGCTGATACCATTAAATTTGATGATTTTGCTAAAGTTGATATGCGCGTTGCCTTAATCAAGAATGCTACTTTTGTGGAAGGTTCAGATAAATTATTACAATTAACACTTGATATTGGTGATGAAACGCGTAATGTATTTTCGGGAATAAAACAATTTTATCCTGATCCTCAAGTTTTAATTGGTCGTTTGACAATTATGATTGCTAACTTAGCCCCTCGTAAAATGCGTTTTGGTGTATCAGAAGGTATGGTGCTTTGTGCAAGTAGTAAAGACGATAGTGACGGTGTTTATCTATTATCACCGGATAGTGGAGCAAAACCAGGTATGCGAATTTCATAATTCATATCTGTATTTTTAAATAACATCTTAACAAGTCAATATTCTTGTTAAGATGTTTGAGGTTATATATACGTTTAAGTATAAAAAATGAATTGATTTATTAAAGTAATATTGATTTAAATTTCTTTTTTTATTATAAATGTTTACTTAACCAACTATCATGTAACCATTTTTGCGTTTGTCGACCCGCTCGAATAAAATCTCATTTGATATCTCTTTCAAATACCATTACTGTCTCATCTGGTGCGATAATTGTCCAAAAATAAAGTCCTGTATTCAAATCACGGCATTTAACTTTCATGCCAGTTAATGTAATTTTCTTTCCATTAATGATAATATTTTCATCATGCACATCAATCCATTTATTTTCATAGTTTTCTAATAAATCAGGGGAATAAACTTCAAGAAATTTTTGCGTGATTGCCAAAGCTGTATCTTTTGCAACCCGTTGTTCGGTTGATTGATATTGAGGTAATAATCTGACAAAACCTTGTAATTTACCAGTATCATTCAATAAAAAAGAGATGTGCTGGCTATCGAGTTGCATGGTTGTTTGTGGTTCAAAACGATATAAATTAATAGATTGTTCATTATGCATTCCTTTGTGTGTTAAAACTAAATTGAAATCAAGTTCCTCATTAAGTAATAACTTAGATAAATTTGGTGTGAGTAGCGTACTTAATTTTTTTGATTGTGTTGAGGTCATGGTATTTTCCTTTTTGTGGCTCAATTCATGAGCATAGCAGGTCGAGTAAAAACTGTTGAATATAAATATGAATTTGATAAAAAATGTCATGATGAATTAATGCCTTTAACGATTAAGTTGTAAATTAAAGATAAGTTGTAATGAGCAAATTAAAAGTAAAATAGCAAGCGCTATTATTAAAATAAGCGGATTAATCAAAGTTGGTAAGTAGGATCCTAAACTTGCACCAATAAATAAAATGCAGGTATATAATGATGTTGCAATACCGCGATCTTTAAGCTCTGCTTGCAAAGCGACACATATAATCATTGAGGGAACAGCATACGCAAGAGCAATAATAAAAATAAAATGAAAGAGATATAAAATAAACACATTATTTAATTGACCATTTAAAAAGAACATATGTATCAATAGTGATACAGCCATTAGACAAAGTGATATGGCTAGTACAAACACTGGTTCAATTACTTTAAATAAGTAACTGGCTGTTAAACTAAAAAGCAGGGCAAAAACACTAATATTTCTAAGTATTGGAACATAAATCATCAGTGGACTACGATGTAACAAAAAATAAAGTGTGACAAAGCTAAGTAAAACAAATAGTGAGCAAACATATATAGGAAATAGTTTTCTATTGGTTAATAGGTTAGGGAGTTTGTAAAAAATGGTGAGTAATGAAATATCTGTCAACACTTGATTGTCTTGTTTGATATTTGAACGGTAAATGTAAAAAATAGTGGCACCAAAAATATATACGCTTCCTAAAAACCACATTGAACAATAAAGAGAATTAGAAATTAAAAAAGAACCAAGCCATTGACCTACAGTTGCAGCAAGTAAAAATGTACAACTTATTATTGATATCGCTATAGGTTTTGAACTTTCAGATAAATTTATTGAAACCCAAGCTAATGCCACTGGTGGAAAGGAAGCAGCGCAAAATCCTTGAATAGCGCGAGCAAATAATAATAAATAGTAGTTTTTTAATAACGGTACAATAAAACTAATACAGGCAAGCAGCAAAAGACCAATAATTAATGTTAAGTCTTTTCCTATTTTATCGGATAGACTTCCCCAAATGATCAATCCAGAAGCATAAAAAATACCAAATATAGTGGTTAATAATCCAATATTATTTGGCGTTGCATATTTAACAAATATCACTAAATTTGTAGAAACTGGCATAAATAAGTAAAGTTGTGTAACAACTGCAAGTGCGAGCAATGGGATGAATACAGTTCCCATCATTAATTTAAATTTCATCTAGCGCTCCAAATGTTCAATTATTGTAGTTAAAGTACAATAATTGTATTCTATATTCATTTAGTGTTTAAGTAAAATATAATTTGTTGCTAATCGATATGTCGAGTTATAAAATGTTTTAATAATTTTTATTTAATAGATGAATTGTAATGAAAGATGGTACTTTGAAGCATTCATATGATGACTTTTTATCAAAGGTTATTGTAGGTATTGGTGAAGTTTCCGAGATGACAAAAGTCCCTGTAAGAAAATTACGTTATTGGGAAGAAAAGGGTATTATTAACACGGTTGATCCTCAATCTAAATCTCGCCAGTTTGATTTAGCTAATATTAAAAAAATTATTCTTATTCAAGAATTAATGGATGATGGTTATTCGTTAGACGGTGCAGCTAAAAAAGTAGAAGATAGGATTGCTAAAATAGAATCATTGATGAATCTAATCCAAATGTGATTTTTACATATCGACATTTGGTTATCATAGATCTTAGTCTAAGTACAAGTCAGTACTTTTTTATAATTTTACTTAAATATATGTTTCAATATGAAATTTATTATAGATTTTAGTTGTTATTGTTGGTTATAGCTAATAATAGTTATATATAACGATAAATCCTGTTACCATTATTTTAAATTTAGTTTGGTACTATCAACTAATGGCAAGGGGGATATCGATGCTGTTATTCCCCTAAACCCGTGAATATTTCATTTGAGATGAAAATATTATTCTTTGTGCATAAAATTTAAATTCTATTTTCTTATTAATAAATAAAATAATTTAATTTTTTTGGTTTTCTGAAGGATTTCCTGAATAAGGAAATATGCAATCTTTTAACGAAAATGTGAAATCTTTTGTACTGATCTCTCCAATGATTTTATCGCTATCATACAGTTCTAATAAAAATTGCGCCATTTGATCAGCAGAATGATATTTTGCAAAACTTTTATCATAATCATATTGATCAACATTATTAGCTTTTTGACCAAATTCGGTTTGAGTTGCTGCCGGAGCTAGAACTTTTGCACGTAACTGTGTTTTAGCCTTTATTAATTCTTGTGCTAATCCTTCAGTAAAGGCATTGACATAAAACTTAGTTGCACAATAAGTTACTGCGTTTGGAACGATAGTATATCCACCCCTTGATGAAATATTGATAAGTTGTGTACCAGCTTGATCATGATATTTACGCACATAGAGCGTTGATAAGATTGTTAATGCTTCAATATTTAAATGTAACATTGACTCTATTTTGTTTAAATCTTGTTCGCCAATACTACCATAATGACCAAAACCAGCATTATTGATCCAAGTTTCAATAAAATATTGCTCTAGATCTGTAAAAAGTGAATGAACATTTTTTGATAAAGATAAATCACATTTTTTTATAATGACGTCTAATTCAGGATTAATATCAGCGATTATTTGTTTGAGTAAGATTAACTGCTCTTGCCGTCTGGCAATAATAATTAGTGGTTTATTTCGTTTTGCAAATGCAATAGCCGTTGCATAACCTATTCCTGAGCTCGCTCCTGTAATGACAGTATATCTTAAATCTGCTTTGACCATTTTTTATATCCACTTTTGAAGTTGTTATTTAAATTTTAATGAATGATTAAATTAACTAATTATTATCATCTTTCATTATTAAAGATGATAATAATTTCTATTTAATATAAGATTTCCATGAGTTATGAGATAGTTCAGTTTTTCTGTCAGCCATAGATAACGCTAGCTTTAATTGCTCAAGGTTTAGTGGAACGCAATAAGCAGGTTTAGCACGCTCAAATCGCCAACTTTCAGATAATTTTCCTACATCAATATAGTCAAATCCGACTTGATCAATTAACTTAAATATAGTTTGTTTTGCCAAATTATCATTCCCTGCAATGGGAAGTGCTCTTCGATTTGTTTTATCATTGGGTTTGGCATCTTTTAAAATATCCTGTTGAAGAATAGCATTGAATACTTTGACTATTTTAGATTTATAAAGATGTTTGGCGACTAATTCACTTGTGGTCGTTTGGAAAGTATCTAATACTTGAATACGTCCATCACGATCAGGGTAATAATTCATAGCATCAAGAACAATTTTATTACTGAGAAGATCTGTTGGTAACTGTTGATAATTGATAAAAGGGATTGCTACTAAAATAATATCACCGAAATCAACGGTTTCTTGTAGGCTACCCACTTTACATCCCAAACTGCTTGCTACGCTAAATAATGTTATTTTATCGCGCGAATTGCATATCATGACTTGATATCCAGCTTGAATAAATAACTTAGTACAAGCCTGACCAATAAATCCCGCTCCAATTATTCCAATTTTTTTCAACACAGTAATTCCTTGATGATTAATGACTTTGTTGTATTATGCTCTTAAAATAAAAGATAATAAATGATTTGAAAATTGGTTTATTAACAACTGAGGGTTGGTAATATGGATCTTTTAAGAAGTATGGAAGCTTTCGCATTGACCGTGAAAACGGGTTCATTTGCAGCTTCAGCCATTTCACTAAATACTTCACCACAAATGATTGCCAAATATGTGGTATTTCTAGAAGATTATTTAGGTTTAAAGTTACTGAATCGGACGACACGATCGCAAAGTTTAACAGCATTTGGTAAACAATATTATGAAAAGTGTTTATTCATTCTTGATGAAGTGAAAAGCTCAAAAATATTAGCACAACAATTTATTGAAGAGCCTAAAGGACAGCTTAGAATTAGTGCACCGGTGAGTTACGGGCATTTTAATTTAATTTCTGTTCTTAGTCGATTTATGAAATGCTATCCTAAAGTAAATGTTGATATTCAATTAAGTGATCGCTATGTTAATTTAGTTAAAGACGATTTTGATGTTGTTTTTCGTATTGGCGAGTTAGCTAATTCAAGTTTTATTGCGCGTAAACTCAATTCTTATCAACTTATTTTTGCAGCTTCGCCAAGTTATCTCGCTAAACATGGTGTGCCCACAATACCTAATGATATAAAAAAACATCAGTGCTTGATTTATCAATATGTTAATCCAACTAAGAAAGATCATCTTTGGCCTTTTAGTATTAATGGAAAAGTAGTCAATATTCCTATATCAGGATCCTTAAAAAGTAATGATACTTTAGCTTTAGCAAATGCTGCTGTCGAAGGGTTGGGTATAACCATGTTACCTAAATCAATGCTCAGTGAGCTTATTTGTCAGAATAAATTATTGCCAATATTACAAGATTTTTTACCACCAGCAAGAGAAGTTCATATGCTTTATAAGGCCGATAAACAACAGCTTCCTAACCTTAAGATGTTTATTGAGTTTATGCTGAATTCAGCATGATAAATGGAAAGGATTTTTTTGTATTAAGTTATTTTGTAAATAAATTCAAATTTGATTTATTTAGATACTTAGTGAAGTTGATCATAACAAAAAAGGCGATGATAACCGCCTTTTTATGTGAATAGTTATAGAATCATTAATAATACTTATTATTTTATGGTCGCTAGAGTGCTCAGCTCTTTACCTAACATATTGTTCAAATAGACTAAGTCATCTGCTGTCAAAGTACCAACGGCATATTTCAACTGTAATAAACTTGTTAGATAATTATATTTTGCATCCGATAAATTCCGTTTAGAACTATATAGCTGAGTTGTTGCATTTAACACATCGACAATGGTACGTGTACCAACTTGATATCCAGATGAGGTCGCTTCTAATGAACTTTCGGCAGAAACAACAGCCTGTTGATACGCTTTGATTGAACTGATTGAAGATGTAATATTATTGTAAGATGAGCGAACTTGATTAATCACACTGCGATTAGTGCTTTCTAATTTCTCGCTAAAACTGACAAAATTATGCTGTGCTTGTTCAACTTGTGACATAGTTGCACCACCAGAAAAAATCGGCATGCTCACACTCACGCCAACATAATTATTACCAGAATAGCTTTTATTATGATGAGATACAATAGCATTATTTGAAGAATAATTTCCATATTTCTCATTTTTATTCAAGTTTGTCGATGCATCTATACTTGCAGTAGGCATATAACCTGATTGTGCAAGTTTAATTTGTTCACGAGCAATATCCTGATTTAATTTCATTGTTAATAAATTAAGATTAGCTGACTCGGACTGTTTTAACAATATACTAATTTGAGTTGGTTCTTCTGTTTTAAATGTTTTTGTATCAATCGTTGCTAAGCTTGAATAAAAACGACCACTGACTTGACGTAAGTTTTCGATTGAATTATTCAATTCATTTAATGCGTTAACTTGTTGGGCAACAGTTAAATCATAATTAGCTTGCGCATTTTGTACGTCGGTAATGGCCACTAAGCCTACTTGATGTTGTTGACGAGTTTGCTCTAATTGACGACCAATTGCTTTCTTCTGAGCATCAATGAAGCTTAAAGCATCAAGTGCTTTTAGAACATTAAAATAAGCAACCGAAGTATTTAGAATTAATGTTTGACCTTGATATTGATAAGAGATATCAGCAATACTTGCTTGTTTTTTCGTAATATCTAAAGCTTTCCAACTTGAGAAATCAAAAATACTTTGCGATAACGTTACTTGATATAAATTACCACTTTTGTTTTTCTGTCCACTGATGTCGCGGCGGCCATGTGTTACACCATAAGATGCACTTAAACCAACTTGTGGTAATAAACTTGCTCGTGAGCCTGAAATTGCCGAATAAGCTTTCTCTTTATCAGCTAAAGAACTGCGTAGATCTGGATTTGTCTCTTTAGCTTGTTCATAAACTTGAATCAAATTTTCAGCAAAAACTGCTTGGCTTAATGTTAAGCCGATTAGAAAGGTTAGCGTTTTTTTCATCAATCATCTCTTTAAAAACATATAAAATATAATTGTATTTTCATTTATGCGATTTTAACAGATAATTAGCATATAGTAAGCATAGTTTCTTTATCATTCGCACTTTTTAATAAAATTTACTTTAAAATGAGAAACAATATGAAAATTAATAATCCAATAAATTTTAACAAAAACGATGTATTCAATCTATCTAAACGAGTTCTTTATAGAGGTTTTTTTTCTTTACTTGAATATCGTTTCCAATATCGTAAATTTGATGGATCAACTAGCGATATCGTTACCAGAGAAGTTTTAGAACGCGGTCATGCTGTAGTTTTACTAGCATATGATGTTAAACGTGATGAGGTAGTTTTAATTGAACAAATCCGTATTGCTGCAATAGAAACCCAAGAAACCCCTTGGATGTTAGAGTTGATAGCGGGAATGATGGATCATGAAAATGAATCGTATGAAGAAGTGGCAAGACGTGAGGCAATTGAGGAAGCAGGTGTTACTATTGGACGATGCAAGCCTATTATTAGTTATTTAGCTTCTCCTGGTGGTTTAACTGAAAAATTGCATATTTTGATTGGTGAAGTAGATGCTTCAACAGCAACAGGTATTCATGGACTTGTGGAAGAAAATGAAGACATTAAAGTTCATGTTGTCAGTAGAGATCAAGCTTATAAATGGGTTGAAGAGGGATTAATTAATAATGCAGCATCAATTATTGCTTTACAATGGTTGCAACTTAATTATTTGAATCTAAAAAATGAATGGAAGTGATTAATATTACTGATTATATTTAATTATTTCTTTCATTAAAATGTGATATATTTTACACTTTATTATAACGCTAAGATTTATAATAAAATTATATACTCTGCTGCAATGTTCTGTTTTGCTATTAACATTATTAACCATAATATTTGATGAATAACTGAGGTGAATTTTGGAGTCACTTTTACAGCTTCCAACAAAAAATAAAAATTACGGTAAAATATTACAAATTACAGATACTCACCTTTTTTCTGACAATAGCCGTACTTTGCTTGGTGTGAATTCAAACGCGAGTTTTTTGGCTGTAATTGATGAGATCAAAAATTGCAGAAGAACTTATGATTTAATCGTAGCAACGGGCGATTTTGTTCAAGATGGTACAAAAGAAGCTTATAAATTTTTTGCAGAACAAATAACCACTTTAAATACACCTTGTGTTTGGTTAGCTGGAAATCATGATAACTATGGCACTATGCAATCCGTTTTTGATAATTATCGACTTTTAGATAATAAAGTCATTTTGTTAAGTGATAAATGGATAATTATTCTTTTAAATAGTCAAGTCGAAGGCCAAGCTTATGGTTTATTACCTAACTCAGAAGTGCTTTTTTTACAGGAAAAATTAGATAGATATTCTGACAAAAATGCACTGGTCTTTTTACATCATCATCCAATCAATTCAAAGTGTCATTGGCTGGATCAACATATATTGAAAAATAGTGTTGAGTTAGAAAAAATTTTACAGACTTATTCCCAAATAAAAGGATTAGGATGGGGGCATATTCATCAAAGCCAAGAGCATCAATGGTATGCATGTAAAGCATTTTCTACTCCATCAACTTGTGTACAGTTTAAACCTAATAGTTATGATTTTGGCCTCGCAGATAAAGATGCACCAGGTTGGCGTGAAATTACATTAACCAACGATGGTATGCTTGAAACAGAAGTATTTCGTATTGGTGATAATCGTTTTGTTCCTGATTTATCCCAAAACGGTTATTAATTATAGTAATGGTGCAAAAAAATAAAATAACCGTTCTACAATACGTTGCCAAATAGGTCTTTGTTTCCATATTTCAATATTTATTTCTTCAGACTGAGCTAAATATTTTTGTAAAAGATAAGAAAGTGATTGGGCAAATTCTGCATCATCAATGACAGTCGTAATTTCAAAATTTAACCATAAACTTCGCATATCTAAATTAACTGTACCGACTAAACTCAGTTGATTATCAATTAAAACACTCTTAGTATGTAATAAATTATCGTTGTATTGATAAAGTTTAACTCCACCATCAAGCAATTCAGAAAAAAATGCTCGACTAGCCCATTTGACCATTAAAGAATCATTCTTTCTGGGAACGATAATAATAACTTCCACTCCACGCTGAGCGGCAGTACATACGGCATGTAAAATATCATCACTAGGAACTAAATAGGGGGTAGTAAAAATTATTTGTTTTTGAGCTGAATAGATTGCTGTTAATAATACTTGATGGATCATGTTTTCAGTGTAACCAGGGCCAGAAGCAATTAATTGCATAATATGTTTTTTTTCTTCTGGGGGTTCGGCAAAGTCCGTAATTTTAGGTAAAGCAAGATCAGTACCTGTTTCTAATTCCCAATCACTAGCATAAATTGCACCCATTAATGTGGTAACAGGACCTCGCATTCTAACCATAATATCGACCCACTCACCAACATGCTTATTTTGTTTAAAGAAGCGAGGATCGACAATGTTCATGCTACCTGTATATGAGATATAGTTGTCTATGATTGCAACCTTACGATGTTGTCGCAAATCGAGTCGTCTAAACATAAATCGAAGCAAGTTGACTTTTAAGGCTTCAACAATAATGATTCCTGCTTCACGCATTCTTTTACTTGCATTTGTTCTAAGAAAACGGCGGCTACCTGCAGAATCTACCATTAAATGACAAGTTACACCACGTTTAGTTGCTTCAATCAATGCTTTTTCAACATCATCTGCTCGACCGCCTTCATTCCAAATATAAAATACCATCTCAATGTTAGAGGTTGCTTGATTGATATCTTCAATTAGATGATCAAAAATTGCGTCAGTTTCACTAAGCAGGTCAATATGATTACCATTTATGCCGTCTAGTCCGGTTTGATGCTTGCAAAGTTGAAAAATAGGTTTACTAACTTGACTAACTTGGGTTGTGAAAATATTTGGAAGGACGCTAATTCTATTGATAAAGTTAGCAATGATTGGTCGCATTTTCTGTGCTCGTTTAACACGCTGTTGGCCTAAATGAGCTTCACCTAACGAAAAATAAAGAATAATTCCAACTATTGGTATGATATAAATCACTAGCATCCAAGCAATGACATAGGTGGTTGGCCTGC
Source organism: Gilliamella sp. B2828 (assembly GCF_026537125.1). Classification (NCBI taxonomy): domain Bacteria; kingdom Pseudomonadati; phylum Pseudomonadota; class Gammaproteobacteria; order Orbales; family Orbaceae; genus Gilliamella; species Gilliamella sp. B2828. The sequence continues at coordinate 241,583 of NZ_JAFNMU010000001.1, forward strand.
GTTTAAATACTATTCTTAACGTAGTGGCAACGATCATCAACCAATAAACAAAAAAGATCAATGAACTAACTAAGGCGTGGAATGAAGTATATTGCATATAAGTTAGCTATTATTTAGGTTAAGTTTATTAATCCCATCTTTTGTACAATCATAATTCTGAAATACTTCAGGTAAAGGTTTGGGATTATTATGTTTATCTACTGAAACATAAGTAAATACAGCATCAGTGATACAAAAACGTTTTAATGAATCAGATGGATCAATCACTTTTTTAACCCAAACTTCAATGCCAATAGTAATAGAAGTTTTTCCTGTTTTAATACAATGAGCATAACAACAAACTACATCTCCCACCATTGCCGGTTTATGGAATGTAATGCTACTCGCGTTTACCGTTACAACTCGATTTCTAGCGATCTCTTTTGATAAAATACCGCCAGCAAGATCCATTTGTGACATTATCCAACCGCCAAAAATATGACCATGAGGATTTGTATCAGCAGGCATTGCCAGTGTTCTTAGTACTAGTTGTCCTTTAGGGGTTGTATCGGATTGTTTCATATTAAAATACTCCATCTTGTGCTATTTATTGTCTATATCTTTATCTATATGTTTATATATATAGATTCCTGATATCAAGGATAATAATAACGATGCACCAGGTAAAATAAATACTTTAAAAATCCAGAAAAAATCATCTGTTGTATAATAGGTTGCACCTAAACTAATAACTCCACATGTCATAAAGAAAGCTATCCATAATATACTTAATCTATTCCAAAAGATTATATCTAACTGAATTTCTCTGCCTAGTAGTTTTTGAAGCAGGTTTATTTTGAAAAAATACTGACTAATAAGTAAACCTGAGGCAAATAAAAAATTAATAATTGTCACTTTCCATTTTATAACATTAGGTTCTCGAGTATAAAGAGTAAATCCTCCAAAAATCATCACCATTAAATAAGATATCAATTCTACTTTGTCGATTTTTCGATAAATGATAAGAACAATTAGAAAACAAACCGTTGCTGCTATCATTAAAGCCTGCACACCAACAAAAACATCATACATTGTTAAAAATATAAAAAAGATTACGAGGGGTATAAAATTTAAAAGTTGTTTCATGTAAATATTAACCTGATAGAAAAGATAACTTGTTTTAGCTATAATTGTAAGTGAAAAGCCTATCAGAAATAGGCTTATTTTTTTGTATGAAGTTCAGGATGGGCTTTACAATTACCTGATTGGCAGTGTCCATAAAGATATAAACTATGAAAAGTTAATTTAACTCCATATTGCTCAGCAATTTCTTTTTGTCTTGCATTAATAATTTCATCTCGAAATTCAAACACTTCACCACAATCAAGACAAATTAAATGATCATGGTGTTTTTGTGTTGCAAGCTCAAATACCGCTTTTCCACCTTCAAAATTATGGCGTGTCACGATCCCAGCATCATCAAATTGATTTAAAACACGATAGACAGTAGCTAGTCCGATCTCTTCACCCATATCAAGCAATTTTTTATAAAGATCCTCGACGGTAATATGTTGACATGAAGGATCTCTCAATAATTCTAAAATCTTTAATCGTGGTAACGTAACCTTTAAACCAGCACTTTTGAGTGCTGCATTATTATCATTATCATGATTTGTCATATTACATCCCAATTAAGTTATTAATAATTACACATTATAGAAACTATGCACAGTAAATAAAAGAAATCATTGTAATTGATTAAATGTTCATTTCGATTTTAACTTGGTTGACCCAATTACTAATACGTTCTTCGGTTAACTCTGGTTGGCGATCTTCATCAATGGCTAACCCTATAAAGTGAGTATCGTCCACTAAACTTTTCGATGCTTCAAAACTGTATCCTTCAGTTGACCAATGCCCGACTATTTTAGCACCTCTAGGTTCGATAACATCTCGTAATGTACCCATTGCATCACAAAAATATTCAGCATAATCTTCTTGATCGCCACAACCAAAAATTGCAACCATTTTACCATTAAAATCAATTTGCTCTAGGTTAGGAAAAAAATCATCCCAATCTGCTTGTGATTCACCATAGTACCAAGTTGGAATACCTAAAAAAAGGTAATTATATTGTTCAATTATTTCTTTGGTAGATTTTGCAATATCAAAAATATCTGCTTTATCACAGCCTAAAATTTGTTGGATTTGTTTAGCTACATTTTCTGTATTACCTGTATCACTACCAAAAAAAATACCAACGTTTGCCATATTTATACCTTCACTGTTATTACTTCATCAAAATATTTTTTTGAGTATATCATTGTCACTTAATATCAGCAATCGTTCTCAATTACTATCAACATAAGATATTATTTACTACACAATTTCTTCATCTTAGATTAGAATTATTATCAGTGTTTATATTAATTTAAATCATGGAATTTAGTTATGAACCTGCACGAGTATCAATCAAAATACATTTTTAAAGAATATAATTTACCTGTACCTGAAGGATATGTTTGTAATTCAGTTGATGAGGTAAAAGATGTTTTATCAAAGTTACAACCTCAATCGGATATTGGTTCTTGGGTTGCTAAATGCCAGGTTCATGCCGGAGGAAGAGGCAAAGCTGGAGGCGTAATTTGTACTAAACACTTCAATGAAATAAAAGCTTTTGCTGAAAAATGGTTAGGTAAACATTTAGTTACTTATCAAACAACATCTAGAGGACAGCCGGTAAATCAGATTTTAATTGAAAAAGCTTCAAATATTTATAAAGAACTTTATTTGGGAGCAGTAATTGATCGAAGTTCTAAACGTGTTGTTATAATGGCCTCGACTGAGGGTGGTGTTGATATTGAAAGTGTTGCTGAAAAATCCCCACACTTAATTCATAAAATGCCACTTGATCCATTAACTGGACCATCTGCTTATCAAGGTCGTGAACTTGCCTTTAAATTAGGGTTAAAAGGTAAACTTGTTAACCAATTTTCTAAATTATTTGTTAATTTTGCTAATCTATTTTTAGATAATGATGTTTCATTAGCTGAAGTCAATCCTTTGGTTATTACTGATGAGCAAGAGCTTGTTTGTTTAGATGCTAAAATCGTTCTTGATGATAATGCGCTTTTTCGACATCCTAAATTAAATTATTTAAAAGATACAACACAAGAGGATGAACTTGAATCGATTGCAGCCAAGCAAGGTATTAGTTATGTTTCTTTAAATGGAAATATAGGATGCATGGTCAATGGCGCAGGGTTAGCTATGGCTACTATGGATATCATCAAATTATATGGTGGGGAACCTGCTAACTTTTTAGATGTTGGAGGAAGTACAACACAAGAACGTGTAGCTGAAGCATTTAAATTAATTTTATCAGAAAAAAATGTCAAAGCGATTTTCGTCAATATTTTTGGTGGCATTGTTCGTTGTGACTTAATTGCTGAAGGTATTATAAGTGCCATCGAAGAAATAGGTCTTAAGGTTCCTGTTGTTGTACGACTTCAAGGTAACAATGCCGAAATTGCTAGAGGTATTTTAGCTGATAGTAAGTTAAATATTATTACTGCAAAAAATTTAACAGATGCTGCACAGAAAATCGTTGCTGTTGCCAAATAGTAGGAATGGAGAAGATTTATTATGTCAATTTTAGTTAATAAAGAAACCAAAGTTATCTGTCAAGGATTTACTGGTAGTCAAGGTACTTTCCATTCTGAACAAGCCATTGCATATGGTACAAAAATGGTTGGGGGCGTCACGCCAGGTAAAGGTGGAACAACACATTTAGGTTTGCCAGTCTTCAATACCGTTAAAGAGGCTGTTGCCGCCACCGGTGCTACAGCCACTGTTATTTATGTGCCTGCTGCATTTGGGAAAGATTCCATTTTGGAAGCCATTGATGCTGGGATAAAACTAATCGTTTGTATAACTGAAGGCATTCCAACTTTAGATATGTTAATTGTAAAAGAAAAATTGATACAAAACGACGTAACAATGATTGGACCAAACTGCCCTGGAATTATTGTACCAAACGAATGTAAAATTGGTATTATGCCAGGACATATTCATTTATCAGGCAAAGTCGGGATTGTTTCTCGTTCTGGAACGTTAACTTATGAAGCAGTTAAACAGACAACTGATATAGGTATTGGACAATCTGTTTGTGTCGGTATTGGCGGTGACCCCATTCCTGGAAGCGATTTTGTTTCAATTTTGAAATTACTTGAGCAAGATCCTGATACTGAAATTATTGTTATGATAGGTGAAATTGGTGGTACTGCTGAGGAAGAAGCCGCTGAATATATTAAAAAACATATGACTAAACCCGTTATAGCATACATTGCTGGAACCTCGGCTCCAGCAGGTAAACGTATGGGACATGCTGGTGCAATTATTTCGGGTAACAAAGGGACAGCAAAAGAAAAAACTAAAGCATTATTATCAGCTGGTATCACGATTGTTAGTAATCTTGCTGATATTGGAGATGCTGTAAAAAAACAGTTTGACATATAGTTTTTTGATATTCGTCAATTTTTATTCTTTAAATAATGTTATACAATTGCTAAAATGATGATATAAAATTTGTGGGCATTTAAGGATAAAGGGAACGCTTTATGTTAGATATAGTAGAACTGTCGCGCCTTCAGTTTGCACTCACAGCAATGTATCATTTCATTTTTGTACCATTAACTTTGGGTATGGCATTTATGCTTGCAATTATGGAAACTGTATATGTTGTTAGTGGCAAGCAAATCTGGAAGGATATGACCAAATTCTGGGGTAAATTATTCGGTATTAATTTTGCCGTTGGTGTCGCTACCGGTTTAACCATGGAATTTCAATTCGGTACCAACTGGTCTTATTACTCGCACTATGTGGGGGATATTTTTGGGGCACCTCTTGCAATTGAAGGACTAATGGCATTTTTCTTGGAATCAACGATGGTTGGTTTATTCTTTTTTGGATGGGATAGACTAAGTCGTGGTAAACATTTAATGGTTACTTGGTGTGTGGCGTTTGGTTCAAACTTTTCCGCGCTTTGGATTTTAGTTGCTAATGGCTGGATGCAATTCCCTATTGGTTCAGACTTTAATCCGATAAATTCCCGTATGGAAATGGCTAGTTTCTTTGAATTAGTTACTAATTCTGTTGCTCAATATAAGTTCGTACATACTGTTGCAGCAGGATATTTAACTGGTGCGATGTTTGTTTTAAGTATTAGTTCATATTATCTTCTCAAGAAACGAGATTTACCTTTTGCAAGTCGTTCTTTTGCAGTAGCGGCCATGTTTGGTTTTATTATGTCAATTGTTGTTGCCTTCATGGGCGATGAAGCCGGACACGAATTGTCGACTGTTCAACCTACTAAACTTGCAGCAATTGAAGGTGAGTGGGAAACTCAACCTGCTCCAGCGTCATTTAATGTTATTGCATTTCCATCGCAAAAAAATAAGGAAAATTTATTTGCAATAGAAATTCCGTATCTAATGGGAATCATGACTACACGTTCGCTTGACAAGCAAGTAATTGGTTTAAAAGATATTATTAATGATAATGAAACCAGAATTCGTAATGGTATCTTAGCCTATAGTAATTTGGAAAAAATTCAAAAGGGCGATCAAGATCCCTCTGTTTTTAAAGCCTTTGAAGATAATAAAGCCGATTTAGGATATGGTTATTTGGTTAAACGCTTTACCGATCGTGATAATTTGACGATTCCTGAGGCTACTGAAGAACATATTAAAGCGGCGACCGAAGATTCAATTCCAGCTGTATGGCCTTTGTTCTGGGCATTTAGAGGAATGGTTGGTTTTGGACTATTGATGATTTTAGGCACTGGGCTAGCTTTATGGACAACTTACAAAAACAAAATTGGTCAAAAGCGTTGGTTACATCGTTTACTTCTTATATTGTTACCATCTCCATGGCTTGCTTGTGAATGTGGTTGGTTTGTTGCGGAATATGGTCGTCAACCTTGGGCAATTCAAGATATTTTACCAACTGGGGTCGCCAATTCATCGTTAACACCAGGTGAAGTATTATTTACTATGGTCTTAATTTGTGGTCTATATACGCTATTTCTAGTTGCTGAAATGTACTTGATGTTTAAATTCGCTCGATTAGGACCGAGTTCGTTGGGTACAGGCAATTATTATTACGAAAAAACACAAGCGGTATCAGAATAGGCATAGGGAGTTATACAATGATTGATTACGAAATTGTACGCATCATCTGGTGGCTGTTGATTAGTGTTGTTTTAATCGCTTTTGTTGTCACTGATGGTTTTGATATGGGCGTTGGTATTTTATTACCTTTTATCGGAAAAACCGATACTGAACGTCGTATAATGATAAACGCAATTGCCCCTCATTGGGATGGTAACCAAGTTTGGTTAATTACCGGTGGGGCAGGTATCTTTGCTGCTTGGCCTATGGCTTATGCTGTATCCTTTTCTGGTTTTTATATCGCAATGATTTTAGTGCTATGTGCATTATTTTTTAGACCAATTGGATTTGATTACCGTAGTAAGCTAGAAAATACTAAATGGCGGAATATGTGGGATATTGCTATTTTCTTAGGAAGCTTTGTTCCCGCACTTGTGTTTGGGGTAGCGTTTGGAAACTTATTAGAGGGTGTGCCATTTAGATTTGATAATTCTTATCGTGCCTTTTATGAAGGCTCTTTTTTTGGTCTACTTAATCCATTTGCATTATTAGCGGGTATTGTCAGCTTAATGCTTATGGTTGCCCATGGTGGTGCTTGGTTACAAATGAAGACTTCTGGAGAACTTTATCTTAGAGCTAGAAAAGCAACCCAAGTGGCAAGTTTAATTATGTTAATTGCATTCGTATTGGCTGGTGTTTGGGTTATTTTTGGCATTCATGGTTATGAAATTACTAGTATAATTGATTATAACGGTGTTTCTAACCCGTTAAATAAAACTGTATCAACAGATGTTTCTTGGCTAAAAAATTACATGAATTATCCTATTTTATGGGTAGTACCTGCGTTAGGAGTATTGTTGCCCTTGTTTACCATTTTTTGTTCTAGTTTGAATAAAAATGGGTTAGTATTTTTATCATCTTCATTAACTATTACTTGTGTATTATTTACATATGGTATTGCAACATTTCCATTTGTTATTCCATCAAGCATTATGCCAAATGCTAGTTTAACAATTTGGGACGCAAGTTCTAGTCAATTAACCCTGAATATAATGTTGGGTGTAGTGGCAATATTCTTACCAATCATTCTTTTCTATACATCATGGTGTTATATAAAAATGTTTGGGCGGTTAGATAAAAATCATATTGAAAATAATAAACATTCACTTTATTAAGGATTAATTATGTATTATATCTTATGGTTAGTTGGAGTCATTGCAACTTGCATGCTTGCTGTTGTTACTGGACTTTGGGTTGAGAATTCTAGTAATGAAAAAGAAACGAACAAATAGCGAAGTATTATACAGAAAAATAAATATAAAGGTGGCAAATTGTCACCTTTTTGATTATTAGTCTGAAATGTGATAAATAATTTACAAATGATAATTGTTTTCATTTAACTATTTTTATATCATAGTGTGCGAATTTTATTTTCAAATATAATATTGCTAATTTTTTTGAAATCAGATTTTAGAATATGAAACAATTCAATTGGAATGCAAGGGTTTATTATGAAGACACAGATGCTGGCGGAGTTGTCTACCATGCTCGGTATCTTGCTTTTTATGAACGCGCTAGGACAGAGATGCTAAGACAGCTTGATATTAATCAACATAAGTTGCTACAAGAAGGTATTGCATTTGTTGTTAAAAAGATGGATATTAGCTACGACTTTCCAGCCCGTTTAGATGACATGCTAACTATCAGCACTCAGGTTGAGCAAATTCGTAAGGCGTCTATTATTTTTAAACAGACTATATTAAATCAGAATAAGCAAATTATCAGCAATGCTGATGTAGTTATTGCTTGTGTTAATATGACTAAAATGAAGCCATGTGCGCTTCCAAAGTTATTAGTTTTGGAGTTTATTTAAGTGGAAAATTTGAATATTATTGATCTATTTTTACAGGCAGGACTTTTGGTACAAGGTGTTATGTTATTATTACTAACATTTTCTGTAATGTCTTGGGCTATTATATTCCAACGCAGTAAAATTCTAGGAAAAGCTAAAAAGCAAATTGATCAATTCGAAAATTGTTTCTGGGCATCTGAAGAGTTGAATATTTTGTTTGATAAAGCAAAATACCATAAAGAAGACATTAGTGGTACAGAACATATTTTTTATTCAGGTTTCAAAGAATTCTCTCGTCTTTACCAAATTAATCCTAATATGCCTGAAGCTGCATTAGATGGCGCATCTCGCTCTATGCGTTTGGCAATGAATCGTGAACTCGATAATTTAGAATTACATATTCCTTTTTTAGGTACTGTAGGTTCAATTAGTCCTTATATTGGCTTATTTGGTACTGTATGGGGAATTATGCATGCATTTATCTCTTTAGGGGCAGTAAAACAGGCAACATTGCAAATGGTTGCACCAGGGATTGCTGAAGCTTTAATTGCAACGGCGATTGGTTTATTTGCTGCTATTCCAGCTGTTCTTGCTTATAATCGTTTAACATTACGTGTAAGCCGAATTGAACAGAGTTACCTTAATTTTATTGATGAATTTTCAGCTATTTTACAACGTCAAGCTGTAGCTGTTAGGAAATAATTATGAGTAGACGTTCACGATATTCAACTAAATCTGAAATCAATATAGTTCCTTTGCTTGATGTATTATTAGTGTTGGTGCTTATTTTTATGGCCACAGCGCCAATTATAAGCCAAAGTGTTGAGGTAGATTTACCTGAAGCATCAGAATCAAAAACAGTATCTCCTGCTGATAATAAACCAATAATCATTGAAGTATCTGGTATTGGTGTATATGCTCTCATTATTGATCAAACTCGTCAATCAGATTTACCTCAGGAGCAAATTATTGCTGAGGTAAAACATCAAATTTCAATAAATGAAAAAGCTGTTTTTTTAGTTGGTGGTGCTAAGAATGTTCCTTACGAAGAAATTATAAAAGCGTTAAATTTATTGCAATCCGCAGGCGTTAAATCAGTTGGCTTGATGACTCAACCAATTTAACTAAGCATAATAATACATAAAAAATATCAGCAATGTCTTATATGAGAAATTCAAAATTAAGTATCCCAATTATAATATCGATTATATTACATTTAATATTAATTATTATTCTTGGTTATCAAGCTATGCAAGAAAAAGATAGTGTCGATTATGGTAAAGAGACTGGTAATAGTATAGATGCTATTATGATCGATCCTTCTGTTATGAGTGATCAACATCAGCGACATTTAAAAACAAAAGAGAGCCAGCAACAAGCTGATAAAAAAAGAGAACAGCAGGTAGCAGATCAAGCTAAAGAATTACAAGAAAAACAACTTGCTGAACAACAATATTTAAAAGACTTAACGAAAGAACGGATTAAAATTGCTGAGCAATTAAAACAACAAGAAGCAGAAAGGATAGCCGCGGAAAAAGCGGCAGCAGAAAGAGTAGCCGCGGAAAGAGCAGCCGCGGAAAAAGCGGCGGCAGAGAAAGCGGCAGCAGAAAGAGTAGCCGCGGAAAGAGCAGCCGCGGAAAAAGCGGCGGCAGAGAAAGCGGCGGCAGAGAAAGCGGCAGTAGAAAGGGCAGCCGCGGAAAAAGCAAGACAGAAGGCAGAACAGGCTAAAAAGGATAAAGCGCTTAATGATCTATTAGGCGGGCTGACTTCTGGCTCTCCAAATTCTCCAAGTAATCTAAGTGGAGCAGCGGCAAGCCGTAGAGGTTCATCCGATGATGAACTAGCTAAATACAAAGCATTAGTGACAAATGCTATAAGTAATAAATTTATAAACCCAGCTAACGTTTATAGTGGCAAAAGTTGTGTTTTACAAATTCAAATAGCGCCGGATGGGCTTTTACTTAATGTTGCCGCTAGTGGAGGTGATGATGCTTTATGTCGTGAAGCGGTTGCTGCTACTAAACTTGCAACAATACCAAAACCAGCAATTGGGTTATATGATAAAGTAAAAAAAATGATTGTTGAATTCCAACCAAAATGATATTGAAATTATTTGTATCAAAAATGTTTTGATTTAAGGCATTCTTAATGGAAATAAATTTTCAACATCTTTTAATAGAGATGTTGAAAATCAATTATTCGTCCTCATATATTTTCTATTCATTCCAAATTTAGTTATTTAAAGTAAGAGAAGGAGCAGAATATGACAACAATAGTCAGTGTTCGCCGTGAAGGGCAAGTGGTTATTGGTGGTGATGGTCAAGTTACACTTGGTGAACGCATTATAATGAAAGGTAATGCACGTAAAGTTCGTCGTTTATATAATAATAAAGTAATTGCGGGTTTTGCTGGTGGTACTGCCGATGCTTTTACACTTTTTGAGTTATTTGAACGTAAACTTGAAATGCACCAAGGCCATTTAACTAAGGCCGCTGTCGAACTAGCCAAAGATTGGCGTACAGACAGAATGTTACGCAAATTAGAAGCATTACTTGCTGTTGCTGATGAAAGTGCCTCACTGATTATTACAGGTACTGGTGATGTTATACAACCAGAAGATGATCTTATTGCCATTGGTTCGGGTGGACCTTACGCTCAATCAGCTGCAAGGGCTTTATTAGATAATACATCATTATCTGCACATGATATCGTACAAAAATCTCTATCAATAGCTGGTGACATTTGTGTTTACACCAATAACTTCCAAACTATTGAAGAGCTCAATTACTAATTAAACTGATTTAAGAGAAATACTATTATGTCTGAAATGACTCCTCGCGAAATTGTAAGCGAATTAAACCAACATATTATAGGACAAGATAAAGCAAAACGTTCTGTTGCAATTGCTTTACGTAATCGCTGGCGTCGTATGCAACTTGATGAAGCATTACGTCATGAAGTCACACCGAAAAATATTCTTATGATAGGACCAACGGGTGTTGGTAAAACAGAGATTGCAAGAAGATTAGCTAAACTTGCTAGAGCTCCGTTCATTAAAGTAGAAGCGACAAAATTTACCGAAGTTGGTTATGTAGGAAAAGAAGTAGACTCAATTATTCGAGATCTAACAGACTCTGCTGTTAAGATGATTCGACAAGAAACTATTGAAAGAAATCGTAACAGAGCTCAAGAACTAGCTGAAGAGCGTATTTTAGATGTACTTGTACCACCGGCTAAAGATGGTTGGGGACAAGTTGAAAATAATAATGATTCAACAGCTCGGCAAGCATTTAGAAAAAAATTACGAGAAGGCGCACTTGACGATAAAGAAATTGAAATTGAAGTAGCTGGTGTTAATATTGGTGTTGAAATTATGGCGCCACCGGGTATGGAAGAGATGACCAGCCAACTCCAATCAATGTTTCAAAATTTAGGCGGTCAAAAAACAAAAGCTCGTAAAATGAAGATAAAAGATGCTTTCAAACAGCTCATTGAAGAAGAAGCAGCAAAATTGGTTAATCCTGATGATCTTAAGCATGAAGCAATTGAAGCTGTTGAACAAAATGGTATTGTGTTTATCGATGAAATCGATAAAGTGTGTAAAAGAGGTAATTCTTCTGGGCCAGATGTTTCGCGTGAAGGTGTTCAGCGTGATTTATTACCACTTGTTGAAGGTTGTACTGTTTCAACTAAGCATGGTTCGGTAAAAACCGATCATATTTTATTTATCGCTTCTGGTGCATTCCAAACAGCAAATCCATCAGACTTAATTCCCGAGCTTCAAGGACGTTTACCAATTCGAGTTGAATTACAAGCATTAACAAGCGAAGATTTCGAAAGAATTTTAACTGAACCTAATGCATCATTAACTGTTCAATATAAAGCGTTAATGGCAACTGAAGGTGTTAATATTGACTTCACTCCTGATGGTATTCGTAAAATTGCTGAGTCAGCCTGGCAAGTAAATGAGCAAAATGAAAATATTGGTGCTCGTAGATTGCATACTGTTCTTGAACGTCTAATGGAAGAAGTCTCATTTGATGCAAGTGAACTTAGTGGTAAAACAGTTACTATTGATGCTAAATATGTAAGTGACCATTTAGATAAACTTGTGGCGGATGAGGATCTTAGTAAGTTTATTCTATAGTAAATAGAGTAAAACGGTACTAACAATAAAAAAGGTGAGTTTAACTCACCTTTTTTATTATATTGATTAATTAATTTATCTTATTATTTACTCAATAGATTTTCTAACATATCGACGGCTTTTTGCTTTGAATTCGATTTCGAGTCATCTTTTGAATTTCGATTCTCTAGTTTATTGCGAAATTTATCTAAACTTTCTTGTAACTTATCATTAAAAATATCTTTAATCACTTGACCTAAATCAAGCTGATAATGAAGTTTTGAAAATTCCCCATAAATATGCATTGGTATTACTAGCTTTTGTAGCTTTGCAATAGTTTCGCTTTTTCCGTTCCATCCACCAAGAATTTTAACATTCATGTTAATATCGAGATCTTTTTGAATCATACCAACTCTGCCTGAGCCTTCAACCACTTCAAGGGTTGGTGAAAGCGCATTCAATGTTGTTAATTCTAGATCCCCTTTATTGAAATAGGCAGTCGTACTGATTTTAGAAAATTCTGTATAATTTTTCAGATTTTCAGTTGATGAAACATCTTTGATATATTTAGTTGCAGCATTTTCAATAATATTATTGATATTAATTTTGTTTAATTTTGCGTTGGATATATTGATTGATAAGTTACCTTTTAAGCTTTCTAATAATTTATTTGCGGATAATGTACTTAGCTCTATATCTCCGTTCGCATTAAATAATCCTTCTAAATCATTTGGTGTTTCCATCTGGTTGAAGAATGTATTGAGATCAATATTACTAATTTTTGGAATTAACTTGATTTGAGTATATTTTTGTTTACCATTTGCCATACCGGTAGCAGCTATGTGCCCTTTGGCGAAGTCAGCACTGATATTTTGAATTGTTGCTACTCCATCATTATTGACTAAAGCAACATTGATATTATTGAATATCATATTATTAACATTTAATTTTTTAATGTCTAATTTTGCTTTAGCATTAAAATTATTAAGGAAGTTTAGTTCATTATCGACATTTATAACATTAGATACAACGGGCGGAGTTTGTTGTATTGTAATGTTTTGATTTGTTTTTTTATCTTTGTCTTTCTGTATAAAAGGTGTGAAATTTAATTCATTACTCGCTATCGTTAAATCTATATAAGGTTTTTTATCAAAATTTGCATTAAAAGAGCCTGAAAAATAATTTTCATTAGCAGAAAAAGATAAATCTTTACTCATTAATTGTTTTGAATTGTGATAATAATCAATTACTCCTTTCAAATTGCCTTTCAATTCTTTGGCTGAAAGGTCAATCCCTTTATAAATGTAATTAAATTTCTTTAAATCAATTATGGCTTTTTCTGGAAATAAAGCTAAATCGACATCAGCATTAGCCACATAGGAAAAATCTTGCTGGTTACGGTCGATATTGCCTTTAACATCAATGGCAATTTTTTTATCTGTTTTTTGAGTGATAGCAAGATTAATATTTCTAAAATTAATGAAATCGTCTTTATTTTGTAAAACAACAGTGCTATCAGACACTTCAAGTTTATTTAAAGTGAATGCCCATTTTGATGAGTCTTTTTGCTGCTTAGTTTGGGAAGTTTGATTTTCATCTGTAGTTGTTTGTTGTTGAGCTTTATGTTTGTAAACTTGTCCTTTACTTTCATCGGTAATATTGATAATAGCGGATTTTATAAAAACATTTTTGACCGTTAATTTTTTTGAAAATAAAGGAAACAGTTCTACATCAAGGCGCATATTATCTGCTGTTAAAATTGGTTTTTTGGCATCAATATCTGATAATTTAACTGAATCAGTTAATATGCTAACTTGTGGCCAAATGTGCCATCGTAAATTACCATCAATAGTTAATTCATAACCTGTTTTATCTTTAACGGTATTAGAAATAAATCCTCTATAATTATTAGGATCAACAAAAACAATAAGAGATACAATACCAATGGCAGAAAGTAGGATTAAAATTAAAAGAGTAACTAATATTTTTTTGATCATGTTAATATTCCTTCAGAATAAAAACTACTGGGTGATTTAGTCTTTATCAATACGGCTAGCAACTGCGCCATGTTGATCTTTATATTTTGCATCTTGTCTACTATTATACGGTCTAGCTGCTGGACCCGTTAGTGTTTCAAAGCTAAGTGCTCCTATTGTCATTCCTGGTCTAAGAGCTAATGGTATTTTTCCGGAATTAAAAAACTCTAGCACAATTTGTCCTTGCCAGCCAGGATCGATACGATGGGCTGTAACGTGTACCATAAGCCCAAGTCTGGCAAGGGATGAGCGCCCATCTAACCAGCCAACTAAATCATTAGGAATTGTAACTGATTCCAAAGTCACGGCTAATGCTAACTCACCAGGATGAAGGTAAAATGCATCACCTTCAGATAATACAATTTCATCACTCATCACTTTTTCTAAAACCGCAGATACTTGTTCTTTAGGACCGCTTAAATCAATATAAGGTGTAGTATGTTCCCTAAATGTACGAAATTTATTGCCTAATCTTACATCAATAGTTGCACCATTGATGCAGTTTTGTGCGGGCTGAGGGGTTATTTTTAATTTACCATTTTGTAAATACGTTTCGATATCTCGATCGCATAATCTCATGAGTTATCCTTAATGCAACTTATATTAGTTTATTCTAACAGGTTCTTTTAATGTCGTCGATGTTCGTAAATTAAGGTTTTATCAACCATACTCGTCCATAGTGATTGTAAAAACCAGCTAGTGCGCCTGGTTTTTCACCAATCCCGAGATAAAGATCAAAGTGTTGACCTTTTATAGCTCCCCCTACATCTAGTGCTACCATTAATCGCGTCTCTCTTTTACCTCGATGCTGACCATCTTGATCAAGAAGAGGAACATCGGCTAATATCACTGAGCCAATGGGAATTAATGTCTTATCAGAAGCAACCGATGCATTTGCAATTAAGGGGATGGATGCTGCACCTTTTACTTCTGCATTATATTTTGGTTCAAAAAATACAAAAGAACGATTTTGAATCAGTAATTTTTTAAGATTTTCTTCGCTTTTATTTTCAGACCAATCTTTTATTGCTTGCATTGACAATTCTTCTTTTTTTATTTCACCTTGTTTTACTAACAATTGCCCAATACTTGAGTAGCTATAACCATTTTTACCCGCATAACTGAAAAATACTAAAGGATTGCCATCTTCAAAATCAATATAAGCACTTCCCTGAACTTCCATAATAAAGTTGTCCATTAGAGAGTTACTGTAAGCTATCTCCAACCCTTTATCGGCTAATGCGCCATTATAAATTTGTTCGCGGCTAGGCAATTGCCCTTTAGTTATTGCTGGCATTTTATAAATAGGATATTTGAATTCTAATGTTGGGGTATGTCTTGCTTTGATGACAGGTGTATAATAACCAGTGAAATGTACATTACCATAGCCATCTTGTCCAGCCAACCCATAACTATTTAATCCGACTTTAAGAAGTTCATCGAAATCTAATAAGTTAGTAATCCAGTTATTAATAGCGGTATAAATATGTTCATTTTGACGATACAACTCCGGGGATGAAGATTCAATCTTTGCAATCTGAATAACATAATCGGATATGTTAACAGGATAACTCAAATGGGTAGGTGATACATTAAAAGGTAAGAGCAACTTACCATCGCTGTATTGTTGATCTTGTTTAGTATTTTTATTTAAATTGCTTTGACAGCCAGTTGATACTGATAAGATAATCAAAATAAATAAGACTGATAAATAAAAGCAATGGTTATTTTGTTTCATATTAATCATTTATTATAATAAGTTATAAAGGATAGTTGGTTATGCTACACAATTCTATTATAAGAAACTATAGATAATTATTGTGAATCCATAAAAAGTTTTCATAACAATTCAGCTTGCGATTTGATTCTATAGACTTTATAGTCTCATACTCTTTGAATCGGAAAATTGTGAAAATAAAAGGTAATAATAGCAATGAGCATTAAATCCTCTAACCATGATCTAAAGCGAAACCTTTCTAACCGACATATCCAATTAATTGCCATTAGTGGTGCAATCGGTACAGGCTTATTTATGGGGTCAGGTAAAACGATAAGTCTCGCTGGACCTTCGATCGTTTTGGTATATATGGTTATTGGTTTTATCCTGTTTTTTGTTATGCGTGCAATGGGTGAAATACTTCTTTCTAATTTGAAGTATAAATCCTTTAGCGATTTTGCCAATGACCTTTTAGGTCCTTGGGCTGGTTTTTTTACCGGCTGGACTTATTGGTTTTGCTGGGTTATTACCGGAATTGCAGACGTTGTTGCCATTGCGGGGTATTCACAACACTGGTTTCCTGAGTTACAGTCGTGGATACCGATGTTTTTGACGGTTATTTTATTATTAACCTTAAATTTATTGACCGTAAAAATGTTTGGTGAGACAGAATTTTGGTTTTCAATGATTAAAATTGTTGCGATTGTAGGATTAATTGCCATTGGAGTTATGCTAATTTTAATCTCATTTCATTCCACTCAAACTGATACAACAGCAGCATTTTCAAATCTATGGGAATATGGTGGCTTCTTTCCTAATGGTACTATAGGCTTTTTTGCCGGTTTTCAAATTGCAATTTTTGCTTTTGTAGGGATTGAGCTGGTTGGTACTACCGCCGCAGAAACCGTCGATCCAGATAAAAATTTGCCACGAGCAATTAATTCTGTGCCTGCTCGAATTATCTTTTTCTATGTGTTTTCTCTAATCATAATTATGAGTGTTACACCTTGGATATTTATTTCACCAAATAAAAGTCCGTTTGTTGAATTATTTAGCTTAATAGGATTACCGGCTGCGGCAAGCGTTATTAATTTTGTCGTACTGACTTCAGCAGCTTCTTCGGCTAATAGTGGTATTTACTCAACGAGTCGTATGTTATTTGGACTTGCAAAAAAACAAGATGCGCCAGAGCCTTTCGGAAAGTTGTCAAGTCGCTCGGTTCCAGCTAATGGTTTGTGGTTTTCTTGTCTTTGCTTATTTGGTGGAGTGGTATTGATTTATCTTGTGCCTAATGTGATGGAGGCATTTACCATAGTTACGACTATCTCAGCTATTTTATTTATGTTTATTTGGTCAATGATTTTAATTTCCTATATTGCTTATCGTCGTAAGAAAGCAGATTTGCATGAACAATCTAGCTTTAAAATGCCTGGCGGTATTTTGATGTGCTTTGTCTGTTTGGTCTTTTTTGCATTTATGATTGTGTTGCTTACATTAGAGAAAGATACTTGTCAAGCTTTAATTGCAACACCTATTTGGTTTATGATATTGGGTGTAAGTTATTCTATTCGTTCATTAAAAAGACAATAATATAAATTAAATATTGGCAGGGTCTCCTGCCAATTCCAGTTCAGTTACTCATTATTTTTTTCTGGCCAGATAAAGCTGGCAATAATACCTAGGACTAAAATTCCTAAAACGATATAAAGGCTAAAGGTTGGGCTTATATCAGGTCCGTAACCAAACAGGTGATTACTGGCGTTTAAAGCTAATTTACCAGCAATAAAAAATAGTAAACAGATGACTGCTTTACCAAGATGAACTAAATATTGTCGCATAGCTTCTAAGACAAAATACATCGTTCTCAGTCCTAAAATAGCAAAAATCATGGCACTATAAACAATTAATGGTTCTTGACTAACCGCAATCACCGCTGGGACTGAGTCAAAAGCAAACATAACATCACTGAGTTCAATAACAACAATACATAGAAATAGCGGTGTTGCATAGACGGCACTTTTAGAAATTTTGCCAACTAAATCGTTGTTTTCTGGTTTTGCTAGTTCGGTATCGAGTTGTTTTTGAGTTAATAAAAAAGTGTGCCCTACAATTTTAGGATAAGAAGGAAAAATATGTTTTGCTATGCGAAAGGCGATATGATGGGAGTAATCTTTAATTTCTTCATCTCTATTATGATTTTTTAGCATCATTATTCCCGTAAAAGCAACCATAACTGAGAAAACTAATTCCATCCATGGACCTAAAGATAATAAGCTTGTTCCAATTATTACAAATATTGCTCGGAAAATAATGGCACCAATAACTCCCCAGTAAAGCAAGCGATGACGGTAATTATTGGGGACGGTAAACCATGAAAAAATGGCCATAATAACAAACAGATTATCGACAGATAATGCTTTTTCAAGTATATAACCAGTTATAAATAAACTTGCTGTTGTACTACCATGATGAATATATAGAAATAAAGCAAAACATAATGCAACAGCTATCCAAAAAATTGACCATCCAATTGCATTTTTTAAACTGATAGGTTTATCATTATGGTGAGCATATAAGTCGATAATAATTGCAGTTAGGGATAACCCAACAAATACTAATACTGTTTCTACTGGAAATCCTAATGAGTGTTGAATCATATTTATGACACCTAGTTATAATATTGATACACAGATAATTTGGGAAATTGGAACTGTTTTATATAAACGGTACTATGTAAGTATAAAAGTGATATAGTATATATTGCTAGCTAAATCAAAAAAAGTTATATTTGAAAAAAACCATTGACTATTATAGTTAAATAACATTTTGAGCCAATTTTCATGAATAATATCAGGATAATTATTTTATGTATTCTTCTTTTTCTATCAGGATTATTACATGCACAGTCAATAGAACCTTATTTATCAACGTTACCTAAAGGAAGTGATTTATCTATTTTAGTTCAATCTGTTGGTAGTAATCCGAAAACATTAGCAAAATATAAGAGTGATCAATTTAAACAACCAGCTAGTACTCAAAAAGTTATTACCGCTTTAGCTGCACAGCTTGAATTAGGGGGTGATTTTCGCTTTAAAACTCTTATGAAAACTAATGGTTCAATAAGTAATAAGCAGTTAAATGGGGACCTTATCATACAATTAAGTGGGGATCCTACTTTCTCTAGTGATAGATTAAAAATAATGCTTACTGAACTGCACCAAAAAGGTATTGAAAAAATTGCTGGAAATATCATTTTAGACACTTCAGTCTTTGCCAGTCATGATAAAGCTGCGGGTTGGTCATGGAATAATTTAACCGCTTGTTATAATGCACCTCCCTCAGCTGCAATCATAAACGATAATTGTTTTTATGCAACAGTTATACCAGGAAAGGTGGGCTCTAAAGCATCGGTTTCAGTATCATCTAATATTCCAGTAGTGGTATCTGCTGATATCAAAACGATTTCCACTAATAGTAAAGATTTGGATGATAAATATTGTGAGTTAGATGTGAGTTATTCGGATAAAAATCGTTATTACCTATCAGGATGCATTGCTTCAGGTAATAATAAAATACCATTAAAATTTGCGGTACTTGATGGAGCAGCTTATTTTTCTGCAATTTTAAAAAAAGAGCTTAAATTACAAAAAATCGTTCTTAATGGTAAAATTTTAGAGAAGAATAAAAAAAATAATTCACAACTAATTTTACTCACTTCCAGTCAATCAGTCCCACTTTCTGAAATACTGACTGTTATGCTCAAAAAATCAAATAATTTATATGCAGATGCTATTTTTAGAACTCTTGGGGTACATTATTACAATATAGCAGGGACTTGGCGTAATAGTAGTGATGCAGTCAAACAAATTTTACTAACGAAAGCCGGTATTAATCTTGAAAATTTAGTCATTGTTGATGGATCTGGATTATCCCGATTAAACTTAGTTAGTGCAGACAAATTAATGGAAATATTACAATATATTTCAGCGAATAATGAGCAGTTAGGAATTATTGAAATGCTACCGATTGCTGGAGTTGATGGTACTTTGCAAAATCGTAAAAGTTTTAATCAAATCCCATTTAAGGAAACCATTCGAGCCAAAACGGGTTATATTCAAGGTAGTTATAATCTGGCTGGATTTATTCAAAAGAACGATGGTAAATATTTGGCGTTTGTGCAGTTATTATCAGGATATCATGCTGATACACGAGGAGAACCAAAAAATAGTGCAATAATGCGATTTGAATCAGAGTTTTATAAAAATTTTATTAACTGATTGACTAACTCATCAAGGACACATATTAGTACTTAATCTTATATGTGTCCTATCACTCTTTGTTGTAATAGATTGATGTTTACACATTTTCCCCTAAGAATCCACCACTTTGATGTTTCCATAGTTGAGCGTATAGTCCATTTTTATCGAGCAACTCTTTGTGAGTTCCTTGCTCAATAATTTTACCTTGATCAAGTACAACTAATCTATCCATTGCTGCGATAGTTGATAACCGGTGAGCAATGGCAATAACGGTTTTGCCTTCCATTAAAGTATATAAACTTTCTTGAATTGCTTGTTCAATTTCAGAATCCAGTGCGCTGGTAGCTTCATCCAATAATAGAATGGGAGCATTTTTTAATATTACTCTGGCAATTGCAATGCGCTGCCGTTGTCCACCTGATAATTTTATGCCTCTCTCTCCTACAAATGCGTCATAGCCTGTTCGACCATTTGCATCAACAAGTGTTTGAATAAAGCTATCAGCATGAGCTTTTTTCGCTGCTGTAATCATCTCTTCTTCAGTGGCTTGACTGTTGCTATAGATCAAGTTTTCTCGTACAGAGCGATGTAATAGGGATGTATCTTGAGTTACCATACCAATTTGAGCACGTAAGCTTTCTTGAGTAACAGTTTTGATATCTTGTCCATCAATAATAATTTTACCACTTTGTAAATCATAAAAGCGTAATAATAAATTAATAAGTGTAGATTTCCCTGCTCCAGAACGACCGACTAAACCTATTTTTTCACCTGAATTAATTGTTAAATCCAAATCTTGAATGGTTGACTTTTGTCTGTTGATATCATAATTGAAATTAATGTGTTTAAACTCTATTTTACCTTGCTTAACAATAAGTTCTGTTGCATTTGGTTGATCGTGAGCAGTTTTAGTTGAAGAAAATGTATTGATGCCATCTTTTACTACACCAATATTTTCAAATAGAGCAGCAAGTTCCCACATGATCCAGTGAGAAAAACCATTCAATCGTAATGCGACGGCGGTAGTTGTGGCAATTGCTCCAATGCCAATTAATTGATCGGTCCATAACCATAAAGCAATACCAGTCGTGCAAAGTATCAACGTAATAGATAATATATGGTTTACAATTTCAAAACTGCTGACTAAACGCATTTGCTGATTAACGGTAACTAAAAACTCATCCATTGATTCTTGAGCGTATTTGGCTTCATTACCTGCATGTGAGAACAGTTTAACGGTCATGATATTGGTATAAGCATCGGTGACTCTTCCGGTCATGGTAGAACGCGCGTCTGCCTGCATGCTAGCAACTTTACTTAAGCGTGGAATAAAGTAGTACATCGCAATCCCATAAAGCACACCCCAACCAAGAAAAGGCATTAACAACCAAGGATCTAATTGCCCAATAACAGCCGCCATAGCAATAAATGAAATAAGAACATAGATAAAAATATCCGCGACTAAAAAACAAGTATCTCTAACAGCAAGGGCTGTTTGCATTACTTTTGCTGATATTCTCCCAGCAAATTCATCTTGGAAAAAGCGCATACTTTGGTTAAGAACCAATCTATGCAAATTCCAACGCATTCTCATTGGAAAATTTCCGGCGAGACATTGATGTTTAATAATCGTTTGTAAACTAATGATCAGCGTGCTTGCTAAAATTATTATAGCCAGAATAATTAATGTTGTTTTTTCTTGCTGCCAAAATTTAGATGGTTCAGCGTCTGCGAGCCAGTCGACCACTTTACCTAATGCTGCAAATAAAAAAGCTTCGAAAGCACCACTTAATCCACTCAATAAGATTAATAATAGCATAAATATGCGAGTGCCTTTGGTTGACTGCCATATAAAACTAAAAAAGTTTTTAGCCGCCGGTTGAGGAGCATCTTTAGGATAAGGCGACACCAATTTTTCAAAAAATCGATACATAAAAGACCTAATTATTAAAATGATATTTGTTTGGTAAATATATTAGTGATATTGGAATACAAGTTTAGGGTTAATAGATATCAATTATTCTAACATCCAATTTTATGTGAAATTTTAAATAAACATTGCTTAACTATCTACCTATCATGAAATAAGTTATGAATATAAAAAATAGTGAGGAAAGATCTGATTAATATTTCCCCACATCAGCAATTATATATTGAAAAACAGAAGATTTCTATTTATTAAATTTAGAAGACGTCTTTAATTATTTGTACAACACGACCAACGATATTGTACTTATCAAAATGTGCTTTAGGTACTTCAATTGTTGGATATTGATTATTGTTACATATTAAAATCCAACTGCTCAGCGTTAGACGAATTTTTCTTAATAGGGTGAAATTTTCATATTCGATTAAATATATCGCTCCATCAATAATTTCAGTGATATCCGTGTTTATAATAAGTCCATTATTATTTTCAATTTCAGGAGACATTAAATCACCTTTTGCCCAATAGAGAATTAATTTTTTTATGTCTAAACCACGATGGGATGCCCAGCCTTCTACAACTGGGTAATTCATTACTGGCGGTGTTTCACGAATAAAACGTTGATATTGTGCTTCTTCTTTTGTCGGTAATTGTTTTTTATAAACAGGAATACGATATATATTTTCATTATATACATCATCATCATCATCTTTGGGATCAAATACTTCAAGTCTGTAACCTGTTGCAAGCCAGTTAAATGAAACATTACATTTTTCAGCTATTACCTCTAAACGAGTAAGTGAGGGATAAGTTTTTCCTGATAAATAATCCCTGATAACAGTTTCTGACATATCACATTTCTTCGCAAAAGCAGAAACAGATAAACCTTGCATCGAGTTGTATAGTCTGTCTTTGAAGGTTTTGACATTTTTATTTTTGATCATATTCATTTCTGTCTCGTTTTTCTTTTTTCATCCGTTCGCTAATTATAGAGCATATTTTTTAAGTTTTATATACATGGTATTGGGAATAATATGTGTTTAATGTGTTTTTCTTCGGTTTAACGTTTTTTGTGCGAGTTATAATATTGTGAAAAATGTTTTTTTGCGTTTTAAGATAGTTGTACCGATATTTAGAAAAAAATTGATGAATGATATTTTTCGGTTTAAATCTGTTGTTTTGTGTCTTGTTTATGCTATTTTTATGGTTAATAACATTTTTTTATTTTATTTTTGATTTTAATCTAATTAGCGGAATGGCTAAATTTTAGTATCAATTTGATTTAATATTATGATTTTTAATGTTTTATTCTTGTTTTTAATGATTCGTTTTTATAAAACAAAAAAACAAATAAAAACGTTGACTGAAGCGAAAAAAAATGGATAATAAGCAGTGTAAGGATTTTTCATTGTTTTCTTTCCTTATATTCCTTATATTTCATGTTGGCCTGTATAGTTTATACAGGTCTTTTTTTTATTCGTAATCTAGTTATGAAATCCTTTCACAAAAAGAGTATAATGATACCTCATTAAAACTTGCGTCTAAGAAAATGTTTAAATAGATAAGAGTAGTTAAGTAAGAGGGTTTTATTATGTCATTTAGTATCCCACACCTTTTAGTGTTTCTTGCCGTGGTCGTTTTAGTATTTGGTACTAAAAAATTGCGTAATTTAGGTTCAGATCTTGGTTTTGCATTAAAAAGCTTTAAAAAAGCGATGAATGATGATAGTGAATTAAAAAAAGATAATAAGTAGCCACTGATCTTATGAATACTTATTTTGATGTTGCCATTGTTGGTGGTGGCTTAGTTGGGCTAGCTACGGCTTGTGCACTTAGTCAATATGATTTAAAGATTGCGATTATCGATGCTAGGGTTCATTGCTATGAATCTTTTCCTCACCACGAAATAGGCGTTAGAGCTTCAGCAATTAATGGTGCTAGCCAAAGGTATTTGTCTAAAATAGGCATTTGGAGCGATTTATTCAATAGTCATCGTGTACAAGAATTTACCGAAATAGGTGTATGGGAAAAAAACGGTTTAGCACATCTTTCAGCTCATGCAAAAGATTATGGGTATCCTAATCTTGGTTATATTATCGAAAATAATCTAATTTCTCACTGTTTGTATCAATTTGCTGAAGAAAATCACAATATAACAATTTTTAATCTCACAGCCATTGATAATACTTATAATGCCGATTATGCTTTTTTAACTTTATCTGATAATACTATTTTACAAGCTAAACTGATTGTTGGTGCTGATGGTGCACACTCTTGGTTGCGAAACCACGAAAAAATTTCAGTTTTTGAACGTAATTATCTTCATCATGCATTAATTACAACAGTTGAGACTCAATATCCCCATCAGTCTTGTGCCAAACAAATTTTTTATCCAAATGGTATTGTTGCGTTTTTACCACTTTGGCAAGAAAATAAAAGTTGTTTAGTATGGTCAACTAAACCTGATCAAACAACAATGTTAACCTCGCTTTCTGAATATAAGTTTTGCCAAGAATTGTTTAAATTAACCGATGATAAAATAGGCAAATGCCAAGTAATTAATAAACGTACGGTGTTTCCTTTGAAAGCGCGTTTGGCTAGACAATTTATTAAACATCGATTAGTGTTAATTGGTGATGCAGCACATACTATTCATCCTCTAGCAGGGCAAGGAGTGAATTTAGGTTTTCAGGATTCTGCTTTATTAGTTTCGACCATTAAACAGTTACATGATAAACAAAAAGATTTTGGACTTGCTGAAAATTTAAAATCTTTTCAATTCACTCGTCGTAAAGATACGTTAGTAATGTTAACTGCGATGAGAACTATTCAAGATATGTTTCATGGTGATAATATATTGAAAAAAACGCTAAGAACTATCGGTATGAATGCTATAGATAATTGTTCACCATTGAAAAAACAACTTATTAAATATGCAATGCATATTTAATTTTATCTGAGTATTGAAATCCTGTAATGTGTTTACAGGATTTTATTCAAAGTCGAATTATTTGAAAGCAACTTGATAAGGTGCTGGTACAAATGGTGAAGATGGTACATGTATTGCCCAATACGGATCATTTAATAATCCTCGTCCAATAGCGATTAGATCAGCATCACCAGTACTTAATACATAATCTGCTAGGTAAGGATCTTCTAGCATGCCAACAGTGATTACTGGTAAATTGATTGCTTGTTTGATCGCCCGAGCAAGATATACTTGATATCCAGCATGAAACAGTGGTGTATGAGCTGGATCTAATTGACCATCGCCGCCGCCACTTACATCTAAAATATCAGCTCCTGCATCAGCAAAGCGTTTTGCTATTTGGCGCCCATATTCTATATCATATCCATCTTTACTATATTCTTGCGCTGAAAAACGGATAATAAGTGGCATATCGCTAGGCATGACAGATTTAGCTGCTTTTATAACTTGTTCACCAAATAATAATTTATCCTGACCATATTCATCGGTTCTATGATTCGTTTTTGGGGAACTGAATTGATGAATTAAATATCCGTGCGCACCATGAATTTCAATGGCATCAAAACCTGCTTCAACGGCTCGTTTTGTTGACTCTTCAAATTTTTTAATAATATCTTTGATTTCATCTTTTGATAATTCTCTTGGCATTTGATATTGCCATTTAGAATTGGCTTCGTTTGAACCATCGTAAAGAATAGGTGAACAA
The DNA here is from genome assembly GCF_026537125.1 of Gilliamella sp. B2828. Classification (NCBI taxonomy): domain Bacteria; kingdom Pseudomonadati; phylum Pseudomonadota; class Gammaproteobacteria; order Orbales; family Orbaceae; genus Gilliamella; species Gilliamella sp. B2828. Next base: position 267,343 of record NZ_JAFNMU010000001.1, read on the forward strand.
GATACAACATCTGAAGCACCTAAAGCTTTTCGACCGGCATGAGCAATTTGAATGGCAATTTTACCATTTTGAGCATGTACAGCATCTACAATGCGTTTAAATTGATCACGCTGATCATCGTTCCATAACCCAAGACAATTAGGTGAAATACGTCCATTAGGAGCGACATTTGTCATCTCAACAATAATTAAACCTACACCACCAATTGCTCGAGATACATAGTGAATAAAATGCCAATCATTAGGCATACCATCGGTTGCTTGATATTGGCACATAGGGGGCATTACAATACGATTTTTTAATGATAAATTTTTGATGATGAAGGGAGTATTAAGAAAAGAGATTGTCGCCATAAATGACTCCTTAGGTAACTTAATAAAAGTATTAAATTAATTTATATATCAGTAAAAGTAAATATCAACATCATGATTTAATTGAGTTCAAAATAGTTTTCCATTGTCAATGATTGAATAGCTTTAACAAACATGCAAAAAAATGTGATAGCTTGTTCCATTTACTTAATAATAACTTTTTTATTATCAGTTTTCATTTACCCTCAACGTTCAACGCTTTTATGTTGAGGGATAATAATTTTGTTTTTACTTAAAGTCAAAATTAAACGATATTTTAAATATCAATTAGTTTGTAAAAAAGTTTTAGGTTCACTATACGTTTTTGTATAAAATATCCAACAAATGATGCCCATGAGTCCCAAAATTGTTCCTGATATTACAATTGCTATCCATCCATAATGGCTAAATAAATAAGTAGAACCGATTGAACCAAGCATTCCACCAACAAAGTAAAATATCATATAACCAGTATTCATTCTGCTACGGGCATCAGGCCTTATTTGATAAATTGCACTCATATTTGAAACATGTGTAACTTGAACTGAAAAATCTAATAGAATTACTCCCAATACTAAAGCAATGATTGAGTATTGAGCCAATGAAAGTGGTAACCATGATATGAGCAATAAACATAATCCTATTGTGGTAGCAAGTCTACCTTTACCTTTGTCTGATAATTTACCCACTATAGGCGAACCTAGTGCACCAGCCGCTCCTGCAATTCCGAATAGACCTATAATAAAGTCGGAATAGTGATAAGGTTCATTACTTAATAAAAAGGCAAGAGGTGTCCATAATAAAGAAAAAAGTGCAAATGATATAATGGCTAATAACGAACGAATTCTGAGGATGGGTTCTTGTTTGTACAATGAACCAATTGAGCATAATAATTGAAAGTAGTTTATATTAACCGTATTACGGTAACTAGGCAGTGAAATCCAGAGAGATAGCGTAACTATAGACATAATACCTGTTGCAATCCAATAGACATAATGCCAATCGGAAAGAGTTGAAATAGCGCCGGCAAAGGATCTACCCAATAAAATTCCCATTAACATTCCACTCATTAATGTACCAACAATTTTACCGCGTTGTTGAGGTTTTGATAAAGTTGCCGCAAAAGGAATTAAAACTTGTGCAACGGTTGAAAATAGTCCTGTTATGGATGTACCTATTATTAGCATCCATAAGTTGTTTGACAAAGCACTAATCATAAGCCCAAAAGTGCATAATATCATTAAAATAATAATTAATCGTTTTCGTTCAAATTTATCGCCAAGCGGTGTGATAAAAAGTAAACCAACAGCATAGCTTAACTGTGCTACCATTATAATTAAGCCGGCATGATCAACTGCAATATTCAAATCATGAGTAATTGAATGTAGTAGTGGCTGAGCATAATAATTGCTGGCAATAGTGATACCAATCGCAAATGCCATTAAAAAAACTAACCAGTTTGTTAAATCTTGAGATTGTTTGCAATGCATAAAAAATAAATGTAACAAAATATAATGGCTGATTATACATTAAATATATTTGCTTCTGCTTGACAGTAATGTTAAGCAGATTGTTTCAATAAATTATAAACGGGTGTAGCGAGTCCTATTTTTGCATTATTTGATTCAAGTTTATACCAATAGCCAGAAGATTCGTCCCAACATTTTATAATATTGGTAATAACACAATAAATTGGCGTAATATTCAAATGAAAATGGCTAAATGTATGTCTGAATGAGTTTAACTGTTTAGGTTCAGTCGTAATAATTCCCCTTTTTTCTAACCACTCTTTTGGATCTTGATCATTTGAAAATTCTGGTAGGCAATATAAGCCTCCCCATATACCTAACGGAGGTCTTTTTTCTAACCAAATAGAACGATTATATTCTAACATCAAAAAATAGGCGGTTTTTTCTGGCTTGGTTGTCTTCGTTTTTTTTGTTGGATATTGTTGCCAACTTTCTGTCTTATAAGCAATACAATCTTTATGCAATGGGCATAGTGTGCATTTAGGTTTAGTACGAGTACAAACCATCGCACCAATATCCATCATTGCTTGATTGAATTTGGCAATATTTTGTTTCGGTGTAACCTGTTCACTTAATTGCCAAAGTTTATTTTCGACTGTTTTATTACCAGGCCATCCTTCAACAGCAAAATATCGAGTTAAAACACGTTTTACATTACCATCTAAAATTGGGTAATGCTGATTTTGTGAAAGCGATAAAATTGCTCCAGCTGTTGAACGGCCAATTCCTGGTAATGCCACTACATCGTCAAATTGACTCGGAAATAATCCATTAAACTTATTATTAATAATTTGTGCCGCTTTATGTAAGTTACGAGCACGGGCATAATAACCTAGCCCTGTCCAAAGATGTAATACATCATCAATAGGTGCTTTTGCTAAATCCGTTATTTTAGGAAATAACTTAATAAAACGGTTAAAGTAGGGGATAACAGTTGCAACTTGTGTTTGTTGCAACATTACTTCAGATAGCCACACATGATAAGACGTTTTTTCGATCTGCCATGGTAGCGTTTTTCTGCCATACTTTTCATACCATTTTAATACAGCTTTTGCAAAGGGAGAGATGGTTACAGTCATTACATTACAGCAGTAATTGAGTTATTTGGATAACAACCGAGCACTTTTGTATATAGAGTGATTTTAGCTAGCTGTTTTAATGCATTTTGCATTTCCTCGGAATAAAGATTACCTTGTAGGTCGATATAAAACATCTCTTCCCATGGCGTACCGTGAATTGGACGAGATTCAAGTTTCGTCATGACAATATTGTGATTCCGTAACACAGATAGAGCATCAACGAGTGCGCCTGCTTGCTGGCCTGTTTTCATTAGTATGGTCGTTTTAGCTGGGATTTGATCGGATACTTGAACTGGTTTACGAGATAAAACTATAAATCGCGTTATATTCTCTTTTTGATTTGCAAAACTATGTTCAAGAACTTGTAATCCATAAAGTTCGCCGCCATCTTTATTACCCATAGCAGCGAAATTAGGTTTGTTTGACTTAGCGACCATTTCCATAGCTGATGATGTACTATCACAAAAGACAATCTTCCAATGCGGATATCCTTCCAAAAAATAAGAACATTGTTGGAATGGTTGTGGATGACTATATACAGTATCAATTTGATCTAATTGGGTATTTGGGATAGCTAAAATACAGTGATCAATTGGTAGTGATAGCTCTCCGATAATGTGTAAATTCGTTTTTTGTAGTAAATCATAAATTTCGTTAATGGATCCAGAACTTGAGTTTTCAATTGGTACAATACCATAATCAACAATGCCTTTTTCTATTTGTTCGAAAACATCTTTAAAAGTAGCACAACTGGATTCAACGATTTGCTCTAAATGAGCACTAGCATAGCGGCGAGCAGCCGTATGAGAATAAGATCCTATGGGACCTAAAAAGGCAATTTTTGCGGTCGAGATAGCGCCATAATTCAGTTTTTCTTGTAGAATTTTTTGTTGTAAAAGCACAGAATCTTCAATAATTATTTGATATAAATGTTTGATAAAAATCTCATCGAGATGATGTTTTTTGCCATGTTCAATTAATGATTTAATCAATGAACGTTCACGCTCCAAGTCGCGTACAGGTATGTTTGCCTGAATTTTAGTATCAATGACTTGTGTTGAAAGCTCTCGACGTTTAGCAATAAGTTCTAAGAGAGTCTGATCCAGTTCGTTAATTTTATCTCGTAAAGGTAATAAAGGGTTTACTTTCATTTTTATTAGATTTTTTTAAAGGTTAATAATATTATAACAAGCTATATAAATAAAGGTACTACTTAAAGTAGTACCAATTAAAAAAACAGGACGATTTATTTATTCGATTTCTTCTTCAAAAATTGCTCCTTTAATACTTTCCGTTGCTCGACGTGCTTCGCCTTTATGTTGAATTTTATTTAGCTGTTTTTCAAGTTTACCTATAAGATCGTTAATAGCTGTATACATATCTATATTTTTTGCAGATGCGACAAGTGGTGTTCCTTTTGTGGCAATTGTGGCATCTATAATAAATCCATCAGGGTCTTTAGATAATATAAAATGAGGATTGATTAACAGCGCTCTCCATTTATCTAATTTCGAAAATTTATCTTCTAAATAACTACGAATTGATGGAGTAATATCCATTTGTTTACTGGTAATACTTAAAGCCATAATCGACCTCCTTTATAATTTCAAACAACTAAGTTGATATTTTTTAATTTTTCTATTAATACATTGGCAAATTATTTTTATTTCGTCAATAAGAAGTTTATTAATAAAATAAGTTTTTTATGATTTTTAATTTAAAAAAAGGTTTTATTAATCATGTATTTTATGGTTATAAGAGTATCACACTGCATTTTACTTAGCTTTGCTATATACTGTAAGTAAATACCAATTTCATTTATTTTATAAGATCTTTTAATGAGGAAGATGTGAGCTATTTAGATAATGTTAAAATTATTTTGGTTGAAACGTCCCACACTGGTAATATGGGTTCTGCTGCCAGAGCAATGAAAACCATGGGTTTATCCAACCTTTGTTTAGTCAATCCAGTGATAAAGCCTGATTCACAATCAATATCATTAGCAGCAGGTGCTAGTGATATTATTAAAAATGCAGTAATCTTTTCATCTTTAAAAGAGGCAATAGCTGATTGTTCACTCGTGATAGGTACCAGCGCTCGTCCTCGTACTTTACAATGGCCCAATTTAACACCAAAAGAGTGCGGTGATAAAATCGTTGATGAAGCCGTTAATGCTCAAGTTGCGTTAGTATTTGGTCGAGAACGAGTGGGTTTAACCAACGATGAATTGCAAAAATGCCATTTCCATGTTGGTATTCCAGCTAACCCTCACTACAGTTCTTTAAATTTAGCGATGTCAGTACAAGTACTGTGTTATGAAATTCGTATGTCATTGTTAAACTTTCAAGATAGTTCATCAGAGCAAGGAACTTCAAATACGCATACAACTGAGTACCCTAAAGATATTGATATTGAGCGTTTTTATCAACATTTAGAGAGAACTTTATTGCAAACAGAATTTATCAATGCTAATCACCCAGGGCAAATTATGGGGCGTTTGCGAAGATTGTTTACACGAGCGCGAATTGAACAACAAGAGCTCAATATTTTACGAGGAATTTTAACGTCGATTGATAAAAAGTTGTAATTTTTTCGGAATAAAAATACCCACAAAAGGGTGGGTATTTTTGAACAATAACCGATTATGGTAAGGATAATTTAATGGATTAACTCTTTTTCCGCCAAGTTGTACCATTTGCCCCATCCTCCAACACAATATTCATTGCATTAAGTTTATCACGTGCTTCGTCAGCTTGAGCCCAATTTTTGCTAGCACGGGCTTCGTTACGTTGTTTGATTAATGCTTCGATTAATTCAGCATCGGCATCATCTTGTCGATTTCCTTGTAAAAATTTCACTGGATCTTGTTCAAGTAGGCCTAATACAGCAGCTAAATAACGCAATTCTGCCGCTAATTCGTTGGCGAACGGCATATCGTTATCAGCTTTAGCTTTATTGATTTCTCGAGCTAAGTCAAATAAGGTCGAATAAGCTTCAGGAGTATTGAAGTCATCGTTCATCGCATTACAAAATTGATGGCAATAATTACTCTCTTTTGTTGTATATGGATAATTAGCATCAGTATCACGAAGTGCCGTATAAAGCCGTTCTAAAGCCATTCTAGCTTGTTTTAAATTTTCCTCACTGTAATTAAGCTGACTACGATAGTGACCAGATAATAAAAAGTAACGGACTGTTTCAGCATCATAGTGTTTTAATACATCGCGAATAGTGAAAAAATTATTAAGTGATTTGGACATCTTTTCTTGGTCTATCATTACCATACCTGAATGCATCCAATAATTAACATATTGCCCATCATGAGCACAGGTAGATTGAGCAATTTCATTTTCATGATGAGGGAACATTAAATCTGAACCACCACCATGAATGTCAAAATGATTACCTAATTGAAAACTGTTCATCGCAGAACATTCAATATGCCAACCTGGGCGTCCTTTACCCCATGGTGAATCCCAGTTAGGTTCATTAGGTTTTGACATTTTCCAAAGCACAAAATCCATTGGATTACGTTTAACATCAACCACATCAACACGTGCACCAGCTTGAAGTTGTTCCAAATTTTGACGTGATAAAATACCATAATTAGGATCGCTATCTACTGAAAACATTACATCACCATTATCAGCAATATAAGCGTGATCTTTTGCAATTAATTCTTCTATTAATTGAATAATCTGTGGCATTTGTTGAGTAGCGCGAGGCTCAACATCAGGTCGCTTAATGTTTAGTGCATCAAAATCTGCATACATCTCTTGTAACATGCGTTCAGTGAGTTGTTCACAAGTTTCACCGTTTTCAAGAGCACGTTTTATAATTTTGTCATCCACATCTGTAATGTTACGAACATAAGTCAATTGATAACCTAAAAAGCGCAAATAACGTGTCACAACATCAAATGCGACAAAGGTGCGACCATGTCCAATATGACAAAGGTCATAAATAGTTACACCACAAACATATAATCCAATTTTATTGGGATGAATTGATTTAAAGGTTTCTTTTTCTCGAGTTAATGTATTGAATATTTTTAACATTATAATCTTTAGGTTTAATTTAATGAAGTTTGTTAAATAATATAACAAAAATACGGTTATCGTGAAATTATTTATTAAAATGCTTTTATATACTGTAATTATAAATCCATCATGCAAAATTGGAATAATTATTCATGTTTCGAATGTCTCACTTAAGACATTTATGAAGAGACTACTGAAATAGTAGCTATCTGAAATTTAGCCAAGAAAAGGGTTTTGTGCTATATTTATAGATTTACCTATTGTATTTTCATAATATTTTATTGAAATTGATAATGCAATCACCATTTGGATAGTGTCGATATTATCTATTTCATTGCATTTTGAAAAATTTAGTTTTGTTTGCGTGCGTGGATTTTAGAAAGTGATATTTTGGAAATGAGTTAAGTTTACAGAATTATATTGACTGTGATGTCGTCGATAATAATCTCGATTCATTTTTTATAAATCATTGGCGGGAAGTTCCCGCCAATTCTGTATAAAACTGAATATTATTTCATCAGACGGTAGATGTAAATAAGCAATATTGCACCTAACACTGAGATAAATAAACTAGGGAAATTAAATCCTGTCACACTTCCCCATCCAAAAAATGTACTTATGTACCCGCCAACGATGGCACCTGCAATTCCTAATAAAATCGTTTTAATTACTCCCACGCTTCCAAGCGGCATAAAGAACTTTGCAATCCAACCGGCAATTAATCCTAGAATAGCCCAACTTAAAATACCCATAATAATTTCCTTTGTTTGATTAAGTTTAAATTTAGCTTATAAACACAGTTTGAAAATGTATCAAATATTAAAATTAATATATAAGTTTTAATTTTATTGATTACAATTGGTAAATCAAATTTTAACTATATTAATGATTAACGGTCATAAAAATGGAGATAGATGATTTAATATAAAGATTAAAGAACGACTATTTGAATACGTTACATATAATGTTATTCACATAATGCTTTACGATTATTCTATAATTATTTGTAATAAAAGTTAAGGTTTTTTGTTAATTTTTCGATCTTTTAACATGTATCTAATCAATAGTAATATAAATTTATGCATAAGGGAGATCAACACTCCCTTTTTAAGCTTTTATTCGAAAATGGTTTTATGTAAAATTTTTATAATTGCTTCTGCATCATTACTTTTTGATAATAGGCAGAGATTGTGTGTGCTTGCTCCATAACAACAAAGTCTTATAACAAAATCATCTAACACGCCAAATACTTCTTTTGCTATACCTTTTGTCGTAGTTAAATTATTACCAATAATGGCAATGAGAGCTAAATCTTCTTCAACATCTACATGACAAAGAGTTAAAAGCTCATCAAATAATTCTTTGGTTAATAGACTGTTACCATTAGTACAAGTACCTGTTGTATCAATAGTTAAAGCGATACTGACTTCTGATGTGGTAACCAAATCGACGGATATATTATGTTTAGCTAATATAGTAAATACTCTAGCAAGAAATCCTTGAGCATGTAACATATTTAAACTGGTTAAGGTTAACAACGTTTGTTTGCGTCGTAATGCTAGTGCTCTAAACACAGGTAATTTAGATGTGATACTATTCGTATTATAAACAATCGTACCACCATCTTGTGGAGCTTTACTTGAACCAACAAATACAGGGATGTTACTTCGTACTGCTGGCACTAATGTTGCTGGATGTAAAACTTTCGCTCCAAAAGTTGCCATTTCTGCAGCTTCAGCGAAAGATATTTCATCAATTCTTTTTGCCGATGGTGTAATGCGAGGATCATTAGTGTAAATACCTGCAACATCCGTCCAAATATCTATTTGCGTTGCATTTAACGCTTCGCCAAGTAACGCTGCTGTATAATCACTTCCGCCACGACCTAATGTTGTAGTCTTACCTGTACTTTCTGTGCCAATAAAACCTTGAGTAACAATTAGCGCGTTAGTATTTAAGGATTTTAAATGTGCACAGCAAAGCTGTTTGATTTCTTCAATTTTGGGTTGAGCTTTACCGAATTTATCATCGGTTCGCATAACTTTACGTACATCGAACCATATGGCACTTTTTTGTTTTTCTCTTAATACCTCAACAAATAGTTTCGAAGACATAATTTCACCATGACTGACTAACTCATCGGTTAATGCGGGTGAAGTAGCTAAGCTTGCGGCTTCAGATAAAGATGCGATATTGGCAATGATGCGATCAATTTCAGCTCTTAATATTGGATTTTCAGGGAGTTGTTCTAAAATATTGTATTGGATTGATTGAATTTTGGCTATATGCTGGGCTCGGACATCAGAATCACGACCCTCAGCTAATGCTACTAATAAGTTCGTAATACCTGCAGATGCAGATAATACTACAACTTTTACACATGAGTTAGCGATAACAATATTGGCACTATTTACCATTGCTGAATAATCAGCAACACTAGTACCACCAAACTTAGCAATTACAAATGATGTTTCCATGTATTCCTCATATTAAAAATTTTATTTTTAACAGAGTTAGAGCGAGGGTATGTGCAATTTACCGTTCTTATTTAAAAAGTACAAACCGCGAAGCGCTCCACCTGTTAGGGTGACAACCCAAGGGATTCAGCCCTTGCAGTCGGATTAATTGCTTTCTGGATAATCAATCAAACCTCGGCACTGCATCCCCTCAATCATTTATCATCGATTCCAGTATCTAAAATAATCTACCTGAGCAATGCGCCTCTTCGTTCTCGTAACTTAAGTTACAATTTAATTATCATATAGAATTAACGATTTTACTAAATGTGTCAATAGGTTAAATAGGAAAAATTATTTATTAAAACTTTAATTTCTAGAATAATAGTTATAACTCTTGTTCAAATAATTGAATAATAGTTTGATATAAACTTTTGACCGTACAAGATTTAGTTGGCGTACTGAAAATTGTATCATCTCCAGCAATAGAACCTAAAATACCTTCTGATTTACCAATTGAATCAAGTAATCGGGCAATAAGCTGTGCAGCCCCAGGACTAGTACGAATTACCACCATTGAGCTATTATAATCAATATCAACAACCAAATTTTTTAATGGGCTACTGGCTGTAGGAACACTCATTTCAGCAGGTAAGCAATAGACCATTTCTGATTTTGCGTTACGTGTTCTAACCGCCCCAAATTTGGTTAACATTCGTGAAACCTTGGATTGATTAATGTTATCAAACCCTTGTTCTTGTAAAGCTTGTACAATGCTTATTTGAGAACTAAATTTTTCTTGTAAAAGCATTTCTTTAAAAGCTTTAGTCAGATCATCTTGTTTCATATTTTTCCTTTGGAATTAATTTATTGCTGTTTAAGCTTAAAATAGCAATAACTTAATATTGCTGAATATATCGGTATAAAAGAATAAGTTTTATAAACATTTTTGAAATCATTTAAATATCAAACATTAAGTTATAGAATTTACATTCTATAAACATAATTATGCATAAGATTTGCATAAAATCAAATATTCGATTTGTTGCTGCTTTTAGGGCGAAAAGATTTTACTATTTGCTCATGCGTTTCTATGTAAGGTCCTTCTAATAATTCTAAACAATAAGGAACGCTGGCAAAAATACCATTAACAATTATTTTTCCTTCACTATTTTTTACACCCTCAAGCGTTTCTTTTATCGATTTTGGTCTGCCAGGTAAGTTTAAAATTAAACATTTTTTTCGAATAACACCAACTTGTCTGGAAAGAATAGCGGTAGGTACAAAATGTAAGCTGATTTGACGCATCTGTTCACCAAATCCTGGCATTACCCGATCGGCTATTGCTAAAGTAGCATCAGGGGTGACATCTCTAATGGCAGGTCCTGTACCGCCAGTGGTTAGAATCAAATCACAATGTAATTGGTCAACAAATTCGCATAATGTTTGTTCAATAATAGATATTTCATCTGGAATTATTCGATTTTCGGTAATAAATGGAGTTTTCAATGCTGTTTGTAACCAAGATATTAATGATGGAATACCTTCATCGTCATAGATACCCTTTGTAGCTCTATCAGACACAGAAACTAAACCAATTTTAAACATAATACTTATTCCTTAGGTGATTTTTTATCGCTATGAATCAAAATTAAGGCCACATCAAAATACTGCTAATGGCTTCTTAAAGTTAATGTACGCTAAAGCTGAAAATTATAACTCATTTATATCAAAATAAAGAAAACTAAAAATACCTTTACAACAGTTCATTAAGTTGTCAATATTGCAGCTCATTAATAATTGAGTTTATATAATTTCAATCATAACTTATTCAATTAGGATTTTATCATGTCGTCTATTCCTGCGCTTGAATTAGTCGCACTTAAAAAAATTTATAAAAATGGTGTAGAAGCCTTAAAAGGTATTGATTTAACGGTTAAGGCAGGTGATTTTTATGCATTGCTTGGTCCAAACGGTGCCGGGAAATCAACAACTATTGGCATAATAAGCTCATTGGTAACCAAAACCTCGGGTAAAGTGCGAATTTTTGGTTACGATTTAGATACCGATATTGTCAATGCTAAAAGGCAATTAGGCTTGGTACCACAAGAATTTAATTTTAACCAATTTGAAGAAGTGATTCAGATCATCACTAATCAAGGAGGCTATTATGGTCTACCGCGTAAATTGGCCTTAGAACGAGCAGAAAAATACCTGCGAATTTTAGATTTATGGGATAAACGCCACAGTCGAGCGTGCATGTTATCAGGTGGTATGAAAAGACGTTTAATGATTGCAAGAGCACTAGTTCATGAACCCAAATTATTAATTCTTGATGAACCAACAGCAGGGGTTGATATTGAGTTACGACGTTCCATGTGGGATTTTTTACGTGAAATCAATCATGAAGGTATTACGATTATTTTAACTACCCATTATTTAGAAGAAGCGGAAATGCTATGTCGTAATATTGGCATAATTCAAAATGGTCAATTGATTGCGAATTCTTCTATGCGTCAATTATTAGCTAATAGCCAATCTGAAACTATTATTATCGATTATGTACCAACAAGTGAATCAATAGTTTTAACAGATTATAATTATACAAATGTTGATACAGGAATGCTAGAAGTTAAGGTTGATAAACAACGTGGTTTAAATCAGTTGTTTGAGCAACTCAATCATCAAAATGTTAAAGTGATTAGCATGCGTAATAAAACTAATCGATTAGAAGAACTATTTGTTGATTTGTTACGCAACAATAATTCAGAAGGAAGTGATAATGTGTAATTTATATTGGATAGCTTTAAAAAGTATTTGGCGTAAAGAGGTGACACGATTTTTAAGAATTTGGTTGCAAACGTTGATCCCACCTATTATCACTATGTCACTTTATTTTATTATCTTTGGTAATCTAATTGGTTCACGTGTGGGGGATATGGGTGGTTTTAGCTATATGTCATTTATCGTTCCTGGTTTAATTATGATGTCTGTAATTACAAACTCTTATACCAATGTCTGTTCTTCTTTTTTTAGCGCCAAATTTCAACGTAATATTGAGGAATTATTAGTTGCACCAGTACCAACGCATATTTTGATTTGGGGATATGTTGGTGGAGGTGTGATGCGTGGTATTTTAACAGGTATTTTAGTAACGATGGTATCGTTATTTTTTGTTCATTTTGAAGTTCATTCTTGGCCCTTTGTTATTTGTACTTTGCTATTAACTTCGATTTTGTTTTCATTAGCAGGATTATTAAATGCTGTATTTGCAAAAACTTTTGACGATATCAGTATTATTCCAACATTTGTATTAACACCATTAACTTATCTTGGAGGAGTATTTTACTCAATAACCATGCTACCAACTTTCTGGCAATGGGTATCAAAACTAAATCCAATCGTTTATATGATTAATGGTTTTCGTTATGGTTTTTTAGGTGTAACTGACGTATCACTATGGATCACATTTTCAATGTTAATTTTGTTTGTTTCTGTACTATATGTAATTGCATGGCGACTTATTGAAAGTGGGCGAGGGTTAAGAAGTTAAAAATAACTAAATAACAGAATAACCGCCGAATGATATCGGCGGAAAATAATTATTTGGCGCCAGTAACGGCTTCTTTTGCCATTTGAGTAATTTTATCAAAATCACCATTAGAAATAGCATCGGTTGGAATAAACCAAGTCCCACCAACACAAAGTACATTACTAAGTGCAAGATAATCCCGATAATTTTTAGGATTTACACCGCCAGTAGGGCAAAACTTCATATATCCACAAGGACCAGAAAAAGCTTTTAATGCAGCGACGCCACCATTAATTTCTGCTGGAAAAAATTTTAATGCTGTTAAGCCATATTCTTGGGCTGTTAATAACTCAGAAATGGTCGCAATACCAGGAATTACTGGAACAGGTCCTTCAACTGCAGCTTTTAAAATGGCATCAGTTATGCCTGGAGTAATCACAAATTCAACTCCAGCTTCTGTAACTTGTTTAAGTTGTTCAACACTTGTTACTGTACCTGCACCAACCACTGCTTCTGGAACTTCTTTAATGATTTTTTTGATTGCTTCAAGCGCACATTCTGTTCGTAATGTAACTTCAAGAACTTTAACACCGCCATTAATTAACGCTTTTGCCAGTGGCACGGCATCTTCAATTCGTTCAATAACAATAACAGGAACAACAGGCCCTATGGTTAAAATTTCTTCAGCACTTCTTTTCCAGTTTTTCATTTGTTTCTATCCATATTTAATAAATAGCAATAATCCCTAAATGATAGGGATTATTTTGTTATTCGTAAATGCCTAATTTCTTCTCTAAATAATGAATATTTGTTCCTCCTTTTTGGAAGTCTTTATCATTCATAATTTCAATGTGAAGATCTATATTTGTTTTAATACCATCAATCACTAGTTCTGCTAATGCATTTTTCATTCGTGCAATAGCAACTTCACGAGTTTCACCATACGCAATTAGCTTACCAATCATTGAATCATAGTAAGGCGGTACTGTGTAACCCGCATAAATGTGTGATTCCCAACGAATACCAAAACCACCTGGCGCATGGAAGCGAGTAATTTTACCTGGTGAAGGCATAAATGTTTTAGGGTCTTCGGCATTTATACGGCATTCAATGGCATGACCTTTGATTTCAATATCACTTTGTTGGATAGAAAGAGGTTTGCCTGCGGCAATTAAGATCTGTTCTCTAATCAGATCTACACCTGTTATCATTTCGGTAACTGGATGTTCAACCTGAATACGCGTATTCATTTCAATGAAATAAAATTCACCATTTTCAAATAAGAATTCAAATGTTCCTGCGCCACGATAACCGATTTCAATGCACGCATTAACACAGCGCTCACCAATGAATTTGCGCATTTTCGGGGTAATGCCAACTGCCGGTGCTTCTTCAACTACTTTTTGGTGACGTCTTTGCATTGAACAATCACGTTCACCTAAATAAATAGCATGGCCTTGACCATCAGAAAGCACTTGAATCTCAATATGACGAGGGTTTTCGAGGAACTTTTCCATATAGACCATGTCGTTATTGAAAGCGGTTTTTGCTTCTAATTTGGTCATTTTTATTGCCTGTTCAAGATCTTTTTCTTCTCGAACAATACGCATACCACGACCACCGCCACCACCGGACGCTTTGATAATAACCGGATAGCCGATTTGTTTGGCGATCTGCTTATTATTTTCAATATCATTGCTCAAAGGTCCATCAGAGCCAGGCACACAAGGTACGCCAGCTTTTTTCATGGCATGAATTGCTGACACTTTATCACCCATTAAACGAATGGTATCAGGCTTTGGTCCAACAAAAACAAATCCAGAACGTTCTACTTGCTCAGCGAAGTCTGCGTTTTCTGATAAAAAACCATATCCAGGATGAATTGCTGCTGCACCTGTAACTTCAGCGGCAGAAATTAATGCAGGAATATTGAGGTAACTTTTAGCGGAAGCTGCTGGACCTATACAGACAGTTTCGTCTGCAAGTAATACATGTTTTAAATCTTTATCTGCCGAGGAATGAACAGCGACAGTTTTAATTCCAAGTTCTTTACATGCTCGTAGGATACGTAGAGCAATTTCTCCACGGTTAGCAATAAGAATTTTATCAAGCATATTCGATCTCTTAATCTTATAAATAAGTTAATATTATTCAATGATGAATAGTGGCTGATCAAATTCAACTGGTTGACCATTTTCAACTAAAATAGCTTTAATTGTGCCTGCTTTTTCAGATTCAATTTGGTTCATCATTTTCATCGCTTCAACGATACAAAGTACATCACCGACATTGACAGTTTGACCAACTTCTACAAAAGCTTTCGATTCTGGGCTTGGCGTGCGATAAAACGTTCCAACCATTGGCGATTTTATAGTAGTACCTGCCGGAGCGGGAGTAATAGGATCCGTTTCAGCTACACTTTCACTTGCTGAGCTAGGAGCTACAACAACTGGGGCAGCTTGAGGGATTTGAATGTTTTGTATTGGCGCTGAATAGTTTGCTGTAGGTATTGATCGACTAATTCGAACTGATTCTTCACCTTCAGAAATTTCAATTTCTGAAATACCTGACTCTTCAACTAATTCAATTAATTTTTTAATTTTGCGTATATCCATGAATTACACCGTGTTTATTTGATATAAGTAACAATTATTTAATGCATCCTTAATATCTCAAAAGTAATCTTTTAAAGTGATAATAAGGCAGTAACTCAACATTAACGCGGAAGCATACACTGTAAATTAGATTTTGTCATTATATATCTTTCCTTTACAAACTGTTATTATACTATTTTCTAGGTATTATTTTAGAATTGCGATACAATAGAAAAACCTAATTGTTATTGAAGCAAACAGGTTTTAAAAAATAATCTAGAATACTATTTTATACGATATAAAATTAAAATTAAGTATTTTATTCTATGGTTTGCTTCAAGTACTCACTAACACTTAAACAAGATTATTTCTAGGAAGAGTTTTTATTATGTTCAAAAAAGTTCGTGGCTTGTTTTCAAATGATCTATCGATTGATTTAGGTACAGCTAACACCCTTATTTATGTAAAAGGTCAAGGTATTGTACTAAACGAACCTTCAGTTGTCGCCATCCGTCAAGATCGCACAGGCACACCTAAAAGTGTCGCTGCTGTTGGGCAGGCTGCGAAACAGATGTTAGGACGTACTCCAGGTAATATTGCTGCTATTAGACCGATGAAAGATGGCGTAATCGCTGACTTTTCTGTAACTGAAAAGATGTTACAGTATTTTATCCGTCAAGTGCATAGCCACAGTTTTTTAAGACCAAGTCCTCGTGTATTAGTTTGTGTACCAGTTGGTGCAACACAAGTCGAGCGTCGTGCTATTCGTGAGTCAGCATTGGGCGCAGGTGCCCGTGAGGTTTATTTAATTGAAGAGCCGATGGCTGCAGCTATTGGTGCGGATTTACCTGTTTCATCGCCAACAGGTTCAATGGTCGTTGATATTGGTGGTGGTACCACTGAAGTTGCCGTTATTTCGTTAAATGGTGTTGTCTATTCGGCATCGGCAAGAATCGGTGGTGACCGTTTTGATGAAGCAATTATCAATTATGTTCGTCGAAATTATGGTGCATTAATTGGTGAGGCGACCGCTGAACGAATTAAACATGTTATTGGCAGTGCCTATCCTGGAGATGAAGTTCTTGAAATTGAAGTTCGTGGTCGAAATCTTGCTGAAGGTGTGCCTCGTAGTTTTACTTTAAATTCTAATGAGATTTTAGAAGCGCTTCAAGAACCACTTAGTGGTATCGTTAGTGCTGTTAAAGTTGCGTTAGAACAATGTCCACCTGAACTGGCTTCGGATATTTCCGAACATGGAATGGTATTAACTGGTGGCGGTGCTCTATTACGTAATATTGATAAATTATTATCGGCTGAAACGGGTATTCATGTAGTTGTCGCCGAAGACCCTCTTACATGTGTAGCAAGAGGTGGTGGTAAAGCTCTCGATATGGTTGATATGGAGGGAGGAGATCTCTTTAGTGAAGAGTAATTATTATTTACTTATTGATTAATTTCATATTTATGAAGTCGATGGTCAATAAACATCTCATTTTTTCCGCCGACATAGTCGGCGGAGTCATATCTTGAATTAATTAGATTTTAAGCATATAACAGGTAAGCACTGGATAATGAAATTACTTTTTTCTAAACGTTCTCCTCTTAGTGTGCAATTATTTATATCTTTACTATTATCTTTTATATTAATAGTATTAGATTTAAATTATCGTCCGTTTAAAGAAGTTCGTTACTATTTAGATACAATGATTTCGCCATTGTATTATATTTCAAATGCGCCAAAAGCGACGTATGACACACTGTATGAGATGTCAAAGACACGCGAAGTGTTAGAAAAAGAAAATGCAAATCTAAATAATATATTGCTTGAAAAAAAGACAGATTTATTATTGCTTGAGCATCTTAGACATGAAAATGATCGATTAAGAGAATTACTCGGATCGCCTTTAAGACATGATGAACATAAAATGGCAGCTCAAGTCATATTAGCTGATACTGACCCTTATGTTTATCAAGTTGTTATCAATAAAGGTAAAAAAGAGGGTGTTTACATTGGTCAACCTGTAGTTGATGATAAAGGTATTGTTGGGCAAATTTATGAAACAGCTCAAAATACTAGCCGAGCAATTTTAGTTTGTGATTATCAACATGCAATACCTGTACAAATATTAAGAAACGATATTTCTATGGTGGCAGTTGGTAACGGATGCAGTAATGATTTAACACTCGATTTTTTACCAAATAATGTTGATATTAAAGTTGGTGACATATTAGTAACTTCTGGATTAGACGGTCGTTTTCCTGAAGGTTATCCTGTCGCAATAGTCAGTTCAGTTAAACTTGATATTAGCGATTCAACTCCAGTTATTTCAGCAACGCCGACAGCCGATTTAAAACGTTTACGTTATTTATTATTACTATGGGGAGATCAAGGAGTAAAGCATGAGGGCTCGTAATAGCATATTAATTATTTGGTTCACTTTGTTAATAGGCTTATTTTTTCAAATTATACCTTGGTCACCATCATATGATATGTTTAAACCACATTTATTTTTATTAATAATCGCTTATTGGTTAATTACTATGCCATATCAGATTGGTATAGGTACAGCATTTGTGTTTGGTTTAATAATAGATTTATGTTCAGGGACAATATTAGGTGTTCATGCCTTCATTTATTCTTTAATTGCTTATTTACTCGTATTTAAATACCAATTGCTGAGTAATTTAGCTTTATGGCAACAGGCTTTTATCTTATTTGGTATTTCGGTTTGTTATAATGCATTAATATTTATATTTCAGGTAAGTATTTATCATACAATTACTATGTCACCATATATATTATTATCAAGTTGCGTTGATGGTTTTTTATGGATATGGATATATTTGCTAATGCAAAGAATAAAACAAAACTTTGCGATTAATTAGGGGAATATTTCTGTATGTCAGTTGAATTATTAATGAATGTCACTCCATCCGAAACGCGAGTTGCTTATATTGAAGATGGTGTATTACAAGAAATTCATGTTGATCGTGAATCTCGTCGAGGCATTGTCGGTAATATCTATAAAGGAAAAATTATTCGTATTTTGCCTGGTATGCAGGCAGCATTTGTCGATATCGGTCTTGAAAAAGCTGCATTTTTGCATGCATCAGATATCATGCCTCATACTGAATGTGTTTCGGATTCAGAGCAAGAGCAATTTCAAGTAAAAGACATTTCTGAACTTGTCCGTCAAGGACAAGATTTAATGGTACAAGTAGTTAAAGATCCTTTAGGAACTAAAGGTGCTCGTCTTACAACCGATATTACTTTACCGTCACGTTATTTAGTATTGATGCCAGGTCAAAATTCCGCTCATGTTGCTACTTCTCAACGTATTGAAAGTGAAGAAGAACGCCAAAGATTAAGAGATATTGTTGAACAATTCGTAACTCCAGATGGTGGTTTTATTGTTAGAACTGCCGCAGAAGGTGCAAACGCTCATGAGCTTGAGCAAGATGCAAATTTTTTAAAACGGTTATGGAGTAAAATTCAAGAACGAATGGCTCGTCCTACCAGCAAAAATTTAGTTTATGGTGAGTTAGCTTTATCGCAACGCGTGTTAAGGGACTTTGTCGGTGATCCAATTGAGCGTATTTTAGTCGACTCTAAATTAACTTACGATCTTTTAGTCGATTTCACTCAAGAGTTTATGCCAGAAGTGACCAATAAACTCTTTCATTATCGTGGTAACATTCCGATATTCGATCTATATGATACTGAAAATGAAATTCAGAGAGCATTAGATCGCAAAGTTAAACTAAAATCTGGTGGTTATTTAATTATTGACCAAACCGAAGCCATGACAACAATTGATATTAATACTGGTGCATTTGTTGGTCATCGAAATTTAGAAGAGACAATTTTTAATACCAATATAGAAGCAACCATCGCTATTGCTCGTCAATTACGATTACGCAATTTAGGAGGTATTATTATTATTGATTTTATCGATATGCAAGAAAATGTACATCAAGAACGTGTATTACAATCATTGCAGGATTTTTTATCAAAAGATCGAGCTAGAACGACGATTAATTCATTTTCAACATTGGGATTAGTTGAAATGACACGTAAACGAACTCGAGAAAGTATTGGACATATTTTGTGTGAAGAATGTCCTGCTTGTAAGGGTAGAGGGATGGTTAAATCAGTTGAAACTGTTTGCAATGAAATTTTACGTGAAATTGTTAGAGTGTATAAAGCTCATCGTTCTGAATATTTTTTAGTTTATGCGTCATCTGCTGTTGCTAATGCTTTAACTATTGATGAGTCACATGCACTTGCAGAAGTTGAAGTCTTTGTTGGTAAAAGAGTTGAAGTAAAAATTGAACCACTTTATATTCAAGAACAATATGATGTGGTACTAATGTAAAACAGTAATGTGTTAAAAAGTTTCAGGTTAACTATACGTTTCTGTATGGAAATAAAAGAATAATGGATATATATCAGAAAGATAGCATCAAAAATAAAAATTTAAGGAATTTATGATATTAACTCAAGTGAGTGATCGACTACTCAACCCTAATAATTTAAGTCAACATGATATTTTGCATTTGCTTGATATGTTAAGTTCAAGGCAAATTGATTTTGGAGATTTATACTTTTTATCTGGCTATTACGAAAGCTGGGTATTGGAAGATAGCATTATCAAAAATGCTTCTTTCCATCGTGATCAAGGTGTTGGTGTTCGTGCAGTTGTTGGCGAAAAAACGGGTTTTGCCTATACTGATCAGCTTTCTCTAACTCGTTTAGAGCAAAGCGTATTGGCAGCCAATTCCATTACTAAACAGCAACCTCCTATTGTTGTTACGCCGCTTAGAACAGCTAAAACCGTACCATTGTATCCATCAATTAATCCAATTAATTCTTTTTCTCAAGAGCAAAAAATTGCATTGCTGCGACATATTGATCAGTTAGCAAGGTCAATTGATAAAAATGTAATTGAAGTATCAGCCAGTTTAACGGGTAGTTACGAAGAAATTTTGATTGCAGGTACTGACGGTACACTATGTGCCGATATCCGTCCATTAGTTCGTTTATCTGTTTCGGTTATTGTAGAAAAAGATGGAAAACGTGAGCGTGGTGGTAGTGGCGGTGGAGGTCGTTTTGGTTATGAGTATTTTTTGAACATTAATCCTAAGGCGTCTGAAAGCTTTGCTGATAGTTATACTCGTGAAGCTGTGCGGATTGCATTGGTTTCATTATCTGCTAAAGCTGCTCCAGCAGGTACAATGCCAGTAATTTTAGGTGCGGGTTGGCCTGGTGTATTACTTCATGAAGCGGTAGGGCATGGTTTAGAAGGGGATTTTAATCGCAAAAACAGCTCGGTGTTTTCAGGAAAAATTGGTGAAAAAGTTACTTCGGAACTCTGTACAATTGTCGATGATGGAACAATTGAAAATCGCAGGGGATCATTATCAATTGATGACGAAGGTACAGTAAGTCAAAAAACTGTTCTTATCGAAAAAGGTATTTTAAAAGGTTATATGTTTGATAAGATGAATGCTAAATTAATGAATACATATTCAACCGGTAATGGGCGTCGTGAAGGCTATGCATGTTTACCTATGCCAAGAATGACCAACACTTATATGTTAGCAGGAGAATCGTCTTTCAACGACATTATCAACAGTGTAGATTATGGTCTTTATGCACCTAATTTTTCTGGCGGTCAAGTTGATATTACTTCGGGTAAATTTGTTTTTTCAACATCAGAAGCTTATTTGATTGAAAAAGGAAAAATAACTACGCCAGTTAAAGGTGCAACTTTGATTGGCTCCGGCATTGAAACCATGCAACAAATATCGATGGTAGGGAACGATCTTACATTAGATTCAGGTGTAGGCATTTGTGGTAAAGCTGGACAAAGTGTTCCTGTAGGAGTTGGACAACCCACTTTAAAAGTGGATAACTTAACCGTTGGTGGAACGATTAATAACTAATAATTATAAATGAAATGGGAAATTAAATAGATGGAAACAATCATTACTCTTTATCATGCTTTTGTTAATCTGGATGTGGCAACGCTATCAAATCCTAATGTGCTTTGGATGCTTTACGGTATGTTATTTGTCGTTATTTTATTAGAAAATGGCGTTTTACCAGCAGCATTCTTACCTGGTGATAGTTTATTATTCTTAACTGGAGTATTGATTAGTCTCGACGTTTTTCATTTTGGTTTAATAAATGTTATTTTAATTGCTGGAGCCGCTTTAGGTACTTGGTTAGGTTATGCACAAGGTCTTTGGTTAGGTAACACCAAGCTTGTACAAAGCTGGATGGAACATGTTCCAGAAAAATATCATAAAAAATCAGAAGTTTTATTCCATAAATATGGATTACAAGCTCTTTTTATTGGGCGATTTATTGCTTTTGTACGTACGTTATTACCTATCATGGCGGGATTATCAGGATTACATAGTCGAAAATTTCATATTTATAACTGGATAAGTGCAACATTATGGATCTTCTTAATTGTAACATTAGGTTATTTATTTGGTTTATCGCCAGTTTTTAATAAATATGAAAAACAAATCATGTCTCTTCTTATGTTGATTCCAGTTTTATTATTATTATTAGGATTAATTTTCTCGTTGTGGCTTGCTTTTAAACGTTGGTTAGCAAAGAAGAAGCAATCTTGAGATTTAATTTTACAGATGAATTTAAAATAAGAGGGCGAAATTAACCGATAAGCCGGGTTCTGTCGTGGACAATCATTCCTCTAGGCTAATACTCACGCATTAGCTCAAGCAGTCTACCCGGATTCAACGCGGGCCGCGCCAATGAATCCCTATTTGACCTTGCTCCGAGTGGAGTTTACCGTGCCACAACTGTTACCAGTTGCGCGGTGCGCTCTTACCGCACCCTTTCACCCTTACCTGTTCTTATAAATAAGCCATCGGCGGTATACTTTCTGTTGCACTAGTCGTGAATGTTCGCTCACGCCAACATCCCCCAGGCGTTACCTGGCACTCTGCCCTATGGAGCCCGGACTTTCCTCCCCTTTATTTGTTTCCTTTTTACAAAGGACAATAACAAAGCAGCGATTGTCTGGTTAATCTCGTTAATGAGTATAACTTAATGTATGATTTTGTCCAGTAATGTCTGTTCTTAATTAGATAGATGGGTAAAGTGTATACTTTTTTATACGGTTATTATCGGAAAAAGATAGAGTTGCTCTTAAATGAAGTAAAATAATTCACGCTAATAGCACATTATAGCAATGTGCTATCGGTATAAATAAAGTAAGTGTAACTACCATCTTTTATGTTCATGATTTTCATCATAATTATACCAAGTTACTACGCCTTTCGAAATGATAACATCCAATGTTCCGCTGATAGCATTAGATTGGGTCTCACCAATAATTAAATGGCTGGTTGAGCTTTTTCTAATGTATTTATATGTCCATTGTACTTCATCAGAATTAATCACTTTCTTACTTGCCGGTTCACCAAATAACGATATTATTTGTGCTTCAGTTGTTGAACCTTCAACTATACTACTAACTTTGTCTTTACTTAGTGGTGTACCTTGTTCAATAAAATTATTTTGTGTACAACCCGATAATAATATGATTGAGAATAAAGCGATAAAGAACTTATTAACATTTTTCATTATATTGTAACCTGATAATTAATATTTTTTCTCCATGAATGTGAATGATAGCATATGTTTGGTAACGTTCAAGATCTACAAAAAACTTAATCTACATCAAGATAGAAATGTTGTTTTTATTTCTATATGTTTCCATAATTTCATCACTCTTTATTAATTTTTTTTTGTTTAGTCATGGATTTTCGCTTTTTTTTCTTCTTAAGTCGTAGTACGCGCTTTATCGGTTGATTGGTTATGGAATCTATATAACGACTGGGCCAAATTTCATGTGGCTCCATATTTAATGCTTGTGCAATAATAAATTCTCCTTTTGTCCAAGGTCTAGCTAAAGCATTACTCAATGTCGATGAACTTAAACCTGATTGTCGAGAAAGATTAGCAAGCGTTGTGCCTTTCTTTTTTAGTGCGGCAATAATATCTGCAGGATGCCAATCACTAGAATCAATTTTCATTTTTTATTTCCTCTTAGTTTATAACCTTGTATATCTATGATATGCTTTGATGTTACTTAAACAAGTAAGTTTATAATCTAACTATAGTTATTTATGACTTCTTGTTTCTTATTTATTGTATCAAAGTTTCTTTAATTTCTATAATTTTTTCTTATTGTGTTAAAATGGGATAGTAAAATGAAAGAATGGTTCTCATCAAAAGAGCTATCAAGTATTGCCGGGATGCCATCAACGATACAAGGTGTTAATCGTAAAGCAAGAGCTGAAAATTGGACTGCACGCAAAAGAACGGGTGTTAGAGGAAAGGCTTTAGAGTATCATATAAGCAGCTTACCTCTAAGTGTCAAAAAAGCATTATATCTTGAAGAAGAAAGTGCTACATATGTTGTTTCACCAATTGATCCATTGCAATTATGGATGACAGCATTTGAACAGTTATCTGTTGATGAAAAATCCATTGTTATATCGTGGTTAATGCGAAACGGCATTAAAGATTTTATAAGTTTTATTAATAAACATAAAAAAGATAGTTAGTGTTATTGCGCAAGCTGCGATATACTTTAACGCTAGTAAAAAATCAATTTAGTTGCTATGGAATAAACAATGGAAAGTCAGTTTCAATTAACAAATAGTAAAGATATTATTGTATATTTAGCTCAACAATTTCCAAATTGTTTTACTCTTGAAGGTGAAGCAAAACCTTTAAAAATTGGAATTTTTCAAGATATCCTTTCTCGCTTGGATGATGAGGCGCTAAGTAAAACAAAACTTCGTGTTGCCTTACGCGCTTATACCATGAGTTGGCGCTATTTATATAGTATTAAAGAAGGCGCTCATCGTGTTGATTTAGATGGAAATCTAAATGAACTTATAAGCAAAGAACAAATGGAATATGCTCAACAACAATTAAAAGAAAGTAAACAGAAAGCTAAAGAGCGTTTAAAAGAGCGAACACAAAAAGAAAAACGTAAAAATTCACGTCCGTCTGTCAAAAAAGCCAAAACATTAAAAATAGGTGATTATGTTAAAGTAATATTAGGTAATAAACCGTTAAAAGTACAAATCATTAATATTGAAAAAGAGCATATCAAAGTAAATGTCGGATCTGGTATGGAATTAACTGTTAAACCTGAGCATATTATTACCAAATAGAGAATTTGAATGAATAAATTACTCAAAGGCACTATTAAATTAAGCCTTGCACTATGCATTGTAAGTCTAAGTGTACAGGCCAAACAGCCTGTCGCTGAACAATTACCAATACTTAAACAAGATGATGTTCATCAAGTTGTAGCTAAGCGAGTAACAAATTTTTTTACTCAAGCACATTATCGTAACTTTGCATTAGACGGTGCATTTTCAGCTAAAATTTTTGATCGCTATTTTAAAATGCTAGATGGTAGTAAAGCGATATTCATTCAAGACGATATCGATACTTTCCGCAACAGGCAAGAGTTATTAGGTCAAGAATTATTTGATGGTAATTTAAAAACGGCATACGATATCTATAATCTTGCAATGCGTAAACGTTATGAACGTTATAAATATGCGCTTAAAGTTTTACAATCTCCAATGGATTTTTCGACTAACGATGAAATTGATTTTAATCGTGAAGATATATCTTGGGCAATTACTGAAAAAGAGCTCGATTCTTATTGGAATAAGCGTGTTAAATATGATGAGCTTAGCTTATCTTTATCTGGAAAAACTGAAACTCAAATTCGAGAAATATTGACCAAACGTTATAATCGAGTTTTAAAAACTATTGAACAATCAAATAATGAAGATGCTTTCCAAGTCTTTATGAATGCATTTGCGCGAGAAATAGATCCTCATACCAGTTATTTAGCACCACGTAAAAAACGTGATTTTGATTCGGAAATGAGTTTATCTTTTGAAGGTATAGGTGCAACACTTAGTCAACAAGACGATTATACAGTAATCATGTCTTTTGTTACTGGCGGACCGGCTGAAAAAAGTAAATCAATTGCCGTAGGTGATAAAATTATCGGTGTTGGGCAAAGTAATTCTCCTATAGAAGATGTAATTGGTTGGCGTTTAGATGATATCGTTGACAAAATTCGAGGTCCGAAAGGAACAGTGGTTAAACTTGAAATATTGCCCGCGGGTAACAATAGTAAACCAAAAATTATTGAACTTACTCGAGATAAAATTCACTTTGAAGATCGTGAAGCAAAATTAAATATTGTCGATAACCCGCGAGGAAAAGTTGGTATTATTGATATACCAAGTTTTTATATGGGATTAACCGATAAAGTCGAATCTCTTTTATTGGATGCTAATAAAGCTAAGTTACAAGGTCTGGTTATTGATTTACGTAATAATGGTGGGGGTTCTTTAGCGGAGGTTATCTCTTTGACAGGTCTTTTCATTGATTATGGACCAGTAGTTCAAGTTCGCGATAATCTTCAAAAAGTAATTGTTTATGATGATAAAAATAAAGGTATTGAATATACAGGTCCCATTGTTGTAATGGTCAATCGTTATAGCGCTTCTGCTTCAGAGATATTTGCTGCAGCGTTACAAGATTATGGTCGAGCTGTAATAGTCGGTGAAACAACTTATGGTAAAGGGACTGTTCAAACCTCACGAAATATTGCTTATCAAACAGATGCCAGACTCCATCCTAATTGGCCCGAGTTAGGTGGTGTACAATATACTGTACAGAAGTTTTATCGTATCAATGGAGGGAGTACACAACTTAAAGGTGTTGAACCCGATATTGAAATGGGCAAAACAAAATATGACGATGAAACAGGTGAACGTTTTTTAGATAATGCCATGCCATGGGATAAAATACCATCATCTGAATATTTAACGCTGACTAATATAAAACCAATATTGCCTTATTTGAAATCAGAACATTTAACTCGAATTTCAAATAATCCAGAATTTGTTTATATCGATCAAGATATTCAAGAGCTTAATGATAAAAAAGAACGTCGGTATATTGTGTCTCTCAATAAAAAGAATCGTGAAGCTGAACAAAAAAGTTATGAAGATCGTGATTTAAAAAGAACCAATGAACGTTTAGCTCGTGAAGGTAAACCACCCATTTCTAAATTAGAAGATTTACCTAAAGATTATAAGCAACCAGATGCTTATTTAAATGAATCAGTCGAAATTCTTTTGGATTTAGCGCCTAAATATCCAAATATTGAGGTAAAAAAATCAACTCAAGAGGTTATTTCACTTAGTTCACCAATTAATAAATAGGTTTTGGTCAATAACAGAATTATTGGAGAAAATTTAAGATGTGTACAGATTTAAAATTTGCTTTAATGACAACAGTTGCAATTCTATCCGTTTTAGTTGTGTTTGGTATCATTGTTTTTACGCATTAAAAAAACTTGATTAATTAGCTTGAGATTATTATAGTATGCAACCTGCTTTTTCTAAAGCAGGTTGTAAATATAAGGTGAGGTGTCCGAGTGGTTGAAGGAGCACGCCTGGAAAGTGTGTATACGGCAACGTATCAAGGGTTCGAATCCCTTCCTCACCGCCATATTTATTTTAGTTTTTGGAAATGAAGAATCTTTTGTTCAATGTGATTTACATATATCATTTTCAATATTATATTAGTGCATTTCCTCATTATAATGTGATCGGAAGTGACGAGTTATACCTTCCCTCTCCTTAATCATTGGAGCCATTATGGAAAACTTACGCACGGTTCAGGATTTTATACGCTGGACATCATCGCAACTTAGTTTATCAGATGCTTTTTTAGGTCACGGAACTGATAATCCTATCGATGAAGCTAAACAACTTATCTTAACCACTTTGGGTTTATCACTGTTTATTCCTACCGAATTTTATTCAGCAAATCTTACAAATGATGAAAAACAAGAGCTTTTCAATGTAATCCAAAGACGGATTCATGATCGAGTGCCAACACCATATTTAACGAATCAAGCATGGTTTTGTGGACATAGTTTTTATATTGATGAACGAGTCTTAATTCCTCGTTCTCCGATTGGTGAATTAATTGATAATCACTTCCAATCTTTATTATCCCAATCACCCCAACAGATTTTAGATCTCTGTACAGGTAGTGGATGTATTGGTATTGCGTGTGCTTACGCTTTTCCTGATGCACAAGTTGATATTACTGATATTTCATTAGAAGCATTAGATGTAGCACAACAAAATATCGACTTGCATCAAATGAATTTCCAAGTAACACCAATGCTATCTGATTTATTCAATGATATTCCAACAAAACAATATGATCTTATTGTTACCAATCCTCCTTACGTTGATAATGAAGATATGGACGATTTGCCTGATGAGTTTTCCTATGAGCCTAAATTAGCACTTGAAGCAGGATTTGATGGTTTAGATATCGTTAAACGAATTTTAAGTGATGCAATTAATTATTTATCACCACAAGGTGTATTAGTTTGTGAGGTAGGAAATAGCTGGGTTCACTTACAAGAGCAATATCATCAAGTACCTTTTCAGTGGTTGCAATTTGAACGAGGTGGGTTAGGTGTTTTTTCTATCACTCGAGAAAAGCTGATTCAATATCATCACTGTTTTATTTAGGCTATTTTCAATATTCGGAAAAATTATTATGGCTGGAAACTCAATAGGAAAATTATTTAAAGTCACAACATTTGGAGAGTCACATGGTATTGCTTTAGGTTGTGTTGTTGATGGTGTGCCTCCTGGGCTCGCTTTGACTGAGTCAGATATGCAACATGATCTTGATCGTCGTCGTCCAGGTTCCTCGCGTTATACAACTCAACGGCGTGAAGCTGACCAAATAAAAATCTTATCAGGCGTTTTTGAGGGGGTAACAACTGGTACTAGCATTGGTCTATTAATTGAGAATACCGATCAACGTTCACAAGACTACAGCAAAATTAAAGATATTTTTAGACCAAGCCATGCTGATTTCACTTATCAACATAAATACGGGATCCGCGATTATCGTGGTGGTGGGCGTTCTTCGGCACGTGAAACTGCGATGCGAGTTGCTGCTGGTGCAATAGCAAAAAAATATTTGTATGAAAAATTAGGGATCACCATTCGCGGCTATCTAGCCCAAATGGGTGAGATAAAATGTCAATTAAAAGATTGGCAACAAGTTGAAAAAAATCCATTTTTTTGTGCTGATGAAAGTAAACTTGAAAAATTAGATGAATTATTAAGATCATTAAAAAAAGAAGGTGATTCAATAGGGGCGAAGGTTTGCATTGTAGCTGAAAATGTACCAGTTGGTTTAGGTGAACCTGTATTTGATAGATTAGATGCCGAACTTGCCCATGCACTAATGAGCATAAATGCTGTAAAAGGTGTAGAAATCGGTGATGGTTTTGATGTTATTAGTAAACGTGGTAGTGAAAACCGTGATGAAATAACTCCACAAGGTTTCTTATCTAACCATGCTGGTGGTATTTTGGGTGGAATTAGCTCAGGGCAAACTATTTTAACGAGTATTGCATTAAAACCGACGCCAAGTATTGAAATCGCAAGTCAATCTATCAACATTCATGGTGAGAGTGTTGAAGTATCAACACATGGACGGCACGATCCGTGTGTCGGTATAAGGGCTGTGCCAATTGCTGAAGCAATGGTTGCTATTGTTTTAATGGATCACTATCTTCGTTATCGGGCCCAGTGTAATGATATGAATAAATTATGAGTGATGAACTCTTATTATTATTATTTGCTCTTGCTACTTTAGCTGGATTTATCGATTCAATTGCTGGTGGTGGAGGATTATTAACCGTACCTGCATTATTGGCAGTTGGCTTACCTCCAGCGAGCGCCTTAGCCACTAATAAATTACAAAGCTGTGGTGGATCATTTTCAGCCAGTCTTTACTTTATTCGTGAACGCATGGTTGATTTAAAACAGCAAAAATGGGCGATTATATGTGCTTTTATCGGCTCGGCGCTTGGCACATTATCAGTCATGCATATACAAGCGAACTTTTTAAAATTATTATTACCCATTTTAACCATCAGTGTAGGGCTCTATTTCTTATTATCCCCAACCATTGGGGTAAATGATCGTAAAAGTCGCTTAACCATAATCCAATTTGCCATATTACCAGCGTTAATAATCGGATTTTATGATGGATTCTTTGGTCCCGGAGCAGGCTCATTCTACGCACTTGCCTATATCTCTCTAGCTGGTTTTAATTTAACCAAAGCCACTGCACACACGAAAGTACTTAATTTTACTTCTAACTTAGCGGGTTTAATCTTTTTTATTGTTGGTGGAGAAGTGGTTTGGTCAATTGGTTTAGTCATGCTTGTAGGCCAATTTATTGGTGCAAGGTTAGGAGCAAAAATGGTTATCACCAAAGGGCGAAAACTAATAAGGCCCATGCTTATTACCGTCTCGACCATTATGAGTATCAAACTCTTCTATGAAAACTTCTTTTAGTGATTCAGTTTTACACTTAAACGTATGTTTTTTCTTTTATGCTCTGGCTGGCACTTTATAGGTGAATGTAAAAACAAAAAACAAAAAACAAAAAACAAAACGGTATACACTCCTGAATATTTTTTACAACTTAAATGATCATTTACTTATAAAACACGATATTCAAAAAATTCATTCGTCACACTAAAATTTCATTTAACAGCTTATCTTATTGGTCGGTTGTAACCCATTTTTATCACTTTGCCATCCGTTATTTTGTCAAAAATTTTGAACAAAAGGGGGGACGATTCCGTAAAAAGGATTATTCAGCTATTAAAACTTAACCAACGTTCCGTGCAAAATGTTCAAAAACCATTGGTAAAAGTTCAATTCGGTTTCTCTTTTTTTGATAATGCTAAGGCAATAAGCTTGATGGATATTTCATTAATTTATTAATGATATCAGTAAGTTATATTCATAATTCAAATTTAAAGAATTTTAAAAAAAGATTGCAAAATATACGAAAAGAGTGTTTTATAATCTTTTTTAGATTATTTGTTAACGTGAATTCAACTCAGGTTATAGTAACACGGTTATTATTGGTTTTGTTCCGGCTGGCAATGTGATCGGTTGGATCATGCCGTTGCTCACCCTGATGCACCGTCAATAGAGTTTGGTAAAAGGATACCGAACGGATATCACAAGGATCTGATGCGTGTCCGAATCCTTACCCTAATTGAAAATAACTGAAATCACTTCCAAAGCTAAAGCCGGGTTAAAAAAACACGGCATGCCTAAAGGGTAGCAAGGAAAGTACAATAACGTCAGCATGGGACAATATCTTAAACTGAAAAATCCACCCAATTTTTAGATCATGGGCAACAAGTCCGGGCAAATAATTTTGCCATTATTATAATTGTCAGGTGATAAACCATTCAAAATGGCATTAATCCGATTATCGAATAAGGGATTTTAACCTATGCACAGGGAAGCAGAATCTTATTAGTCCAGTAGGTATAGAGGGCTCAGACAGCACCTTTGCCAATCAGGGTGATATAAACCTGCAAGCCCAAAATGCCCAAGTTAATCTGGTCACTAAGCAGGACATCAAAATCAGCAGTAAAAGCATTGAGTTATGGACAGCGGATCATATGTATATAAAAAGCAATACCATGTAAAAATGGTTTGATCGCTGCTATTTTATTAAAAGAATTAGAGCGAAAAAATTTGATGATTTAGGCAAAGCACTCACTGAATAGCGTCAAGCACGATAGAAGATGTTTTAATATGTATAGCGAATTTTTATAAGGAGCTTATCAAAGCCATTTAACTATTTTCCTTGATGTGTAGAAAACTGCTGTTTTGCTCTCGCTAGTTGGTCTTAACGCTTCAGTTCGTACGTTGAAGCTGAATGTAGAAATATATTGGTAAAGAATAAGTTTCAAAAATTAAATTTTATGTTATTTTAGTTAATTCAAATTACATAGTATTCTCAAATAAGCTAAGTACAAAATGATAATTGAAGTATTAGATATAAATTTTGATTATAATGGCGTTTTACAGGTCATTCATCCTGTTATTATACAAGATGATAATAATATGATATTAATTGATGCTGGGTATCCTTGTCAGTTCAACTTATTTGAACAAGAAGCAAAAAAAAAGGATCTAAATTTAAATAAGTTATCTCATATTATTATTACACATCATGATTTTGATCATATTGGCTCATTAGCTGATTTTAAAAAAAAATATCCTTATATTAAAATATTGTCATCTAATGTAGAAAAAGCATATATCGAAAAAAGAAGAAAACCTTTGCGTTTAGAACAAGCAGAAAAAAGATATTCTTCCTTATCTGATGATGAAAAAAAGCAGGCTATTACTTTCCATAATATATTAGAAAGTATAGAAAGGGTTGAAGTTACTGATATTTTAAGTAATCACCAAATTTTAGCTATAAGTCAAGGTGTTGAGGTTATTTTTACACCAGGACATACTGAAGGTCACATATCCTTATATATTAAGGAAACCAAAACGCTTATAGCTGGTGATGCATTGGTTTTGGTTGATGATCGACTAATTATTCCTTATCCAGAATTTGCTTATGACTTATCTCAAGCACAAAGTTCAGTGAAAAGTTTATTTCATTACCAAATTGAAGAAGTGATTTGTTATCATGGCGGTATTTATAAAGGAAACTGGCAAGATATATTAATATTAGATAATTGGTGAGTAGAATAATTATCGAGGAAATTAAAAATTAATTACAGTTATGATCCATATCATGAATAAAAAGTTATATTAAATTAGTTTATCTATTTTGTGTAATTAGAGTTTTGGACTGTAGTTTTTTATTGCGCTTGTAATTATATTTTGTATATAGTTGAATTTATTTTGCAAAATGATTTGTTTATAACAATCAATTAAGTGATGCTATGAAACTTCAACAGTTACGTTATATTTTAGAAATTGCCCGCTCAGGTTCAATAAATGAAGCGGCTAAAAATTTATATATTACCCAACCCAGTTTATCAACTGCCGTTAAAGAATTAGAAACAGAATTTGGTATTGAGATTTTTGTGCGTACGTCAAAAGGGGTTTCACTTTCAACCGATGGTGTGGAATTTTTAGGGTATGCTAAGCAAGTATTGGATCAAGCTGAACTGTTAGAGCAACACTATGCTAAAAAAGCACCATCGAAACAGTTATGTAGCATTTCAACTCAGCATTATGCATTTGCAGTCAACGCTTTTGTTAATCTTATTAAAAAAAATCACACCGATGAATACGAGTTTACATTACGAGAAACTAGAACTTACGATATCATTACTGATGTGGCTAATTTACGTAGCGAAGTCGGCATTTTATATATTAATGATTTTAATCAAAAGGTCATTTTACGTTTATTAAAAGAGCATCGGCTGACTTTTAATCCTCTGTTTGAAGCGGATCCTCATGTATTTATCAGTACTAATCATCCTTTAGCTGATATGAAATTACTAACTTTACATGATTTAGAAGAGTATCCTTACTTATCGTTTGAACAAGGTGAGTATAATTCGTTTTATTTTTCGGAAGAGATTTTGAGTACGGTATATCATAAAAAAAGTATTCATGTTAGTGATAGAGCAACTTTGTTCAATTTACTACATGGTTTAAATGGTTATACTATAAGTACGGGAATATTAAGCACAGATTTGAATGGTTCTGATATTATATCTATACCGCTCAAAGTGAAAGAAAAAATATTAGTAGGGTGGATTACCTCTCAAAAAGTACAATTGAGTATTTCGGCACAAAATTATATTGAAGCACTTAAAAAACTCATTCAAGAAGAGTATGGCTATACCATTAAATGATGCCAGTGCAATAAAAACAAATCAAATTGCTATTTCAGTAAATTCTAGTATAATTGCGCACGATTCATATATCTAGTATATGAATATCGAGGAGTGTCTGAATTAGAGATCGGTCATTCCATATTTTATGTTAATTTAAGAGGTTTATTATGTCTCTAACTGTAGAAGCTAAAGCGAAAATCGTTGCCGACTTTGGTCGTGGTACTAACGACACTGGTTCAACTGAAGTTCAAGTTGCACTTTTAACTGCACGCATTAATGACTTACAAGGTCATTTTTCTGAACATAAGAAAGATCACCATAGTCGTCGTGGTTTGTTACGCATGGTATCTAGTCGTCGTAAATTATTAGATTATTTACGTCGTAAAGATTTCGAACGTTATAGCCAACTGATTCAAAAATTAGGTTTACGTCGCTAATTTATAATCTACTAGGAAAGAGGCTTAGGCCTCTTTTTCGTTGTGAAAAATTAGGGCTCTGATATAATGCTGAGTTCGAAAAGTAAAAGATTATATCTCATGTTTCGCGCGACTAATGAGAGTTCTATAATTTATAGATTTGTCATTAGTCGTGACAGTGAAATAATCTTTTGTTGATCA
Organism: Gilliamella sp. B2828; assembly: GCF_026537125.1. Classification (NCBI taxonomy): domain Bacteria; kingdom Pseudomonadati; phylum Pseudomonadota; class Gammaproteobacteria; order Orbales; family Orbaceae; genus Gilliamella; species Gilliamella sp. B2828. The sequence goes on from NZ_JAFNMU010000001.1 coordinate 301,356, forward strand.
TTCCCACATTGTTGAAGTAAGTATCATAACTAAAGTTGTGCTGATCTCTATCAAAATATCAAACTTCAACAAAATTACTACAAGAGGACATTATTTTGTTTAATCCGACATATCAAAAATTTCAATATGGTCGTCATACCGTCACTTTAGAAACAGGCATTATGGCTCGTCAAGCAACTGCTGCTGTAATGGTTAATATGGATGATACTGCTGTATTTGTAACGGTTGTTGCTGACAAGAAAGTTAAAGAAGGCCAAGACTTCTTCCCTTTAACAGTTAATTACCAAGAACGTACTTATGCAGCTGGGCGTATTCCTGGCGGATTTTTTAAACGTGAAGGCCGGCCAAGTGAAGGGGAAACTCTCATTGCTCGTTTGATCGACCGACCACTTCGTCCTTTATTTCCTGAAGGCTTTGTTAATGAGATTCAGATTATTGCCACGGTTGTATCAGTTAATCCAGATGTTAGTCCTGATTTGGTTGCTATGATTGGTGCTTCTGCTGCGCTATGCCTATCTGGTGTGCCTTTCCATGGTCCAATTGGTGCAGCTCGTGTGGGCTTGATAAATGATGAATTTGTTTTAAATCCTTCAGTAAAAGAGCTAGCGACAAGTCGTTTAGACTTAGTGGTTGCTGGTACTAAAAGTGCGGTTTTAATGGTTGAATCTGAAGCAGATTTATTAACTGAAGATCAAATGTTGGCGGCGGTCGTTTTCGGTCATGAGCAACAACAAGTTGTCATTGATAATATTAATGAGTTTGTGACTAAAACTAATTGCGAAAAATGGGATTGGGTTGCACCAGTTAAAAATGAAGCACTTTATAATGCTGTTTCTGAATTAGCAAAAGATCGCTTAGGTGAAGCGTATCGAATTACTGAAAAACAAGCGCGCTATGCTCAAATCGATTTAATTAAAGAAGAGGTATTAGCGGCACTTAAAGAGAAAGATGAAGAACTTGATGAAAACGAAGTTATCAATATTATTGTTGATTTAGAAAGTCAAATCGTTCGTCAACGCGTTATTGCTGGTGAACCACGTATTGATGGTCGCGAAAAAGATATGATTCGTGCGCTTGATATTCGTACGAATGTCTTACCTAGAACTCACGGTAGTGCATTATTTACTCGTGGTGAAACTCAAGCATTAGTAACAGCCACTTTAGGTACTGAACGTGACGCTCAAATTATTGATGAGTTGACCGGTGAATACACTGAACGCTTTTTATTGCATTATAACTTCCCTCCGTATTCTGTTGGTGAAACAGGTATGGTTGGTTCACCAAAACGCCGTGAGATTGGTCATGGTCGTTTAGCTAAACGTGGTGTTGCAGCTGTAATGCCGAGTATAGAAGAGTTTCCTTACACGGTTCGCGTTGTTTCTGAAATTACGGAATCTAATGGTTCTTCTTCAATGGCTTCTGTATGTGGTGCGTCATTAGCACTTATGGATGCTGGTGTACCAATTAAGTCCTCCGTTGCTGGTATTGCAATGGGGCTAGTGAAGGAAGGCGATAAATTTGTCGTTTTATCTGATATTTTAGGTGATGAAGATCATCTTGGTGATATGGACTTTAAAGTAGCGGGTACCCGTGAAGGTGTAAGTGCATTACAAATGGATATCAAGATTGAAGGTATCACTAAAGAAATTATGCAAATTGCGCTTAATCAAGCAAAAGGTGCTCGTTTACATATTTTAGGCGTGATGGAACAAGCTATTAATAAACCTCGTCAAGAGATTTCAGAGTTTGCACCACGTATTTATACCATGAATGTCAATCCGGACAAAATTCGCGATATTATTGGAAAAGGTGGCGCAACGATTAGAGCCTTGACCGAAGAGACGGGTACCACTATTGAAATCACTGATGATGGTACTGTTAAAATTGCTGCTTCAGACAGCAATAAAGCGAAAGACGCAATGGCGCGCATTAATAATTTAGTTGCAGATGTTGAAATTGACAAAATTTATGCAGGTAAAGTTACACGGATTGTTGATTTTGGTGCTTTTGTATCAATTATTGGTGGTAAAGAAGGTCTTGTCCATGTATCACAGATTGCAGATCATCGTGTTGAAAAAGTCTCTGATTATTTAAAAGTTGGACAAGAAGTGAATGTTAAAGTGTTAGAAATTGATCGACAAGGTCGGATTCGTTTGAGCATGAAAGATGCTGTAGAACCAACAACAGAAGCAGCTCAAACTACCGAATAAAAAATTATTCACTAGGAGTTAAGATGAGACAATACAACCTGATGAGAATTATTAGCTTTTCATTAGCAATTATTCTTATGTCAGGTTGTTGTAATTCTCAGCCTTTGCTTGCTGTTCCTGATCAAGTCTCCTATGATGACGAACTGAAAATTGCACAAATAAGTCAACAGTTATCTCAAAAAGACATTGATACAGTTACGCGGATACAGCTTATATTTCAACGTGGCATTGTTTACGATTCACTAGGCTTCAAAGCATTTGCGCAAAGTGATTTTAGTTACTTGATGGAATTCAATCCTGAAATTCCAGACATTTACAATTTCATGGGAACTTATGCTTTACGTGAAGGGGATTTTGACAATGCTTTAATGTCCTTTAATACGACATTAGAACTTGATCCAAATTATGCTTATGCTTATTTAAATCGTGCCATTACTTTATATCGTACTGGTCATTATCAATCAGCAGAACGCGATGCACATCAATTCTATCAATTTGATGTGAATGAACCGATAAGAATTTTATGGCTTTATTTAATTGACAAAGAGATAGATAATAAAGCTGCACAAAATAAGCTACAAAAACGTTATGATCTTATGAATGATAAAACGATTTATAGTAGCGATATCATTGCATTTTATTTAGGTAAGATTAATGAATCTAAGTTAATGCAAAATCTTCAACAAGGCGTTGAAAGTAACCGGCAACTAGCCGAACGTCTTTGCGAAGCCTACTTTTATTTAGGTAAATATTATCAAAGTAAAGGTAACAACGAGCGTGCTAAAATGTTATTTAAATATGCTTTAGCTAATAATATTTATAACTTTGTTGAACATCAACAGGCGCTCTATGAAATGAAGTTACTTGCAGAAAATGAAAAGTAACATGGGTCATGCCAGTTTTAAAAGTGAAAATATTGTTATAGCGTAGTTCTGATTTGCCAAAAAATATATTCTCAACATTTGATAATACAAATAGTTTTATCATCTTTTAAATAAATATCATTTAACTTTAAATTTATTTATTTTGTATACATTGGATCGTAGTTGAGTCAATATCGGTAGTTAGTTATTGGGGTGAGTTGTAAATTTTCAATTTAGTGAGCTGGCATAAATTTATATAAACTTTTTTTGTTTGAAATAGTAATAATTTAGCGATTACTGTTATTTGTTAATCAATGTATCTAATATGGTTAACCAAAATTAAGTTTGTATATTCAAAATTTTTAAGCGAGTTTACATGACAAAAGAAATTTCTTTTATTGACCTTGGTTTATCTGAGGATATCCTTAACGCATTAAATGATCTTGGTTTTAGCAAACCATCACCAATTCAATCTGAATGTATTCCTTTATTATTAGAAGGAAACGATGTATTGGGGATGGCACAAACAGGTAGTGGTAAAACTGCTGCGTTTTCAATTCCTTTCTTAATGAATATTGATGCAAATCTAAAAGCACCACAACTTTTAGTTTTAGCACCGACTCGAGAACTTGCAATTCAAGTTGCTGACGCTTGTGCAGAATATTCAAAATATATGAAAGGGATCAAAGTATTAGCATTATATGGTGGTCAACGTTATGACGTTCAATTAAAAGCGTTAAAGCAAGGCCCTCAAATTGTGGTTGGTACACCAGGACGTTTACTTGATCATTTAAATCGTAAAACATTAGATCTTTCTAATCTTAAAGGATTAGTGCTTGATGAAGCTGATGAAATGCTACGAATGGGTTTTATTGATGATGTTGAGAGCATCATGGCGACGATTCCTGAAGATCATCAAACAGCACTATTTTCAGCAACAATGCCAGCGCCAATCCGCCGTATTACTAAACGATTTATGCATAACCCTAAAGAGGTACAAATCAAAGGGACTAACCAAACTGCACCAGATATCGATCAGAGCTATTGGCTTGTTCGTGGTATGAGAAAAAATGAAGCAATTGTTCGCTTTTTGGAAGCTGAAGATTTTGATGCTGCGATTATTTTTGTTCGCACAAAATCAGCGACATTGGATGTGGCCGAAGTACTTGAAAAACATGGTTACAGTTGTGCGGCTTTAAATGGTGATATGACACAACAGTTACGTGAACAAACTTTAGATCGATTACGTAATGGTCGTTTAGATATTTTGATTGCAACCGATGTTGCCGCTCGTGGTTTAGATGTTGAGCGTATTAGCTTAGTTATCAACTATGATATTACTTTAGATTCAGAGTCTTATGTTCATCGTATTGGGCGAACAGGGCGAGCAGGACGTGCTGGTCGTGCAATTTTATTTGTTGATAGTCGTGAACGTCGTTTGCTTAAAAATATTGAGCAAACAATTAAAAAACCAATTCCTGAAGTGGGATTACCTTCAAAAGAGCTACTTGAAGCACGTCGTTTAGCGAAGTTTACTGAGCAAGTTCAAAAACAACTTGATAGTAGCGATTTACAACAGTATCAAACTTTGTTATCACAAATACAAGCTGACAGTGGGGCAGATCTTGAAACCATTGCGACTGCTTTATTAAGGTTAGCTCAAGGTGAGCGTCCATTAATTTTACCTCCAGATCCAGTATTCAAACCATCACGTGAATTGCGCGATCGAGATAGTCGTGGTGGTGAACGTCGTTTGCGTGGGGATAATCGTGAAACACCAAAACGTCGTGAACGCCGTGATGTGGGTGAAATGGATATGTACCGTATAGAAGTGGGTAAAGAAAACGGTGTTGAAGTACGTCATATTGTTGGTGCAATTGCGAATGAAGCAGATATTAGTAGTCGATATATTGGTAATATTAAACTTTATGAAACTTATTCAACTGTTGAACTACCAAAAGGTATGCCTAAAGATATCTTAAATCATTTTGAAAAAGTAAGAGTGCTTAATCAACCAATGAAGATGAGCCTTATTAGTGGCAAAGCTACGGAAACTAAGCGTGGTCGCAAAAGCACAAAATCTGATATAGGCGACAGCAAAAATTTCACTAAAAAACGTGGTCGTCCAGCAGCACCTAAATTTTAATACATTGTGTTTTGATGCTTGTAAACCTCTGCCATATGGTAGAGGTTTTTTATTGTTTTTCTTTTAGATTATTGCCTGCACCTTTTGGTAAGGTGATAAAGTCAATCATCGCTATTAAAGTCATTCCTACTACCATAAACAAGGCTAGTCGAAAATCTTCAACCATTAAACCTGTTTGACTATGTTCATTATAGCTGGAAGCAATAAAAAGGAATAATGCACTTAAAACAATACCAAGTACGTTATTCAATTGTTGAATAATGGTTGATAATATATTGGCGCTTTGTATTTCGTTTTTATCAATTTCAGAAAAACTAAGTGTTGTGATCGTGGTAAATTGGATAGAACGTGCACCACCAGAAAAAAATAGCACCAATATAATCCAGATGATTGGTGTTTCTGAAGTGAAAAAGGCACACAATACAAAACTGAATGAAAGTAATAGACCATTAACGATAAGAATTTTACGAAATCCAAACTTGTGAATTAAAGGGGTATTAACGGTTTTGAGGATGATATTACCCGCAAATAGTGAAAGCAGTAATGAACCGGTAGTTAATGGCGACCATCCAAAACCGACTTGGAACATCAGTGGTAAAATAAATGGTGCGGTGTTTAAGCTAATTCGTGTTAATGATCCGCCCAAAAAAGTCATTTTAAATGTGCGTTTTGAAAAAGCGTACAGACTGATTAATGGGTATTGAGTATGCGTGAGATGATAATAGGCAAAGATTAAGACTAAACTACCGGCAGAGGAACTGCCGAGAGCAAGCCAAAGACGACTATTTGAGTGAGAAATCATTTCAAGCCCATAAACAAACAGTAATAGACCTAATCCACAGGCGATAAATCCAACACTATCAAATGAACGCTTTTCAGGTCGATCTTTCGGTAAAAGTCGATGGGCGAAAAATAGAGCAATAAAGCCTAATGGAATATTAAGAAAAAATATCCAGTGCCAAGTAAGATATTGAGCAAAGAATCCACCAATAATTGGCCCCATCAGTGGTGCAATTAATCCTGGCCAAACTAGAATCGAAATGGTACTAACTAAATGCTGTTTTTCAGTTCGGCTTAATACAACGGTTCTGCCTACAGGTACCATTAAAGATCCACCTAAACCTTGTATTAATCTTGCGATAGTAAACATAGTTAAATTAGTCGATAAAGCACACAATATTGACGCCAACATGAATAATACAATCGAAATAGAAAAGATTCGATAGGCTGTAAAACGATTTGCTATCCAGCCACTTGCGGGTAAACCAATCGTAAGCGCGAGCATATAGGCACTAATACCAATAGATAAGTCTTGAGGATTCGTTAAAAATGATTTTGCCATTGCAGGTATTGCAGTAGTGATCACCGTAGCGTCTAGATTTTCCATAAAGAACGTTGCGGCAACTAAGATTGCCATTTTTCGGACGTAATTATTTTGTTGCATCATATTATTTAATTAATTGAGAAAAATAAAAATAAAGTTTTAATATATGCCAAAAATTTCAGTTGTGATAAAAATTTTTACATTTTGCCCTAAGTTATGATTAAGAGTATACTATTAACGAAATCAATCGGTAAACAGAGGTATAGCATGACAGATTCTTTAAACAAATGTAAAGCGAACGAAACTCCAGCGTGTTGTTGTGTAGATGTTGGTACAATTATTGATAATGACAATTGCAGCGCTGAGTACGAACATGTCTTTGCAACAGAATCAGAAGCACAAGCTAAATTGGCATCATTGACCCAAGCTGCAAAAACTGTTGAAACAGAACCTTGTGAAATTAACAGTAATATTGAGAAAGTTGATGATGGTTTTAAATTATCAGCAACATTTACTTTTTGCTGTGGTGCAGAATGCATGATCTTCCAATTAAAATTACGTTAATAATAGATTAATGAAAGTTTGTATTATGAGACACGGTGAAGCAGGATTTTCTGCTTCATCTGATTCAAGTCGCACTCTGACTGATTATGGTATTGAACAGTCTAAAAAAGTTGGTATATGGCTTAAAGAACAAAATTTTAACTTCGATTTAGCCTTAGTGAGTCCTTATTTACGTGCTCAGCAAACATTGTCCGGATTATCAACTTATGTCCACGTGACAAAGGTCGAAACTGAAAAATGCTTAGTACCCAGTGGTAGCTCATCACATATCGTTGATTTAATTAGAGTATTGTTATCTAATGGTTTAACAAATGTTATTATTGTATCGCATCTGCCATTAGTGGGATATGTTGTTAATGAACTTTGTCCGCAGGTCCCACCTCCTATGTTCCCAACTGCTGCTATTGCTTGTATTGAGCTAACATTAGATGCTGTAGGAAAGCTTGAATGGTTTCAGCAAGTTCAGTAAAAAAACTTAATCTTTTTGATCTACCTTTAACCGGTCGAAGCTTAATTGAAGCATCGGCCGGAACAGGTAAAACTTATTCACTCGCTTTTATTTATCTAAGGTTATTACTTGGTATTGGTCAAAATAGTTATCCAAAGCCACTTGACGTTAATCAAATCCTAGTTGTAACTTTTACTAAGGCGGCAACGCAAGAATTACGTTCACGTATTCGACAAAATATTCAAGAATTAAGGCTTGGTTTACTTCAGGGATATCATCAAGATCCTATTTATCAAAAACTGATTGAAATAATCGATGATCGCAAGTTTGCGGTGCAAAAACTTACTGATGCTCAACAATCAATGGACGATGCCGCTATTTATACTATTCATAGTTTTTGTCAACGTATATTAACCAGTCATGCTTTTGAATCAGGAGTGTTATTTGAACAAACACTCATGGCTGATGAATATCAACTGCAATTACGTGTAGCACAAGACTTTTGGCGTCATTACTTTACGCCACTTGATAAATCTCTTGCTTACTTAGTCATCGGCACTTGGCAAGATCCTGCCACATTATTAAAAGACATTAAGCCGTATTTAACTTTAGAATTAAAAAACAATAATGAGGCTGATCCTGATATCAGCGATATGATTAACACATTTTACCAGAATAACTTTAACCAGATTGAAGAGGTAAAACGATCATGGTTAGCTGCGGTTAACGAATTAACCGAGATTATTACCCAATCAGGCATTAGTAAACAATCTTATAGTAGCCGTAACTTACCTAATTGGATAAACAAAGTCACCACATGGGCCAATCAACCAACCCAGACGTTTGAATTACCCAATGAACTTGAAAGATTTTGCCAATCCGTATTAATCGAAAAAACTAAAGATGGCAAGAAGGCTCCTTATCACTGTATTTTTGCAAAAATTGAGTTACTTTATCAACAACCACTTAATTTACGCAGCCAAATTTTAATGGATATTGTCGGTGTTATCCAAAAAGGCATCTATAAAGAAAAACTCAAACAGGGTGCTATAAGTTTTGATGACCTGATTTGGCAACTTAATCGTGCTTTGTATGTAAAAAATGGTAAACGACTAGCGCAAAGTATTGCTTCACAATATTGTGTAGCCTTAATTGATGAATTCCAAGATACCGACCCATTACAGTATCAAATATTCAATCGTATTTACGATAGCCAGCATTCTGATTGCGGTCTGTTATTTATTGGTGATCCAAAGCAAGCTATATATAGTTTTCGTGGTGCTGATATTTTCACTTATTTAGAAGCTAAGCGATCGACAGGTGAAAATCATTATACGATGGATGTAAACCAACGTTCTTCAGCTTCAATGGTGAATGCAGTTAATCAACTATTTGCCAATCACGATAAACCGTTTGTATTTGATGAAATTCCTTTTTTACCAATGCAAGCAGCAGAAAGAAATCGGAAAAGATCATTATTAATCAATAAAAAAGAAGTGTCAGCATTAACTGCTTATCTATTGCCTGAAAGTGTTTCAACAAATGCGGATTATCAACAATACATGGCAAGCTGCTGTGCTCAACAAATAGTAAGTTTATTATCAAATTCTTCAGTATTAAGTGATAATCATGAACAACGTCCGGTGATGACCTCTGATATTGCTATTTTAGTGCGGACCGGACGTGAAGCTGAAATTATTCAACAGAAATTAGCCGTTTCTGGTGTTAAAAGTGTCTACCTATCAAATCATAATAGTGTTTTTTCATCAAGTGAGGCAAAAGATGTACTTTGTTTGTTGCAAGCAGTATTAATGCCAGAGAATGAATCAACACTACGGTTAGCCTTAATGACATCATTATTTGGTCAAACAATGACTGAACTTGAGCAAATTACAGAGGATCAGGATAAATGGGAAAGTTTGGTTGAAGAGTTTAAACAATACCAAGTGATTTGGTTATACTATGGTGTATTAGTGATGTTACGCCGTATGATGAAAAGACGTCATTTAGCTGAAAATATTTTGGCACGTCAAGATGGGGAGCGTACTTTAACTAATCTAATGCACTTAGGCGAATTGCTTCAAGAAGCTGCAGATGAATTAGACAGCCCACATGCTTTAGTACGTTGGTTGACCAAACAAATAGTGAATCCTGACCTTAATATAGAAAATCACGAACAGCGTCTCGAAAGTGATGATAACCTAGTTAAAATCATAACGATACATAAATCAAAAGGTTTGGAATTTCCAATTGTTTGGTTACCATTTATTTCAATGTATCGATCATCTAACAATCAATTTTATCATGATAAAGATAATGATTATAAACTAAGTTATGCATGGTTATTAACGGATGAAATTAAGCAACAAATTGAAGATGAACGCCTTGCCGAGGATTTACGTTTATTATATGTTGCCATGACGCGATCAGTTTATCATTGCAGCATCGGTCTTGCTTCTTTGAAAAAAAACCAGACAGCCATTAATCATCTTTTGAAAAATGACTTAAGAGCTATTAGTAGTTTGGCAAACTTAATTGATGTTCAATTGCCAATTGACGGGCAACGTTATGTGCCACCTATGTTATCCGCTCCAACATTATCCGCTAACGTTTTTAAGCGTAAGCTTTCAAACTGTTGGCGAGTGACCAGTTATACTGAATTGCAACGCCATGATGAAGGTGTCTTAACTTATCATCTTGATATCATCAATGATTGGGATGAGTCGCAACCAGAATCGGATAGTAAAGAGGCAATAATATCAAATTACAACATTCACCATTTCCCTAAAGGGGCATATGTAGGTACATTAATGCACAGCATTATGGAACAGATCTCACCCGATAATATTGATGAATTATGTGCACAAATGGTGAAAAAGCTTAATCTTAATTCTAATTGGAATAACACGATTGCCAATTGGATGAGGCAAGTATTGGCGACTGACCTTGGTCTACCTGGGTTAAACTTATCAAAAATATTGATGGGTAGATGCATAAACGAGTTACAATTTTATTTACCTATACGTCAATCTGTAACTTGCCAACAATTGGATTCTTTGTGTAAAAAATATGATGATTTGTCTCAATCGCGTTCTGAATTATCCTTTGATACGGTTCAAGGTATGTTGAAAGGATTTATTGATTTAATCTTTGAATTTAAAGGAAAATATTATTTGGTCGATTATAAGTCAAATTGGTTAGGTGATAATATTGATTATTATGGGCAACGTGCACTGAAAAAAGTGATGGAAGAACATCGTTATGATCTACAATATCAACTTTATAGTTTAGCATTGCATCGATTTTTGCGAAGTAGACTATCCAATTATCAATTTCAAACTCATTTTGGTGGGGTATATTATCTCTTTTTACGGGGTATGCCTGATAATGGCATTTTTTATCATCAACCTAAGCAAGAGTTTATTGAAAAACTCGATCAATTATTTGAAGGTGAAGAAATATTAACCTTTTAATTATCTAAAATTTAGGCACAAATAAACTGTGCCTAACTTTAGTCGTACAATCTTCGTTTATTAACATGTAAAAATCAATTGATAGCGATAATGTTTATCTGTTAGTAAAAATTCTGGATGTACACTAGGTGTCCATGAATCATCTCCACCAATGCCCATATGATAAGCATCTATACTGACATAGGCGCATGTTTGAGGCTCTAATAAATGACGATGTTTTTTTTCCATCAACTGTTTAGTTCCATATTGGTTGATGTTAAATTTAAATTGATGACCCATTATCGTCATGTCATTAACAGTTAATTGTTTAACATCGCAACGTAAGCCGTTTTCACAAGGATAAATGTAAGGCGTATAAAGTTCTGCAAATGGTAATGACCAATCACCAAAAATAGCAGAGGTCTTTCGGTCAGGATAATTTTCATGAGGTCCTAATCCTAGCCAGTTTACCTGTTCTGGTATCTCTTTCAATTGATACATCAAACCAATACGAGCGGGAGCAGGCATGTCATTGGCAATATCTACTTCAACTGAGATAGTTAACTTACCATCTTGATCAAACTGATATAACCACTTACTTTGAATGACTTTGCGTTTTTTCACTGAGTAGTTGTGTAGGGCTTCAATGATAACATAATCACTGGATTGTGATGCTTTGATTGCCAAACATTGGTGGCTTAGATCAAAATAACCCGCTGCCTTCCACTGTTCAATCCAGGCATAAGGGTTATTATTACTGTTGAAATCACCGCTAATACCAATATCATTATCAATTGGTGCACGAATAAACTGATCAGTAAGTGCACTGGCCAGTAATGGTTTCTTGTTTTTAACCCATTGGCTTAATTGTCCCGTTTTTTTGCTGATTTGCCAACTTTGATTTTTCCAATTGATATTAAAAGCATTATTATTTTCAGTTAATTTTAGTAATTTTTTATTTTTGCTAAATGCCAATTGTGGAATAAAACTGTTGGTCAATTTAAATTGTTCCCAAGCTACGATATGTTTTGCTGGCGACCATTTGGTAGCTCTATTTTGAATGACTTTAAGTGATAAGTGTAAGTCTTCACCTTCAAAATTATTACCAATGTCTTCAATAAGTTTGAGATTAATGATATTGTTAGGTGATATTCTGAGTTTAACTTTACCACTTTGTTGCTTTTTGCCATCTATCAGTAATTCCCATTCCAATGTTTCATTGTCTGTAGTATGAAATAGATATTCACTTTTCACTTCGATAACTAATGGTTTTTGGCTAACAAGTTTAAATTGAAATGGTTGTTGTACTTTTTTAGCTTCAATTAAGCTTGGATGCGGTATGCGGTCAGGAAAAACCAAACCATCTAAACAAAATTGCCTATCATGATACGCTTCACCGAAATCACCACCATAGGTCCAATAACTTTTGCCATATTTGGTATGGCAACGAATACCATGATCGGCCCATTCCCAAATAAATCCACCTTGTAGACGGGGATATTGTCTAAAGGCTTGCCAATATTTATAGAATGCCCCTAAACTATTTCCCATTGCATGAGCATATTCACATAAAATGAGAGGCCTGTTTTCGTCTGGCATGGATATCCATTTTTTTATCGCCCATTTGGGAACATTAGGATGAGGTTGATCTTGTTCAACACGGGCATACATAGGGCAAATAATATCAGTGGCTTTGGTATTGGCACCTCCACCTTCATATTGTACTGGGCGAGTAGGATCATAGCTTTTTATCCATGTATATAGTGCATCATGATTTGCACCATGTCCAGATTCATTTCCTAATGACCAAATAATTACAGCTGCATGATTACGATCGCGTTGTACCATTCGGGTGACTCTTTCACTATAAGCCGCTAACCAACGAGGATCGTCCGACAAACGAGACATAGGGAACATGCCGTGTGATTCAATGTTGGCTTCATCAACTAAATATAGACCGTATTGATCACAAAGTTCATACCAACGCGGATCGTTTGGATAATGGCTGCAACGTACAGCATTAAAGTTATGTTGTTTAATTAATTTAATATCATCCAACATGGCTTGTTTAGTAACAGCATACCCTAGGTCAGGATAGAATTCGTGACGATTAGTCCCTTTAATAAGAAGGGGTTTACCATTCAAACAGAGCTGACCATATTTGATTTCAACAGTTCGAAAACCGATGTTATAAGCTTCTGATTCAATTAAGCCAGATTTATTATGATTTAAACTAACAACGATTCGGTAAAGATTTGGAGTTTCGGCGCTCCATAATTGTGGTTTAGTGATGGGAATATTGCATGTCATTCGGTCATTGTATCCACCTTTTTCATCAATAAAAGGTGTTCCGATTGGTTGTGTTTGTTCAACGATAAGTTTATCTTTTTGCCATAATTCAATGCCAACATCTAGCCTATCCGTCTCGCTTTGATATTTTACGTCAACTTGTAATGTTAATGTGGCATTTTGATAGCAAGCATCAAGTGCCGTTTTAATATGAATATCACTTAAATGTGCTTTTGGCTTGTTAAGTAATGAAACACTACGGAAAATGCCGCTCAAACGCCACATATCTTGATCTTCTAAATAACTACCATCACACCATTTTAAAACTAATACAGCAATTCGGTTTTCACCATTTTTTAAAAAAGGAGTCAAGTCAAATTCTGCAGCAATGCGACTATCTTGTGAATAGCCAACCCATTTACCATTACACCAAAGATGAAATGCTGCGCTGACACCATCAAATATAATTCTTGTATTTCCGTGATTTAACCATTTCTTATCAATTTTGAAATAGCGAGAATAGCAGCCAGTGGGGTTATCTTCAGGAACAAAAGGAGGATTATAAGGAAAAGGATAACGAATATTTGTATAAACTGGCGCATCATAACCATAAAATTGCCAATTTGATGGAACAGGAATAGTGGTATTATCAAGTTCTTTTTCCAACCATGATTCAGGTACTTGTTTTGGAGTATTAAAATAACTAAAAAACCAATCACCATTGAGTGATAATATTGCATCTGAATCACTATTATTTTTAGCGTGTTGTTTATCTCTCCAACTATTAAATTTGGGATGGGTATCAAGTCGATTAACACTTAAAATAGATAAATTATTCCAATCCGATCGATTGATAATTTCACTGAAACAAAGATTCATTATTTTCTCCTTTTTGTTCAACTTATCAATTATTTACTATTTCATTTATTAATCTGGCTCTTTAATATTTATTATAAATCGTTTTTATTTTATTTAAGTGATCAAGTTAACACTTTGTGTAATCGATTACATTAATATTTTTTGATTAGTTTAAAAAAGGAAATTGAATAATAAATGCAATTTTAATGTGATATATATCACATTGTGTAGATTTATATTGTTAATAATCAATTTTATTCGTTATATTAAATAAGCTTATTTATTAAGCATTGGATTGCTACCGTAATATTATGGGCAAAACCTAAAAAATAGTTATTGCTATTTTTTAGGTTTTTTTTTGTCTCAAGTTTATGAGGCTTCTTTAATCTCTATACAATAATGAGTAGGAAAAATGAAATATTTAACTAAAGCTGTATTTAACGTCAAACCTAAAAGAATTGTTTTAATTACTTTACTTGGCTTGTGCTCAGTACAACACTCTTTTGCTGCTACTCAAGAAGAGTTAGAAGCAAGAATATCTTTATTAGAACAAAAATTATTAGCACTTTCTCAAGAATCCATAGATTTAAAAAAACAAGTGATTGAATCGAATAAACAGCTAGCACAATTAAATAAGAATATTCAACAACAACAGATTGTAATTAACAATCAGCAAAAAGTATTGAAAAAACAAAGTAGTGCTTTAGTTAAAACTTCAACTCAATTTTCAACTCAAACCCCAGTATTAAAACAAACCCAAATTCAAACCCACATTAATTCTAAATCTGTTGTTCAACAAAATCAGGCATCCAATAATCAAATCGTTATAGTTAATGATATCAAGCCAAGTGATAATGCAGATATAACATCACAAATAAAACCACTAAAAAATGCTTTTACTCTGTCAGAATTTAAAGATTTCATCAAAGACGAAATCGGTTTTTCATTTAATGGTTATTTTCGTGGTGGTTGGTCTACTTCCCAAAATGGTAAACCAAAAAATTATGCTGAAGGTGCATTAGGTAGGTTTGGTAATGAATATGGAGGTTGGTACGATCTTGTTTTTAAACAAAAAGTTTATGATGAAGATAGTCATAGAGTTGATGCCATTGTTATGATTGATGGTAATGTAGCAACTAATAAAGCTGCTGGTTTATTTAATACTCAAGATGACAATATTATGCAGTTTTCAGATATTTACTTATCTACCAAAGGTTTTGTACCTGGATTTCCTAATGCAAATTTATGGGTAGGAAAACATTCACTTCCTTATAATGAAATCCAAATGTTAGATTGGAAAACACAAAAAACACCGGCGGGGGGGGGTATAGGTATCGAGGATCTTGGAATTGGAGTGGGGAAACTTGATTTAGCGCTTGTGAGAGCAGATGTCAATGTTAAACAAGTTAAAATTATAAATGGTGGTAATACTGGAGTACAAACCGTAACGAAACGAGAAGAAGTCGATTTGAATGAAGTTGAATTTCGCTATCGAGATATTCCTTTATGGCAAGATGCAATTTTTGCCGTTAACGGACGTTATTCTGCACCCAATAAATCCAAAATTCAAGATAGTGTGAGTGTAAAAAATGCTTGGCTGGGAAGTTTTGTTTTAAGGCAAAATAATTTCTTTGGTGGATTTAATCAATGGACTTTACAAATAGCAACCAATTCTGTTGCTTCACAATTGGCTAATATTAATACGAATAATCCTGAATTTGCAGCTAATGCTGATAATGATTACATCGGTACTCACACAGGAGGAAAAGCTTATCGATTGGTATCTGAAGGTGAAGCTTATCTAGCCGATAAAGTTATTATGGCTCATGCAATTGCGATGACGACAGGAACAGATGTTTACTCATATGATCTTAATTTGGCTCATACGGATTTTTCGAGTTTTAAATCAGCAATAAGACCTGCTTATATATGGGATAATTATAATCAAAGTGGCATTGAATTAGGTTATTTTCAACAAAAAAATAAAGTCAAAGGTAAAAACTATAATGAAGAGGGTTTTAAAACAACGCTTTTCCACTCATTTAAAGTTGGTAAAAGTATTTTAACATCAAGACCTGATATACGTTTCTATGTTTCATATATAGAGTCATTGCAAAATGAAATTAGTAAATTTGACTTTAATGGTAAGGATAATCAAATTAGCTTTGGTGTGCAAACTGAAGTTTGGTTTTAAATAATAGTTTCTAAAAAATAGTTAAATGTCGAAAACACTTAATCTATAGTATTTTCGACATTTTTTATTATCCAATACCATTATTTAATTTTGTTAACAGAATATCGTTTGGTTAAAGTTGGAGTAAAAACATTAATTAAATTGGCGGGTGGAATTTCTTTTTTTGCTAAACATAATGCCAGTTCAGCAGCTTGCTCAGCCATAGTTTGCAATGGGTACCGGATAGTTGTCAATTTGGGATGTAAATACCGAGCAAGTAATAAATCGTCAAAACCAATTATAGAAATATCTGATGGAATTTTTATATCATTATCATATAACACAGAAATAGCACCTGCTGCCATTGAGTCATTATAGCAGGCAATGGCCGTAATTTGACGATTGCGCTCTAAAAGGGACATCATAGCTTGTTCACCGCCTATTTCATTTGGTGAGGAAATAGCAATCAAGTTATCATTGATGTCAATATCATGTTCTAAAAGCGCATCTTTATATCCTTGTAAGCGGTCGGATGAATCTGATATGTCATGATTTGAACATAAATAACCAATGTTGGTATGACCATTTTGAATTAGATGTTTTACAGCTAAGTAAGAACCATAGCGGTCATCAAGTGCAATGCAACGTTTTTCAAAACCTTTTATTATACGATTAATTAATACCATTCCTGGAACTTGTTGCATCAATCTTATTAAGGTACTATCGGAAAGCATTTTTGCATGAACCACTAACGAAGAACAGCGATGCTCAATTAATTGGGTAATAGCATTATATTCTTTTTTTTCATTGTGATAACCATTACCTATCAATAAAAAATGCCCTGTTCGATAAGCTACTTTTTCAACCGCACTGACCATAGCACCAAAAAAAGGATCCGAAACGTCTGCGACAATAATACCAATGGTTTTTGAATTTTGTTGAGATAAAGCACGAGCATTTGCATCTGGATAATAATTCAATTTTTCCATAGCAGTTTTAACAATCTCACGCTTATTATTGCTAACATTGTTTGCATTATTGATAACACGAGATACTGTTGCAACTGAAACATTGGCTAATTGTGCAACGTCTTTTATTGTCACCATAAAACTTCCTTTTAATTTGATATTACTACTTAAAATTTATATCCATATTACTTAAAGTTTATCCATATAAAATATTGTAGTTTACCGACGATTAAAGCAAAAGTGGTTCGCAAAGGGGGGAGGGAACCGATACTTGAAATATTTTTATATCTTCTAACTAATTCAGTCTGTTTGGTACTGAACATATGAGATAAAACCTTATAATAATAGAAAAATTTTTATTTGCCAATCATTGTATTATTTGCCGAACCATTTCAAATTTAACATGTTATTAAAGGGAATGAATACTTTCATCCCCATTTTTTGTTAAATAATATAGTTTTTTTGTGTTTTTTTTGATTTATTTGGATGTGATTTTTATCAGCATAGCCGTTGCAGGATCGAGCACGGGTAATGGTAATCCTATATTCATTAACCAATCGCCAGAAACTGTTGTTTTCGTTTGCATCCACATAGGTAATATTTTCATCACATGACCACTGATTTTTGGATCAATATTATCTGGCATATCAAGAATTTCTATATGATATTGTTTATCAGCTGACAAACCCGTCAATCGTAAATTGCCACTCAATGCATAGGTTGGTAATGTCAATTGAGCAATAATGAAAGCAGCTTCTTTTTTATCTTTGCTTACAACACCATAACTTTGCATTGCATTAGGATCATCAACATCCAAACGCACACTATTACCGCTATGTAATAATGGACGCAATTGTTTGTGTAAATTAATATAATGAGCAAATTCTTTTTGTTCCTTTTCAGATTCTTTAACAGGATCAAGTTCAACGCCCATATGTCCAAATAGGGCAGTTAAACCTCGTAAATTCATATGTAACTCGCGAAATGTAGTATGACATAAAGCACCACCAATATGAGCGCCCATGACCTCAGGAGGGAAGAAGTAACTCATGCCACGTTGAATGATTTGGCGGTCTAATGCATCGTTAGAGTCCGATGTCCAGAAACGTTGAGTACGTTTTAATATTTCATAATCGATACGTCCTCCGCCAGATGAACAAGACTCAATTTCAACATGAGGGAATTTTTCTTGTAAAATATCAATTAAACGATATAACGCTTCGGTCTGTCCAACAATCGCTGGATTACCATTATGACCTGCTTGCACTATTTCACGATTCATATCCCATTTTATATAGTCAATGTCATAGCTTCCAAGCAACCAAGTCAATCTTTCAAGCAAATATTCAAAAACCGCTGGATTCTGTAAATCGAGTAAATATTGATGACGACCTTCAGGCTGATTATAACCTTTCAGTTCAAGTAGCCAATCAGGATGAGCACGATAAAGATCAGAATTTTTATTAATCATCTCAGGTTCAACCCAAATACCAAATTCCATGCCCAGATCTTTAACATGTTTAATTACGGGCTCTAATCCGTTTGGATATTTCCGTTTATCCAAATACCAATCTCCCAATGCTTGATAATCATCGTCACGTTTACCAAACCAGCCATCATCAATAATAAATCGTTCAACCCCCATATGTGCAGCTTTGGACGCCATTTGCATAATATAATCTGGATTATGATCAAAAAAGATGCCTTCCCAAGTATTAAGATGGACTGGACGAGGTTTATTTTGGCTAAATTTAATAATGTTACCACGTAAAAACTCATGAAAATGCTGACTCATCTGATTCAAGCCTTGATCACTATAAGTTGCATATAACCATGGTGTTGAAATCGATTCGTTTGTAGCTAATGTTATTTCACCTGCCATATATAAGGCTTCAGCTTGTATGAAACGTTTACCATTACTTTTTACGGCTACTTGGATTCGATGGTTTCCACTCCAACCTAAATGAATACCCCATACTTCACCAGATTGTTCTTTAAAACCTTCGGTGCCAGCTACCATACCCGGAAAATATTCATGCGAAGTGCGTCCACGACGGTTTTCCTGCAAATACCCACAGTGTTCGATTTTTATACGATGAGGGTAAAACTCCTTAATCCAACGTCCACTAAAGGCCATTAACTCTTGCGCTCTCTCAGGTAAGGGGAGAGTGATTGATAAACGATTGACCTGATAAGGCTCATCATCTAAATTAATTAAACTATTTTGGCATTGTAATACGCCGCTGTTATCTAAAATAAAATGGCTGATGAAACGTAGGTTAGCAATATTATCTTCACTTATAATGGTAATTTCATTTTCTTTTTGAATTACTTCTTTGGTGATAAAAACAGGAGACCAATCTTTATTATTGCGATGGCCTTCAAGTCCCGGTGTACTAAAATTACCCAAACCTTCTTCAGGACATAGAGTAAAAGGAACGTCAACATCAATACGAGCGTTAGGAACAGCAGGAGTTAATATTTCCAGTTGTTCAAGTTGAATGTTTTGTAATCGCTTACCAAAATAGCTAAGTTCAGCATAAGGTGTTGTTCGAAATAGGACATCTATATGGTTGTTTTTAAGACGATAGTTCATGATGACTCCAAAATTTATGTTATTTATCTGTCAAAATAATTTTATTTCTATTAAAGTTAAATGATTAATTTTTTATTTTGTGATTAAGATCTCATAAAAAATGTAATCGATTTCATTTTTTGTGTTGATGGCTTTTTTTTCAAGACATATATTGTGAAATGAATGTGCGAAAAGTTTATTTTTTATGTTATCATGGTTAAAAAACGGATGGATTGAATTAAATATGATGAAAAAACATAATATTATTATAATTTCTTTTCTTGGTTTTGTTTTTAGTGCTATTGCTGCAGATAAATACGTGACAGAAGACATGGATATCTACTTACGCCGTGGTCCTAGTGCTAATTATGGTTTTTCTGGATCAGTTAAAGCTGGTCAAAAAGTGACTTTTCTTGAAAAAAGTGACGATGGAAAATACACAAGAGTTCAAATTAATAATGGCAAAATAGCGTGGATTGAGAGCAATAAACTTAATGATGAGCCAAGTTATCGAGAACGCCTTCCCGAATTAGAAGCAAAATTAGCTGAATATCAAGACAAAGTGAATAATGTTGATGAACATCAACGAATCATAGTGAATGAATATGAGCAAAAATTGCAATCTGCGGAAAAATTAATTGAAACTCTTCAAAATAAAAATGCCGATCTTGAAAAAAAAGTCAAACAGCAGAAAACTCAGATAGACTCAATGTTAAATCAAGTTGATGATAAACGAGTTGATCTTATTCTTACCTGGTTCACTTATGGCGGTCTTGTTGCTGGTGGTGGTCTTATATTAGGTCTAATTTTACCATTTATAATGCCTCGTCGTAAAAAAGATCGTTGGATGCGTTAAATGTCTCAAATTTATTTAGTTGGTGGGTGTGTTCGTGATAGATTATTAGGATTACTGAGTGTAGACCGTGATTGGGTTGTTGTTGGAGCGACACCGGAAGAATTATTATCTTTAGGCTATCAACAGGTTGGTAAAGATTTTCCTGTATTTTTGCATCCGGTTACAAAAGAAGAATATGCATTAGCGAGGACAGAACGCAAAGCAGGTAATGGCTATTCTGGATTTATTTGTGATTTTAGTAAAGATATTACTTTAGAACAAGATCTTATCCGACGAGATCTTACCATCAATGCAATTGCTATGGATGAAGAAGGTAATATTATTGACCCTTACCATGGCGTTGATGATATCAAACGTAAGTTGTTACGTCATGTATCTCCCGCCTTCCGTGAAGATCCTTTACGAATTTTGCGAGTAGCGCGTTTCGCTGCACGCTATCACCAATTAGGTTTTGTTGTTGCAAGCGAAACAATGAATCTGATGAAAGATATGGTGTTAGCTGGAGAAATTAGTTATCTTACTTCAGAACGTATCTGGAAAGAGACTGAAAAAGCCTTATCTACTACAGATCCTCAAATCTACTTTAAAGTTTTGGAACAATGTGGTGCACTTGCTATATTGTTTCCATTGTTATCTTTATCTGATACTGTCATCGATGCTCTAAAACGTTCTGTTTCATTAACTCACGATTTAACTATTCGTTTTAGTGTTTTATGTTCGCAATTACCAAGTATGCTTTCAGTTGAACAATTATGCAATAAAATGAAATCACCCAATAACTATACTAAGCTTGCTATAATGGTTAATCAATACTATAAAGATGTCCAGTGTGTAAAAACATTGACTGCCGAGCAAATTATTTGTTTGCTAAATAGGATTGATGTATGGCGTAATCCACAACACCTTTATCAATTAGTTTTGGCTAGCGAAGCATTGGCTAAAACAGAATCTTATCCACAAGCACAATATTTAGAAAATGCTTATAAACTAGCTAATAGCGTTAATGTGCAAAAAATTATTTCGGATGGATTTATTGGTAAAGACATTCAAATTGAACTACAAAAAAGGCGAATTGAATTGTTATTAAACCGGATTTGATTGCATCTTAATCGATCACAGCTTTTTTTCAAAATATCTAAAAAAAAGTGTTGACGATTTGCCGGAACTTAAGCATAATGCGCCTCGCAGTGTTGGTTATGACGTTGCGAATGAGATGGCTACGTAGCTCAGCTGGTTAGAGCACATCACTCATAATGATGGGGTCACAGGTTCGAATCCCGTCGTAGCCACCATTAAGATTAGGTAGTACTTTTATCGGAGTATTCAGTGCGGGTGTGGCGAAATTGGTAGACGCACCAGATTTAGGTTCTGGCGCCGTGAGGCGTGGGGGTTCAAGTCCCTTCACCCGCACCATTTAATCTTAATAGTTTGTCCTTTATTGGGGTATAGCCAAGCGGTAAGGCAGCGGGTTTTGATCCCGCCATGCCCAGGTTCGAATCCTGGTACCCCAGCCATTACTTTTTGAATAATTTTTTAAGATGATTTAGTCCGTTTAATCCTTGAGTATATGCCTCTTTATTGATTATTTACTACGGATATGACGAGTTTGGTAAATGCGCTGGATTTAAGTTCTACTATCGTAAGGTATATGAGTTCAAGTCTCTTCTTCCGCACCATTTAATCTTAATAATTATCTTTTCTTGGGGTATAGCCAAGCGGTAAGGCAGCGGGTTTTGATCCCGCCATGCCCAGGTTCGAATCCTGGTACCCCAGCCATAAACATAGATTTTCTTCTTATATTTTACCAATTCTTCATAATTTTGTCCTAGTATCATAACTAAATTAATCATACATTTTTTCCGTTATTTAGTCGCTTCAACTAATACGTCGATCGTATATTGATTATCGATGTTCTTTTCCACTTAAAGACAATGTATATTTAAGAATATTATGACTAGAGTAAGGAGGGGATAATATAACTTTCCACGTAGTTAAGTTTATATTTCACGTAGAAAGTTATATAAAAAATTACTTCACTATTTATATAAATTTACATAAACAGTTTGTGCAGTACTGGCTGAATTTGTTGTTATTTCTTTAACATAATAGAAGTGTGCATCATTGGCAATTGCATATTTTTGAGCTTCAGCGCTGATTTCTGCTGTATTGTTGAATGAACCATGGAAACTGATTGTTTTATATGGTGTCATTGTTTTAAACGCATCGCTTGTGATTTCGTAAGCATCTTCACCTTCTATTGCCTTAGAAACAATAAAATCTCTCACTACTGCATCTTTTTTGTATAATGCAACATCAATTTCTTGCGATTGATTTTTGATATCTGAAGGCGCAATAGAGAAAACATAAAATGCATATGCATTTTTTTCTGCGGCCAATTTACTCGCATCATTCATTACTTCAGCAGTATTATTGTAATTACCTTTAAATTTGATAACTTCAAATGGGAGATAATAAAGAGCTTTAGCTCGTGGATATAGAACAACACCATTTTTTGTAACTTCTTTTTTTATAACTGCGACAGGTTGATTGGATTGATAAATATCAGCATAAACAATGGCACTATCAGCTGAATTATTAGTCATTGCATTTTCAATTGATTTGATATAATAGTACTTAGCACCAGCTTCATCGGCAGCTTGAGAAATATCATCTGCTGCATTTTCAGCTTGTAAATATCTACCTGTTACAGAAATTTCTTTAAGTGGAATTAAGTTTTTTGCTTCTTGCGCAGTTAAAGCATCAGCTGCATAAAGATTAGCAACAGGTAATGATAATAAAAGAGCAAGTGCAATTGATGATTTATTTAAACGTTTCATGATTATTTCCTTCATTTTTTGAATTATTTCAATTAAAGTTAATTTTTAACGCTGTATTTAATTTGCCATCATAAACATAATGTAAAGATATACGTATACCTTCAAAATCTAAGATATTTATGTCGTTATCTATACATTAATAATTAATTTATAGTTATAAAGTTTTTTCTAAGAAACAAAAAAGCTGTTTATTTTAAAATATTCAGATTTAACGAAGCTGATAAAAATATATAGTAATAGATAAAATTATAGAAACATTGTGTTAAAAAACAACGATTACTGAAGAACAGAAATTAAAGTAAAAATATATTTTAAATTAGTAAGCTAATTTTTTATTTTATTGCTTTTTGAATAGTATTAATAAATTGTTTTGTTATTTGTGCAGTTAAACCCCAAATAATATAATTATTATATTGATAAAAGTAAACTAAATGTTCAGATCTTTTTTGCCAGTCTTTTGAACGATTAGGTAATAAGTTATAAGGAAAATCATTATCTGGTTTGTGTCCAACTTGCATCGTAGCATGTACAGGTTGATTTCTTTTAAACCAATCAAGTGGAACAGTAAAAACGCTTTCAACTTCATCAATGTTTAGTTTTAAATTTTTAATAGAATCAATTTTACCAATAAACGGATAAATTATCATTCCTAATGAGGCAATAAATTTTGGTAACTGACCTAAAATAGTGATTTCATTGATTGGAATCCCTAATTCTTCACAAGTTTCTCTTTTCGCGGTTTGTTCAGGGTTTATATCTTCTATTTCAACTTTACCACCCGGAAAACAAATATCACCAGGCTGCCACTTAAGTTTCTGAGATCGAATTTGGAATAATAAGTGTAATTGATTATCTACTTTGACAATTGGCATTAACACAGCTGCTTTATTTTTGATTTGTTTAGGACGTTCAGTGGTTTTCAAAATATCCGATATTTTTTCTAATGTGATCATAATATTTATTTTATTTTTTAATTTAACATTCTATTTACGTTATAATAAGAAAATGTTAGATTGAAATTGTTTGTTAGTAGTACACGTGTTTTACTTGAATAATGCCATGCAATATTATATTAACAACATAAAAAAACAACTTAAAGATCTTGCTTTACTGAAGCATGAACGTGCTCTGAATGCTATGTCAGAAGAATTTCAACATGTTTTTTCATTTCTGCCGGCTTTTTTTCATTTTCATGATCCCAACCTTCCAGGTTATCTAAATGAAGATATGCCTAAGGGTATTGCTTGTTATCAAATTTCTGAAACCGTTTCCACTCAATTGCAAAATGATTTTAATTTCATTACTCCACTGACAACCGATAAATCTGATATTTCAGCCTTGTATTCAATGGGAAGCACATGTTCGATTGGACAATCAATTACATCAGATTTGGATATATGGATTTGTATTGAAAATAATTTATCTGCCAACAGAAAATCATCTTTACAAAAAAAATGCCGTCTAATTGAACAATGGGCAGATGAATTAGGAATTAAGTTAACCTTATTTGTAGTAGATGTCGATCGTTTTATTAATAAGCATCATGAATGTTTAATTGGTGAAAATTGCGGTTCGGCTCAACATATATTATTGTTAGAAGAATTTTATCGTTCGGCTAACTTATTGGCAGGTAAGTTATTATTATGGTTTGCCGTGCCTAGCAATTTAACTATTAATAACACAAAATATCCGACTTATGAAAAATGTGTTCAAGCATTAGTCGAACAGAATATTATCATTCGTGATGAATGGATCGATTTTGGGCCATTAACGGGATTATCGGCGGAAGAATATTTTGGTGCTAGTTTGTGGCAACTCTATAAAAGTATTGATTCTCCATTTAAAGCTGTTTTGAAAACTTTATTACTTGAAGCTTACTCGTGGATTTATCCAGAAAATAAACCAATCGCTTATGAGATGCGTAGTTCTATTCAAAAGGCAGAAATTTATCAAGGTTGCTATTTAGATTCATATTATATGCTTTTGCAAAGGTTAACAAATTACCTCATTGAAATTAAAGATTTTGCTCGATTAGAACTTATTAGAACGTGTTTTTATTTAAAAGTTAATGAAAAACTATCAGTACCAACTTGTCTACCATCATGGCGTCGAAAAATTCTAGATGAGTTAGTCAAACAATGGGGATGGAGTAAAGAGCTCATAGCTAAATTAGATGCTAGCAATACATGGAAAATTGAACAAGTTCGGGAAATACATGAAATATTATTACAGACTATGATGACAGGTTATCGAAATTTACTGAATTTTGGTCGTCGTAATAATTTAGATTCATTAATTAGCCCACAAGACTTAGCTATATTAACGCGTAAACTTTATGCTTCTTTTGAAGTGTTGCCAGGTAAAATTACAACATTAAAACTTAATATTTCCAGTAATTTACAAGAAAGCACGCTTACTTTTATTTGCGTTAAAGAAGATAGAATCAATCGAGCGGGTTGGTATGTGTATAAACAAAAACCACTTCTAAATGACATTATTGGTCATCAATATATTGAATACAGTAAGTATTTGGTAAAATTAGTGAGTTGGTGTTATTTTAATAATATGATTTGTGACTCAACAGAGTTTTATTATCATAATGGGGAAGATCGCGATAAGACTAAAATAACCAAATTTATTAGAGATCTCAAAGCATATTTTCCTATTAATGTTCCAACAGCAACCGAAGAACAGCTTTATGGACCATGTGAAATACGTCATTTAGCCATCATTTTAAATCTCGAAAACGATCCTACAGCTAATTTAAACTTAGAAAATGAATTTAATTCTAATGTATTAAATTATGGTGAAAATGAATTAAGCTTAGTTGGATCGATAGACTTATTATATCGTAATTCATGGAATGAAATTCGTGTTTTACATTTTAATGGTAAATTATGTGTTCTTGAAGCTATTAAAGCGTTACTTAACCGAATGCATAAAGATGCAGATTTACCGAATTCAATGGAAATATTTTGTTATAGTCAATGTTTAAATAATCAAATTAGACAGCAAATAAAAAAATTGATGGATGATTGCATTGAACTTCGATTAAGTTCGACGATAAATAATTTAACTCAAGTAAAACCTTTAAGAATTGATGGTGCATCATGGTATCTATTTTTCGAACGGCTCGGTGTCTCATTTCATCAATTTGAAAATGCCATTGATTTTTATGGTGCAGTATCTAATAATAAAGCACAAGGAACACCATTAAATATATTAGATGAAACGAATGAACTGCCTAAAGAAATAGACAGCGTAGCGTATCAAGGTGTAATTCAGTTCTTTTTTGAAGACACCAACACAGGATTTGATCTATATATTTTAAATGAACATAATCAGATAGAAATATATCGCAATTGTAATGGCAATAAAGAAACTATGGTTAAAGCCATCAATGATTTTTATGTTCTATCGGATGACAGATTTACTTTCGCTACTAGTAGTTCTGTCAATTTCAATTTACCGCAATTTTATCAAATTACTTATAATAATGTTGGTGAGCGAGAGATCTATTTATTGAATTAACATTGATCGTAAATTACGTCATATTATAAAAAGTTCGATAAAAGTAATATTATTTTTTGTAGAAATTGTTTTAAAGATATTTTTGATATGAAAAAAATTTATATTTCTATTAAAATAAATGGGAACTTTTTTCTAATTTAATAATCTAACTGTTAGTAAGCATATTTTTGGGCCACAAGCAGTTATTAACATAGTGAGGATTGGCCTTTAATGGGGGAGCAAGTAACAGACCAAGTATTAGTTGACCGCGTATTAAATGGTGATAAAAATGCGTTCAATTTGCTTGTTGTTCGTTATCAAAATAAACTTGCTCATCTGGTTTCTCGCTACGTTTCAGCTTCTGAAGTTCCGGATATTGTGCAAGAAACTTTTATTAAGGCTTACCGATCTTTAAGCCTATTTAAAGGTGAAAGTATATTTTATACATGGTTGTACAGAATAGCAGTTAATACAGCAAAAAATTATTTAATTTCGCAGGGTCGTCGACCTCCATCATCGGACATTGATGCAACAGAAGCCGAAGGTTATGACAATGCAGAATCTTTAAGGGATATTGACAATCCAGAAAGCTTAGTACTTTCAAAAGAAGTTGGAAAAGTAATATTTGAGGCAATTGAAGCATTACCCGATGATTTAAAAATGGCTATTACATTGCGTGAAATTGATGGACTGAGTTATGAAGAAATTGCTGAAATTATGGGGACGCCTGTTGGAACAGTAAGGTCGCGTATTTTTAGAGCCCGTGATATTATTGATGAAAAGATTAAACCATTAATAACTAATTGAAACAATTAAGTTAAAGTAGTTATAACATTAAGGTATCTACTATGCAAACAGAACAGAAACAGCAACTTTCATCACTTATGGATGGTGAGTTTAAAGATGATCGTTTCATTGATGCTGTATCAAAAGATGAAAATTTACAATCTTGTTGGCATCGTTATCATATTGTAAGATCTGCTATGCGAGGTGAGCTGCACAGTAGTACTTTAACTTTAGATATTTCAAATCAAATTGCTCAAGCTATTTCTGACGAAAACCTATATTTTGAAATTCCAGATCAACCAATCTCAAAAGAAGTCACTATACCGAAAGTTGAAAATTTATTTTGGAATCGTATAAAAGATGTAGTAGGAAAAGTTAGTCAAGTTGGATTGGCAGCTTGTGTAACGTTGGCAATTATTGCAGGTGTTCAACATCAGCAGGGACAATTAGACAGTTTTAATGGTACTCCAACACTCAATACTCTACCTGTAGGTGTTAATGTTGCTCCAGTTGGTGGTATTCAACAACATAACGACCAACAACTACTTGAAAAAAGACAATATGATAAAATTAGATTACTTGTACAGGATTATGAGTTACAAAAAAGGCTTAATGCTCATTAATTGTTTATGAATTGTTCATTTTATTTAAATACATTTAAATTTAAGCAGAGTATTAAATTTATCATTACTTTGCTGTTGATGCTGTTTACTTTCACTTCCTATGCGGAAGATACCGAAAAAGCGTTACAATTACTAAATAATATGCACAAAGCTGTCAAAACCAGCACATATCAAATTCATTTTCTTTCTCAAGATAAAGATCAATATGTTACCACTTATGAATATTCTCATTTAGGTTCTGAAAAGCAAGATAATATCAAAGCGCAATTACTTTATCTTGAAGGTCCAGCAAAAGAAATCATTTTGCACAATGGTGTAACAAGTTATTTTCAACCGGATAGTGCCTCTTTTTCAATTACTAGCTCACGCATCACAGAAGCCTTTCCTGATGTTATTTATAATGATTTTAGTCAATTAGTTGATGTTTATGATTTCATTTTGTTAGGTAAAACCAGAACAGCAAATCATAGTGTCCAATTGGTTAAAATCATTGCTAAAGATAAAGATCGTTATAGCTATATTATTTGGATTGATGATGAAAATTTTTTACCTCTTCGAATTGACCTACTTGATCAAAGTGGTGAAATCATTAGCCAACAAAAAGTGGTTGATTTAAATGAAAATTTTGAACCAAAAACGATCAAAGAATATATAGATAGCCGTACTTATCCTATTTTATTATCAATTGAAAAACAAAATAACATACTTGAAGTTTGGCGTTTAGCATGGTTACCTAAAGGATTTAAAGAAATTGCTGCTTATAATGTTAATTTTTATAATTCTGATATCGCCACTAAATTGTTTTCTGATGGAGTTTTTTCATTTACTGTTAATGTGTCTTCAGATCAATCAAATCAATCAAATCAGCTTATTATGCAAGGCGATCGTACTATATTTTCGACAAATATTAATAATAAAAATATTATTATTATTGGTAATCTGCCTAAAGTTACTATTGAGCGTATTGCCCAAAATATTGTGGAGAAATAATCGCAAAACTTTCGATAACACTATGCTTTGCGGTTATTAATGTGTAAAATGTTCCTTTCCTATTTTTCATGATTATCTAACCTGTTATTTTTTGTAATAACATTTCGGGTAATTAAGAGTATATAACTAAAACATAAAATATAATTTATTGATATGAATAAAAATATCCGCAATTTTTCAATCATTGCTCATATTGACCATGGTAAATCAACACTTTCAGATCGTATTATCCAAATTTGTGGAGGGCTTTCTGATCGTGAAATGGAAGCGCAGGTTCTTGATTCAATGGATCTGGAACGTGAACGTGGTATTACAATAAAAGCTCAAAGTGTTACGTTAGATTATCATGCAAATGATGGTCAAACCTATCAGCTGAATTTTATTGATACCCCTGGACATGTAGACTTTTCTTATGAAGTTTCTCGTTCACTTGCAGCCTGTGAAGGTGCATTATTAGTTGTTGATGCTGGCCAAGGAGTTGAAGCGCAAACCCTTGCAAATTGTTATACTGCTTTAGATATGAATTTAGAAGTTGTTCCAGTACTCAATAAAATTGATTTACCTGCGGCAGAACCTGAACGCGTGGCTGAAGAAATTGAAGATATTGTAGGTATTGATGCAAGTAATGCAGTTCGTTGCTCTGCTAAAACAGGACTGGGCGTGGCAGATGTATTGGAGCAATTAGTAAAAGATATTCCTCCACCGGAAGGGGATTCCAATGCACCACTACAAGCACTAATTATTGACTCATGGTTTGATAATTATTTAGGGGTTGTGTCTTTAATTCGTATTAAAAATGGCGAATTACACAAAGGCGATAAAATTAAAGTTATGAGTACAGGTATGACTTATAATGTCGATCGTCTAGGTATTTTTACGCCTAAACAAGTTGATAAAGATACTTTAAATTGTGGTGAAGTTGGCTGGGTGGTTTGTGCCATCAAAGATATTTTAGGTGCGCCAGTAGGTGATACTTTAACTTCAGCTAAAAGGCCAGCAGATAAACCATTACCTGGTTTTAAAAAAGTCAAACCGCAAGTTTATGCTGGTTTGTTTCCAACAAGCTCAGATGATTATGAAGCTTTCCGAGATGCTCTGGGCAAATTAAGTTTGAATGACGCATCATTATTTTATGAGCCAGAAAATTCTGGCGCTTTAGGATTTGGTTTTCGTTGTGGTTTCCTTGGCTTATTACATATGGAGATCATACAAGAGCGTCTAGAACGAGAATATAATCTAGATCTCATCACGACAGCGCCAACAGTAGTTTATGAAGTATTAACGACTTCTAATGAAATTATATACGTGGATAGTCCAGCTAAACTTCCAGCAGTAAATAATATTCAAGAATTACGAGAACCAATTGCTGAATGTAATATATTGGTTCCACAAAACTATTTAGGTAATGTAATTACGTTATGTGTTGAAAAACGTGGTGTGCAAACAAATATGGTCTATCACGGTAATCAAGTTGCATTGACTTATGAAATTCCAATGACAGAAGTGGTTTTAGACTTTTTTGATAAATTAAAATCAACTTCTCGCGGTTATGCTTCATTGGATTACAGTTTTAAACGATTCCAAGCTGCTGATATGGTGCGATTAGATGTATTAATTAATGGTGAACGTGTTGATGCATTAGCATTAATTACACATAAAGATAATGCACCTTATCGTGGACGAGAATTAGTAGAAAAAATGAAAGACCTTATTCCTCGTCAGCAGTTTGATATTGCTATTCAGGCTGCTATTGGTAATCATGTTATTGCTCGTTCAACGGTTAAACAATTACGTAAAAACGTATTAGCCAAATGCTATGGTGGTGATGTTAGCCGTAAAAAGAAACTGTTACAGAAGCAAAAAGAAGGTAAAAAACGCATGAAACAAGTTGGTAATGTTGAATTACCGCAAGAAGCGTTTTTGGCCATTTTACATGTGGGAAAAGATTAATCAGTTAAAGAGGTAAAAAATGGCTGGAATATTTGCCATCATATTAACAGTAGCTACATTGATTACTGCAATCTTCTGGTTTCTAGAGAAATTTAGATGGAAACCAGCAAGACAACAAAAAGTTGAAGAAGTTCGTAAGCAACATAACGGCGAAATTGATGGAAAAATACTTGCTGAAGTCGGTAAACCTAAAGGTTGGGTTGAAAGTATCGCATCGTTTTTCCCTGTTTTATTTGTTGTATTTGTCATTCGTTCATTTTTATTCGAACCTTTTCAAATACCTTCAGGTTCAATGATGCAAACTTTGCTTATTGGAGACTTTATTGCAGTTCAAAAGTATTCTTATGGATTAAGAGATCCTATTACTAATACAGTATTAATCTCGACAGGTCATCCTAAACGGGGGGATGTTGCTGTATTTAAACATCCAAACATACCTCAAATGGACCTTATTAAACGCGTCGTTGGAATGCCAGGAGATAAAATTGTCTATCTTGTTAAAGAGAAGAAAATATTGATTTATCCTGCCTGTCAAACTGATGAAACTAATTGTATTGATGGACAAAAATCTGAACCATTGGACTTACATTATACGCAACCACAACCAAGCAATTGGAAAGAAGTTCATCAAGAGTTTAAAACAAATCCGAATTTTTATACATTAGAGCAGTATGCTGATAAAGGGATTGTAAATTCTCAATCTGTTGTATCACTTAATATGAATATGCAACAAGAAACGTTAGGTGATAAACCTCATGAAATTTTAACCACCCAAGGTTCACATGAGGATCCTAAATATTTCTATCGCCAAAATGGTCAACCAATTGCTACATGGGTAGTACCGAAAGATCACTATTTCATGATGGGTGATAATCGAGATAATAGTGGTGATAGTCGTTATTTTGGCTTTGTACCTGAGCAGAATTTTGTTGGTCGTGCGACAGCAATTTGGATCAGTTTCGAGAAACAACCAGATGAATGGCCAACAGGCATTCGATTTAGCCGTATTGGTGGTATACATTAATTGTAATGATAATGAAAAAATTTAGTCAAATACAACAATCAGTTGGTTACCAATTTAATAATTTATCCTTATTAGAATTAGCACTGACTCATCGAAGTGCTAACAAATTGCATAATGAACGTTTAGAGTTTTTAGGTGATTCAATTTTAAGTTTTGTGATTGCTAATGAACTGTATGAACGTTTTGTCAAACAAGATGAAGGCGATTTGAGTCAAATGCGCGCAACACTTGTTTGTGGGCAAACACTGGCTGAAATGGGTAAAGAATTTAAATTAGGTGATTATCTTATCCTTGGTCAAGGTGAATTAAAAAGTGGCGGGTTTCGTCGCGACTCGATCATTTCCGATGCGGTTGAAGCCATTATTGGTGCCATTTATTTAGATAGCAATATCGAAACTGTACGACGCTTAATTTTGACTTGGTATCAAACTCGATTGAATCAGATTCAACCAGGTATTAAACAAAAAGATGCCAAAACACGTTTACAAGAATATTTACAAGGCATTCATTGTGAGCGCCCATGTTATTTAATTCTCGAAGTAACGGGTGATAATCATGAGCAAGAATTCTTAATTCAATGTAAACTTGAGAATGATAGTCGTGAATATTTAGGGCGAGGTCTAAGCCGTCGCAAAGCCGAGCAAGCTGCTGCTCAAGAAGCACTTAATCAATTAGGTATAAAATGACAAAAGCAACACAACATTGTGGATTTGTCGCCATAGTAGGTCGACCAAATGTGGGTAAATCAACATTATTAAATCAACTACTAGGCCAGAAAGTTTCTATAACATCGCGTAAAGCGCAAACTACGCGTCACCGTATTGTTGGTATTGATACTCAAGATAATGATCAAGTTATTTATATTGATACTCCGGGCTTACATATTGAAGAAAAAAGAGCTATTAATCGCTTAATGAATCGTGCTGCAAGCAGTTCAATTGGTGATGTCGAATTAGTTATCTTTGTTGTTGAAGGAACCCATTGGAATGATGACGATGAAATGGTTGCCAACAAACTTAAAGATTGCAAATGCCCAGTATTGTTGGTTATCAATAAAATTGACAACGTTATCGATAAAACTCAACTATTACCACATATTCAAGAAATTAGCCAAAAAGTTAATTTTGTTGATGTAGTGCCAATTAGCGCTGAAAAAGGTGATGGCATTGACATTATAAGAAAAATTGTTAAAGAACATTTGCCAGAAGGCGAACATCATTTTCCTGAAGAGTATATTACCGATCGATCTCAACGTTTTATGGCGTCCGAAATCATTCGTGAAAAGTTAATGCGTTTTTTAGGTGATGAATTACCATACTCTGTGACTGTTGAAATTGAGCAATTTAAAGTTGATGAACGCAATGGAATGTATCGTATTAACGGGTTAATATTAGTTGAAAGAGATGGTCAGAAGAAAATGGTTATCGGCAACAAAGGTGAAAAAATAAAAAAAATCGGTATAGAAGCCCGTAAGGATATGCAGTCATTTTTTGATAACAAAGTACATTTGGAACTTTGGGTCAAAGTTAAAGCCGGCTGGGCCGATGATGAGCGCGCGTTACGTAGCTTAGGATATAGTGATGATTAATTGAAATTTAGTAAAAAAATCAGGTAAATATTTTGCCTGATTTTTTATTAATAGCTATTCTTAAACGTTGTGTTTTTTAATATTTATTTCTAAAAAATTTTAATCAATAAACTTAATCTCTCTATTCGAAAACCTAATTTAATGGGTTAATCTCCATTCTTAATAGTAAAACTTAACTAAAAATTCAGCCATAGTTTGAAGGATATTTTTTATTATATCGTTAATTTGTTTATAATAGTATGATTACCATGTTTACGATAATTAAGCTTATTTAATCGTACTTATCGGATTTCTGCCAATATTAAAAGTACAAGTGATTATAGTCATAGAGGCAATTTTTCCTAGATAACAGCAATATATTCTTTGTAATTAGCATTTTCCCCACTAAATGGATCATTCGTAGATACATTTCATTATGTAAATTTTGCAGGTTAATAATAAGGTAATCATAAATAAGACAGGTTATTTTTATAATTCTTGCCTATGAAAATAATATAATTCAAATGTTTCGATTTTTTTTAAGGAGTTAATACTAAACATCGTTTCTGATTTTATATATAATATCCACTTACAGACTTGGATTTAGAATATAAATTTCGGAGTTTTTCATGCAGCAGTTTCGTCCTATTCGCCGTGCTTTACTTAGTGTTTCTGATAAAACGGGTATTATTGAATTCGCCAAAGCATTATCAAAAAGAAATATTGAACTCCTTTCTACTGGTGGCACCGCCAAATTATTAATCGACCACCATATTCCAGTCATTGAAGTGTCCGATTATACGGGTTTTCCAGAAATGATGGATGGACGCGTCAAAACTTTACATCCCAAAATACATGGCGGCATTTTGGGGCGTCGAGGAATAGATGATCAAGTCATGCAGCAACATCATATCGACGCTATAGATATGGTCGTTGTAAATTTATATCCTTTTGAAAAAACAGTTGCCAACGCTAATTGTACTTTAGAAGAAGCGATAGAAAATATTGATATTGGTGGACCAACGATGGTACGCTCCGCTGCAAAAAACAACAAAGATGTCGCTATTGTAGTAGATTGTCGGGACTATAGTACAATCATTGATATGTTGGATGAACAACAAAATTGTTTATCTTTTAAATATCGATATAACTTAGCAATAAAAGCATTTGAATATACTGCTAAATATGATGGTATGATTGCCAACTATTTTGGCAAATTGGTTCCCCCATATTATGGTGAAATCGAAAAGCCAGCAGGAAAGTTTCCACGAACCTTAAATCTTCAATTTGTTAAAAAACAAGATTTGCGATATGGTGAGAATGCTCATCAACAGGCAGCTTTTTATATTGAAGAAAATTTTGAACAAGCTTCTATTGCTACAGCTAAACAGCTACAAGGCAAAGAATTATCTTACAATAATATTGCTGATACGGATGCAGCGCTAGAATGTGTGAAATCCTTTGATGAACCAGCTTGCGTAATTGTTAAACACGCTAACCCATGCGGTGTTGCTGTAAGTAATAATATTTTAAATGCCTATCTTAATGCCTTTAAAACCGATCCAACTTCTGCCTTTGGTGGAATTATTGCTTTTAATCGACAGTTGGATGCTAAGACTGCTCAGACAATCATTGATAAACAATTTGTTGAAGTGATTATTGCACCGTCAATCAGTACTGATGCGTTGGCTGTTACACAAACTAAAAAAAATGTGCGTGTGCTTGAATGTGGTAAATGGTCAACGTCGTCATTAGCCAGCTTGGACTTCAAGCGCGTTACTGGAGGTTTGTTAGTGCAATCGCGTGATATGGATATGATTTCACCCGAACAACTAACAGTAGTCACCAAGCGACAGCCAACTGAGCAAGAGCTTTCAGATTCACTATTTTGTTGGAAAGTGGCTAAATTTGTAAAATCGAACGCGATTGTTTATGCAAAAAATAAAATGACCATTGGTATTGGTGCAGGGCAAATGAGTCGTGTGTACTCCGCTAAAATTGCAGGAATGAAAGCACAAGATGAAAATCTGGAAGTTGCTGGTTCTGTCGTTGCTTCTGATGCATTTTTTCCATTCCGTGATGGTGTTGATGCAGCTGCGGCTGCGGGGGTAACTTGCGTAATTCAACCAGGAGGATCGATTCGTGATGAAGAGGTTATCCAAGCTGCGAATGAACATGATATTGCGATGATTTTTACCAACATGCGTCATTTTAGGCATTAATGCATTTTTTAAGTTTGTTTTATCTTTATTAAAATTACATTGGTTATCTTCTTAAGGAAGAAGCATATAAAGGATCTTTTATGAAAGTATTAGTGATTGGTAATGGTGGGCGTGAACATGCGTTAGCTTGGAAAATAGCACAGTCTCCATTAGTATCTAAAGTCTTTGTCGCTCCTGGAAATGCAGGGACTGCACTTGAATCAGGTCTGGAAAATATTAATATTAAAGCCACGGACGTTAGTGGATTATTAAATTTTGCTCAGCAAGAACAAATTGATCTTACCATTGTTGGTCCTGAAGCACCTTTAGTTATTGGCGTTGTTGACAGTTTTCAAAAGGCGGGATTAAAAATCTTTGGTCCAACAAAATCGGCATCACAACTTGAAGGTTCGAAAGCCTTTACAAAAGATTTTTTAGCACGACATAACATCCCTACCGCTGAATATCAGAATTTTACTGAAGTCGAACCAGCTCTTGCTTATATACATGAGAAAGGCGCACCAATTGTGATTAAAGCGGATGGTTTAGCTGCGGGTAAAGGTGTTATTGTGGCGATGACACTTGAAGAAGCTGAAGCTGCTGTAAAAGATATGTTGGCTGGTAATGCTTTCGGTGATGCTGGGCATCGTGTGGTTATTGAGGAGTTTTTAGAAGGTGAAGAAGCCAGCTTCATTGTTATGGTTGATGGCAAACATGTCGAACCAATGGCAACTAGTCAAGATCATAAACGCGTTGGTGATGGTGATACTGGCCTTAATACTGGTGGTATGGGAGCATATTCCCCAGCACCGGTTGTGACCGATGAGGTTTTTGCTAACATCATGAATCAAATCATTTATCCAACCGTCAATGGTATGGCACAAGAAGGTAATGTGTATGTTGGATTTTTATATGCTGGTTTGATGATTGATAAAGAGGGAAATCCCAAGGTTATAGAATTTAACTGTCGCTTTGGTGATCCAGAAACCCAACCGATCATGATGCGTTTGCAATCAGATTTAATCAAATTATGTTTAGCTGCCGTTGATGGTAAATTAGATACCGTAAAATCAAAATGGGATCCTAGACCTGCACTCGGTATTGTAATGGCCGCAGGCGGTTACCCAGGCGACTATAATACGCAAGATGAAATCATTGGATTACCAACCGAATCCTCCTTAGATTGTAAAGTATTTCATGCCGGTACCAGTTTTGAAAAAGGGCAAGTATTTACTAATGGAGGACGCGTATTATGTGTTACCGCTTTAGGAAATACAGTATTAGATGCTCAACAACGTGCCTATCAGCAAGTGAATAATATACGTTGGCACGGTTGCTTTTATCGTCATGATATTGGTTATCGAGCTATTGAACGTGAAAAACTCGATCATAGACAGTAATATCATCTAAATTTAATGGGTCAAGGCGTTCGATAACGCCTTAGCATTAACAATAACCTTGATGAGAAATTTGAAAGTTAATGAAAATACCAACTTTTTTAATAACTAAACAGAGACAGAACGGCTAAAGTTGCTCCTAAAACAATGATATTATAAATACCATAGGCTCTAATAAAATAGGCAACAGGAGGTGAAAAAATAGGTAAATACGAAGCTAAAATGCATAAAAAGATAGAGATAAATAAATATTTAGACCAATTATCGAGCTGTTTATTCCAAAAAAATAATATAAATACAGTGATAACTGATAAAATAAGGCTAAAAAAAGCAAACCTTAATTGCTCAAAAGTGAACATATCAAGCCAGCTTTCTGCTGAATAGTTTACAAGACCCGCAACTAACCCACCAGGTAATATTACAAAAGTCCAAAGAATCATTTCTAAAATACAAACAATTGTTTTTTTCATGTTTATCCGTATTGCTTGATTTTTGACATTCCTAGCTAAGTTATAGCTATTTAACATTATATTTTATATCAATATTAAGTCGATATATAGCATATTGGTATCATTTGATTGATAAACGTAAATTATCCTATAAATGCTCGATTGCTGTTGGTGTAGAATTGACTAAATCTTAACATCCGCTTTTTGTGTTTACCAATATTAATAATTCATTAATAAAAATTAAAAATAAATTAAGATTTCCCTGATTGTTGTTGATAAATTGAATGTTCATTTTAAGTTATATCACTCTGTGTTATGCTAGCAATAATATTAGATCACAGGATGTTATTTATGATAAAAGATCCTTTCTTTGATAGAGAATCAGAAAAGTATGATTCTCCAATTGCCAGTCGTGAACTTATTTTAGATTATCTTAAACAAGAAGCGAAACCTGCAAATTTAGAAAAGATTGCCCAAGCTGTTTCAATAAAAGACGATGAGCAAAAAGTAGCTTTACATCGTCGTCTTCGAGCGATGGAACGTGACGGACAAGTTGTATTTACCCGTCGCAAATGTTATGCCTTACCTGAAAAGTTCGATATGGTTAAAGGGAGTGTAATTGCACACCGTGATGGCTTCGGTTTTTTGCGAGTAGAAGGTACTCCAGAAGATTATTTTTTATCACCCGAACAGATGAAAAAAGTGTTACAAGGTGATGTGATCTTAGCTCAACCAATGGGGACGCAACATCGTGGTAAAATTGAAGCACGTGTAGTGCGAATTTTAGAACCTCGCAGTAATTTTATCGTTGGACGATATTTTATTGAACAAGGTGTTGGCTTTGTCGTGCCGGATGACAGTCGGTTGAATTTTGATATATTAATTGTTGGTAAAGCGCATCGTACTGTGCGTATGGGATCAGTAGTGGTTGTTGAATTACAGCAACGTCCTGAGCGTCGTCAGAAAGCGGTAGGGACCATTAAAGAAGTGCTTGGTGAAATTATGGGAACCAACCTTGCTATTGATATTGCGCTTCGTAATCACGAAATTCCTTATGAATTACCTAAAACAGTGATAATAGAGACCAGCAAATTTACTGAGCAAGTTCCAGAAAACGCCAAAAAAGGCCGTAAGGATTTGCGCGAATTACCTTTAGTTACCATTGATGGCGAAGACGCCCGTGATTTTGATGATGCTGTTTATTGCCAAAAAAATCGTGGTGGAGGCTATCGTTTATGGGTTGCTATTGCGGATGTGAGTTATTACGTCCGACCAGGTAAGGCTTTAGATACAGAAGCATGCTTACGCGGTACATCAGTCTATTTCCCCTCTCGTGTGATTCCTATGTTGCCAGAAGTGTTATCTAATGGGCTTTGTTCATTAAATCCGCAAGTTGATCGCTTATGTTTGGTGTGCGAAATGACGGTGTCAAATAAAGGTCGTCTAACTGGTTTTGAGTTTTACGAAGCCGTGATGAATTCTCATGCAAGATTGACTTATAGCAAAGTAGCCAAAATTTTAGATGGTGATAAAGAATTGCTTGAACATTATCGTGATTTAGTGCCACACCTTAAAAACTTGCAAGGTCTTTATAATGTACTAGATAAAGCTCGTATTGCACGCGGTGCGATAGGTTTTGAGTCCGAAGAGCCAAAATTCATTTTTAATGCTGATAAACGTATTGAAAGCATTGAACTGACTCAACGTAATGTCGCTCATAAAATTATTGAAGAGTGTATGATTTTAGCGAATGTAGCTGCTGCAAAATTCGTCATTAAAGCGGATGTTCCGTCTTTATTCCGAGTACATGATAAACCTGATGAAGAGCGCATGAATAATCTGCGCAGTATTTTAAGTGAACTAGGGTTGTTCCTTGGTGGTGGTCCAAATCCTAAACCAAAAGATATTGCAGAGTTAATGGTTGCTGTTGAAAAGCGTTCAGATCATGAAATGCTACAAACTGTTATTTTACGATCAATGAAACAAGCTATTTATGATCCAGAAAATCGAGGCCACTTTGGTTTGGCGCTGGAAGAGTATGCACACTTTACTTCGCCTATTCGTCGTTATCCCGATTTACTGTTACATCGAGCTATTAAATGGATCTTGGCTGACCAAAATCATAAAACCAGTAAAACTGGTGGTTATCGTTATAATACTAGTGAAATGCTTTACTTTGGTGAACACTGTTCAATGACTGAACGACGAGCTGATGAAGCCGTGCGTGATGTAGTGGACTGGCTCAAATGTGATTACATGCAAGATCATGTTGGAGAAGTGTTTAATGGAACAATTTCAAGCGTCGTTAATTTTGGATTCTTTGTTCGTTTGGATGATTTGTTTATTGACGGTTTGGTTCATGTCTCTTCACTTGAAAATGATTATTATAATTTTGATGGCTCACGCAATCGCTTAATTGGCGAAAATACTCGTTTCATATATCGTTTGGGTGATAAAGTACAGGTTAAAGTCGATAATGTGAACCCTGAAGAACGTAAAATTGATTTTTCGTTAGTAGGCAGTAATAATAAGCCGAAACGTCAAGGTAAAACAGCTAAAGATAAAACTAAACAGGATAAAATTGATTTAAGTGCAGATTTACCAATTAAACGAAAAGCTAAAAAATCATCCAGTAAAAAAAGAAGCGATAATGCTAGCACTAAAGCTGAAAATAAAACAAAAAGCAACGGGAAACCAAAAGCGATAGTAAAAACTAAAGCTAAAACCAAAAATAAAAAGAGAACAAAGAAAAACAGTACATTAAAATCGACCAGTAAAAAAATTACGAATAAAAAGACAAAGAGTAGCAAATAAATGAGTGAAACAGTTTATGGTATGCACGCTATTGAAGCATTATTAGCGCGCTCACCGGAAAGAATTATTGAGGTATTTATTATTAAAGGGCGTGAAGATAAACGTCTAATTGCCCTTGTTCATCAATTAGAACAACTGGGATTGCCAGTTAAAATAGCGAATCGTCAGTGGTTGGATGAAAAAACCAAAAATGGTGTTCACCAAGGCATTTTAGCTATGGTTAAACCAAATCGTGGTTATCAAGAAAATGACATTCCACTACTGATGGAGCAGCAATCCAATCCTGTTATCTTAATTTTGGATGGCGTGACTGATCCTCATAATTTAGGGGCATGTATTCGTACTGCCGACGCAGCAGGTGTAAGTTTTATTATCGTTCCAAAAGATCGCTCAGCACCTCTTAATTCTACTGCTCAAAAAGTAGCCTGTGGTGCAGCAGAAAGCATTCCAGTTGTGAGAGTAACAAATTTAGCCCGCACCATGCGGATGCTACAAGATGAATACCAAGTTTGGATTGTTGGTACCGCTGGTGAAGCTGATAGAACACTTTATCAAACTGAATTTTATCAATCATCGACCCCGACGTCATTAGCTTTGGTTATGGGGGCAGAAGGTGAGGGAATGCGTCGTTTAACAAAAGAACATTGTGACGAATTAGTGAGTATTCCAATGTCAGGTATTGTCTCTTCGCTTAATGTATCGGTCGCGACAGGTGTTTGTTTATTTGAAATTGTGCGCCAGAAGAACAAATAGTAAGTAGGAGTAATATGCTAGGATTGCTTAAAAAACTATTACCAATCAAAAAAGAAATTTCTGCGCTTTCAGGGCGAGATCTTCATGGTCGTAATAATGTTGGTTATCCTACTATCCAAATTTCACGCGAAATTGATAATGTAGTAAGAACACAATACAAAGCCATCAGACCGATTATCAATTTGTATAAGGATACCTTGTTTTTTAAATGGGGGCCAAGTGTTATAAATGATCAATTAACCGATGAACAACTCGCCAATTTATCAGGTCGCAATTTACAAATGGTCTATTTGTTATTATTTCGTGACATGCTTCGGTACCTTTCTGAATTAGTTACGTTAAAAAATGTACCCGAAAATTGGCCAGAAGTTTTTGCCCAAACAGTATTGGATAATTGTCGAATGCTTTGTGATGCAGATGACAATGATATTGCAAAAAAACAACAATTATTTGCTAAAACTGAACGTTATGCCGTGGATGTATCTATTGATGAAAAAAATTTTGATAACACCGAAATCCCAAACTGGGCAGTACCTATTGCTGAACTGATTATGATTCCGTCAGATATGATCTACAAATGTCATCGTCCATTAATAACTGCTATCCAAAAACGAAACAAACATAGTTAATGGTATTTTTATAAAAATAATTAAATGAATCCTTTAGATAGGATTCATTTTTTGCTTCTTTTATTCCCTTTGTTTAAAAATTCCCACTCTATAAATTTTGCAATTTGTATTTGCAAAAATACCAACTAGGTAGCAAATTTATTTCAATTGACTATTCTTTAACGGTCGAAATGCTATCGATAAATTTCCAAATTAGTGTACGAACAGTACGCAATAAAATTGATGCTTTTTTACAAAAAAGATGTATACCCGTAATTTCAATAGTCGTAATAAAGGTTTTATCATCAATGCCACACAAGCACAAAAACAGTAAGTTCATAATGCATTATTAGGGATATATATTTCACTTTTTTAAGGATACACGTCAATTTGATTTGTTGCTGTCAATTGCTTTGTCTCCCTGTCCAACTATTTTAAACCATAAACAAAACGCTAATTTGTTCTGCAACAACTTGCTCTAATTTCCACTGAATATCAATGAATGTTGTTCGCATTATATTGAGAATTTATACGTAGTCTGTGGATTCTTTTAATGTATCTGAGCTTGTTGGGCATAAAATATTTCATCTTCAGATATTACTTCTTAGGATAATTGTACATCATCAGAATTAATAAATTCTACAAACCTTTGCAGCGCTATTTTATTTTCCTTAATTGAAATAAATTACCTTTCTTGTATTTACCAATACTATTTGGATTTGTCACTTCTTTAAAAAGGAAAATACCAAAGGTATTGGTTGTTTAATTATCATTAAAATAAATATTTTCACTCATGTCGTCTTCGCCATAACAATCAGTTATATTGACTATTAATCAGCGGAGTTAAATTGACTCATATTACCTAATAAAATAATACCGGCTAAATTTAGCTGGTATTATTATTTGATGCATTAACTTTTGATTAAATCAACATCAATACCTAATCCTTTAGCAATACCTGAACCATAATCAGGATGAACTTTATAGAAGTGTTGAAGTTGTCTAATTTGAATATCGCGATCAACACTTTTCATTGAGCCGACAATATTGTCAATAAGCAACTGTTTTTGATCGGGATGCATTAAATTGAACAAAGCTCTCGGTTGTGAATAGTAATCATTATCGACCCTATGATCATACCTATCCATAGCATCCGTTGATGGTACATGCATTGGTGGTTCGGCATATTGTGGTTGTTGTTTTGGTGCACTATCGATGCTGTTAGGTTCATAATTAGGTGCATTATCTACACTGTAAAAACGCATTGAACCGTCACGTTGATAATTGTGAACTGGACATTTTGGCGCATTAATTGGTAACTGCTGATAATTGGTACCTATACGATAGCGGTGCGCATCGGCGTAAGCAAAAACTCGTCCTTGTAACATCTTATCTGGTGATAAACCAACACCCGGTACGATATTACTTGGCTCAAATGCCGCTTGTTCAACTTCGGCAAAATAGTTTTCTGGATTACGGTTAAGTTCCATCACACCTACTTCCATTAAGGGATACTGTTTTTGTGACCAAACTTTAGTGACATCAAATGGATTCTCGGGATGATTATTGGCCTGTTCTTCGGTCATTACTTGCATATAAAGTCGCCATTTTGGATAATCACCTCGTTCAATTGCCTTAAATAAATCTTCTTGTGCTGAATCGGGATGAGTACCATCCATTTCAGCAGCAACTTTTGGATGAATATTTTTAATGCCTTGTTCAGTTCTAAAATGCCATTTAACCC
This sequence comes from Gilliamella sp. B2828, assembly GCF_026537125.1. NCBI lineage: Bacteria > Pseudomonadati > Pseudomonadota > Gammaproteobacteria > Orbales > Orbaceae > Gilliamella > Gilliamella sp. B2828. The sequence goes on from NZ_JAFNMU010000001.1 coordinate 345,335, forward strand.
AAGTTCGTATACCATCTTTATTGATAAGACTATAAGTATGGCTACCAAAACCATGCATATGACGATAACCATCTGGAATTCCACGGTCAGAAAATAAAATAGTGACTTGATGCAATGATTCCGGTGATAAAGACCAAAAGTCCCACATCATTTGTGGATCTTTTAAGTTGGTTTTCGGATCGCGTTTTTGGGTATGAATAAAATCCGGAAATTTGAGTGCATCACGAATAAAAAACACAGGTGTATTATTGCCGACAATATCCCAGTTACCTTGATCGGTGTAGAATTTTATCGAAAATCCACGCGGATCTCGAGCCGTATCAGATGAGCCTCTTTCCCCTCCCACAGTTGAAAATCGAGCAAATACTGGAGTTTGTTTGCCAACATTGGCGAAAATACTGGCATATGAATATTGGGTAATATCTTTGGTGACCGTAAAAGTTCCATGTGCGCCTGAGCCTTTAGCATGTACACGGCGCTCCGGAATGTTCTCGCGGTTAAATTGAGCAAGTTTTTCGATGAGTTGAAAATCATCAATCAAAACAGGACCACGTGGACCTGCCGTGCGTGAGTTTTGATTATCGGCGATAGGTGCCCCATTATTGGTGGTTAAGACTTTTTTTTCTGACATTGCAATACTCCTTTTTTATTATATAAACGTTTTAAGTAAACTAATTACTTACCTAATTGAGATCTGAATATAACGTTACTAAAACAAAAAACTGGAACGGTAATGCGTGTTAAAAGCGCAGAAATAAAAAAATATGCATAGTGAGATAACGAATTAAACCAACAAACCAAGTTAAAAAACTAGCTTCAAATTGTCGATAATGGTGTCACAAATTCATTCTCTCAGTTTTACAGCTAATAGTAATGCAATTGGTTCATGCTGATAATTATATCAGAAAACTAGGCATAATAATGCTCTGTTTTGCTAAATTATTGGCAATATTACTTTTCGATAAGATTAAGCGTAGATGATTTCGGGAAGCTTGATATCCCATGGTTGGTTATCAATATGTGGTACTTTTTGGCAGGCAAAAGCTAGGCCGATAGGCAAAATTTTCTGGCTTTGATAATTCGCTAACATGCGGTCATAAAATCCTCCGCCCATACCTATACGATATCCTCTTTCATCAAAAGCAACCAGTGGCGTAAAAATGATATCTAATTTATGATGAGGTAATACATTAAGAACATTTAGAGTTGGTTGCAGTATATTGAATTTATTTTTAATTAAAGAGGTTTGTGGGGTATATTTTAAAAAAAGTAAATGCGTAGAAACAAATGGATGTATAACGGGTAAATAGACAGATTTATTTTGTTGCCATAAATATTCTATAATTGATTTAGTATCGACTTCACCATCAACTGATAGGAATATAGCTATATTTTGGGCTAATTTTATATCTTGGTGTTGGAGGATTTGTTGATAAATAGCATGCTGCGCATTAACGCGTTCAATTGGAGAGAGTTGACGTCTTTTTTGGCGTATAGTCTGTCTAATATTCATCAGTTATCACTGTGAGAATAAAACAAGATAAAAACACTCCAAGATGTCGTTTAGGGTCGTAACCCTTGAACCCAAGGTTCAAGGTGAACAACATGTTTCGATTTTTAGGTTTCCTTACGAGTAAGGCATACACACCAATCAAAAGTCACATCGTTCTAATATAAAGAATATCGGCTCAGGGGACTAACCCACATCGCGAACATCCCAGAGATGCATATAATATTACAGAATTTAACAAATGATACAAGGAGGTTTTTATCAAATTTACAAATAAAAACATTAATTGTTGGTATTCAAAGCAGAATCAAGCAATTGTTGCAGCATTTTTAGTCTATGGCTAAATTCGTTACTTTTTTCTTTTTCCTTTGTTAATTCATAAGAAATATTAAGCGCTGCGGTCATGATTAGTTGTTCACTACCTATTTGTGGAGATTTTTCACGCAAATGAGATAATCGCTCATCCAAATCTTTTGCAGCATTGGTTAGTGCGTCAACTTCATCAACCGGACAATTGAATTTTAATGTACGTCCAAAAATTTGAATAGTGACAGCTTGAGTTTCCATATTTAACCTATTGATTTATAAATTCATTAATTTTTTCTATAATGTGTTCACCGTTTAATCCCATCTCTTTTCTTATCTCATTTTGAGATCCTTGAGGAATAAACTTATCTGGTAATCCAATATTTAAAATATCACATTTTATTTTTTTAGATAATAAAAATTCACAGACGCCACTTCCTGCACCGCCTTTAATGCTATTTTCTTCTACAGTGACAAGTATATTATGAGTTTGGCTAATGTGCAAAAGGACTTTTTCATCTAATGGTTTAACAAAACGCATATCTATGACTGTAGCATTAATTTTTTTACCAGCCTGTAAAACTTCAGGTAGTAATGTGCCAAAATTGAGTAAAGCTATATTTTCACCTTCGATGCATAATTTTGATTTTCCAATTGGTATGGTTGCTAGTGGCTCTAATTGCACACCTTTACCTTCACCGCGAGGATATCGCACAGCTACAGGACCATTATGCAAATAACCTGTATAAAGCATTTGTCGGCACTCATTTTCATCACTTGGCGTCATTATGACAAAATTAGGTATGCAACGCATGAAGCTTAGATCAAATGACCCTTGGTGGGTTTCACCATCAGCACCAACAATACCGGCTCTGTCTATAGCAAATAAAATTGGTAAGTTCTGAATGGCAACATCATGAATAACTTGATCATAAGCACGTTGTAAAAAAGTTGAATAAATTGCAACGACCGGTTTTAAACCACTAATAGCAAAACCAGCAGCAAGCGTCACTGCATGTTGCTCAGCGATGGCCACATCAAAAAACTGATCAGGATAAAGATTGGCAAACTTAGTCATACCTGAACCTTCGCTCATTGCTGGAGTGATAGCCATTAGTTGTTTATCATGGCGTGCCATTTCACATAACCAATCACCAAAAACTTGTGAATAGGTTGGTGTAATTTGGTTAGCTGCTGGCAATATTCCATCATTAGGATTAAATTTCGGTACACCGTGCCACAAAGTTGGATTTTGTTCTGCTGGTGCATAACCTTTACCTTTTTGAGTAATAACATGAAGCAATTGTGGGCCTTTTAATTGCCGAACTTTTTGTAAAGTGGTTACCAAACTTTCAACATCATGTCCATCAACAGGACCAATATAATTAAAGCCAAGTTCTTCAAATAAAATTGCCGGCGTCATTAAGCCTTTTAAATGTTCCTCGGTTTTTTTTAATAGTTCTTTCAATGGTGGAATATTAGCAAGCACTCGTTTGCCGCTTTCACGGAAAGCGGTGTAGGTTTTACTTGATAGTATTTGAGCTAAATGTTGATTAAGTGCACCAGTATTTTCTGAAATTGACATATCATTATCGTTAACAATAACTAACATGTTGGGTTTAATATGCCCAGCATGATTCATTGCTTCAAAAGCCATACCAGCGGTAAGGGCACCATCACCAATAATTGCCACTACCTTCTGCCCAGATTGTTTTTTTTGCTCACTAATAGCAATACCTAATGCGGCACTGATAGAAGTCGAAGAATGACCTGTTGTTAAAACATCATATTCGCTTTCATTACGGTGTGGAAATGGATGAAGTCCACCTTTTTGCCGTATTGTGAGCATTTGATCACGCCGACCAGTTAAAATTTTATGAGGATAAGCTTGATGGCCAACATCCCAAATAATTTTGTCAAAAGGAGTGTGGTAAACATAATGCAGTGCTACTGTTAATTCAACCACCCCCAGTCCTGATGCTAAATGTCCACTGGATTTACTCACACAATTTAACAAAAATTGCCTTAGTTCACGACAAATTTCAGGCAGTTGAGATTGAGGATAACACCGCAAATCCTCTGGGAAATTAATTTTTTTTAATAAGGGATAATTATCCAAATTCATTTTTATCATTAAGCCATTATGTTAACTATTTCGATTTATAATAAAACTAGCAAGATCTTGTAGTTGTTGGCTATTATAAGGTATTTGATTGAGACTATCGATAGCCTGATCGTATAACTGTTTTGTCATGTCTATAGCTGCTTGTAGACCTAATAAAGCAGGGTAAGTACTTTTTTCATGGATAATATCGGAGCCTTTAGGTTTGCCCATAATAGCTTGTTCACCAATAACATCTAAAATATCATCCTGTATTTGGAAGGCAAGTCCAATTGCTTGAGCATAACTATCAAGCAAGGGATAATATGGTTTGCTTATCTCGCCACTGGCAAACGCACCTAATCGAACCGCTGTTTTAATTAATACCCCAGTTTTGTAGTTGTGGATCTTTTGTAAATGTTCCAAGGTAATAGTTTGGTGCTCTGCTTGCAAATCAAGAGACTGTCCTAAGCACATACCCGTTAACCCACTAGCATTAGCAAGTTCAGCAATCATATCAATTTTAACTTGATTATTCAGATATTGGCTTTCAGATAATAAGCTAAAAGCTAATGATTGTAATGCATCACCAGCAAGTATCGCTTCAGCATGTCCATATTGAATATGACATGTAGGTTTTCCGCGTCGAAGGTTATCATTATCCATTGCAGGTAAATCGTCATGAATTAATGAATAAGTATGTATCATCTCAATTGCAGCAGCAGCCTCATCTAATCTTGATAACGGACAATTGAACATTTGTCCAGTTAAATAGACCAGTATTGGACGAATTCGCTTACCGCCGGCTAACAAGCTATAACTCATAGCTTGTTGCAATTTAGAAGAAGGGAACTGAGTAATATATGTCGCTAAGAACGTATTAATCCGCTCTTGTAATGGTTTTAAATTATTCATTATTATCGGTTAAAAATTCAGATAGTTCTGCATCACTATTTTCAGATAATAATATCTGAATGCGTTGTTCCGCTTGTTGTAATTGCTTTTGACCCGATTTAGCTAATTTAACACCTTTTTCAAACTCATTCAATGCTTCGTCTAATGGTAAATCGCCATTTTCTAATTGTGCAACGATGATTTCAAGTTGTTTAAGGGTCTCTTCAAAACTTGGTTCAGTAACTTGTTTTTTAGCCATATTTTATTCCTTGTTGTACAAAATGAGTATACACGTATTTTCAGTAAAGTGAATTAAGATGTTTTTTATACTCAAACATATGCACTACCTGAAACTTCTTGACAAAAAATCAACAAGGTTGATTTCATTGGTTAGCCATCACGGTAAATCATTAATCTTTATTTTTGTTAAGATTATCTACAGAAAATGATGCTATGTCTGGATTAATAGGTTTTTTAACTTCAACTCCTAATTCTCTAAATTGCTCAATTTGACCTATAATATTACCGCGACCTTTGGATAGTTTATTAATAGAATTTTGATAAGTTTGTTGAGCTTTATCAAGGGTATTACCTAGATTTTCCATATCTTCCACAAAACCGCGGACTTTATCATACAATTTACTTGCTTTATCTGCAATTAGCTCAGCATTACGATTTTGGTGCTCATAACGCCACAAATTATGAATCGTGCGTAAGGCAACCAAAAGGGTGGTTGGGCTGACAATCATAATGTTATTTTTGAGTGCATCATTGATTAATGATGGATCATGATCAATGGCACATAAAAATGCCGGTTCTACTGGAATAAACATTAATATATAGTCTAAAGAATTAATACCAATTAACTTATGATAATCTTTTTGACTAAGTTGCTTTAGATGGTTACGTACCGCAGTTAAATGATCGGATAATGCTTTGCTTTTTATGAATTCTTCGTCATTATTAAAATAACGTTCATAGGCAACCAACGTCACTTTAGAATCAATAACCACATCTCTCCCTTGAGGTAGATGTACGATGACATCAGGCTGAAGACGTTGGTTATTTTCATTGGTTAAATTAACCTGAGTATCATATTCATGACCCAATCTTAAACCGGAATTATCAAGTATTTGACTAAGTATAAACTCTCCCCAATTTCCTTGGATCTTATTGTTACTTTTTAAAGCGTTAGTAAGATTGGATGCCTCTTTAGTCATTTGTTGATTTAATTGCTGTAAATTACGGATCTCATAAGTAAGCGTATGGCGTTCTTTTGCTTCTTCGCCAAAACTATCTTGGACTTGCTTTTTAAAGCTTTCTAATTGTTCCTTTAATGGCGATAATAAGAAATTAAGGCTTTGTTTATTTTGTTGTTCAATTTTTTTACCGCTGTGCTCAAATATACGATTCGCTAAATTTTCAAACTGAGTGGTAAGTCGTTGTTCACTTTGCTCTAGTACTGTCTGGCGTTCATGAGCTGCATTACGCGTTTCTTCTAAACGTGTTTTTAGTTCACTAATAGTAGCAAATTGTTCGATATTTTGTTGTCGATGTTCGTTTAATTCACTTTCAAGCTGATTTACTTCATTAGTTAATGTTTGATTCTCTTGTTTTAACTGAGAAAGTTGTAAATTAAATAGTTGATTTGAATTACTAATAACCAGCAGTGATTTAATCAATAAAATTAAGAGAATTAAGGATACTAATCCAAGCACAATGGCGATCCACTCAATTAGTCCTAAATGACTTATCATCGCTAGGCCCTTTCAAAGGTAAATGAAATTACATCATCAAGTTTCATTGAATCAAGCGCTAACATGATCAAACGATCTAAACCTACTGCCACTCCGGCACAGTCAGGTAGACCATTTTCCATTGCAGCTAATAGCTCAATATCGATCTCTTGTTGAGGTAGATTAAGATTGAGCCTATCTTGATTGTTTTGTTCAAAACGCAGCCTTTGTTCTTGTGGATTTGTTAATTCTTTAAAACCATTCGCAAGCTCTACACCTTTGTAATAAAATTCAAAGCGACCAGCAACACGATGATCTTCGCTGTTAATTGCAGCTAATGCTGCTTGTGAAGCAGGGAAGTTATACACGGCAATCGGTTTATCATGACCAATATGTGGCTCTACACCAAAAGTAAATAAACATTGCAATAAACCATCTTTATCGAACTCTTCTGTTTTAATTCCAATATTTAACTGATTAATAGTGTTCACTAATGTTGCATAATCAGCCTCTAAGGGATCAATATTAAGATGACGTTGAAACGCTTTTTGATAAGAGATACGTTCCGCTGGTTCACAATCCAAAATTGTTTGTAATAGATCATCAACTTCATTGATCATTTGCATCATATCAAACTGAATTCGATACCATTCGAGCATAGTAAATTCAGGATTATGAAAATCGCTGATCTCTTCATGATTGCGAAAACATTTGCATATCTGATAGATTGGACCACTGCCCGCAGCTAATAAACGCTTCATGTGATATTCAGGGCTAGTAATTAATGACATCTTTCGCCCAAGTTGTTGATCGAATTCACCGGGTCTAAAAAAAGTAGTAGAGAAAGAACTTAAATGCACATCAGTAACAGCATATTGGCTTAAAGTTGGCGTTTCGACTTCCAATATGCATCGATCGGTAAAAAATTGTCGTATTTGTGAAATAATTTTTGCGCGCTTAAGTAGATTATTGATAGATGCGGAAGGTTGCCAAGTCATAAAAAATATCCATGGATTTTGATAAATTACTGAAAAAGAAAAATAGGGCTTAAGCCCTATTTTTTATTATTGACGTTCATTTTGCCATAAAGTGAATAAATTGTCGTACTTTTCTTGCTGCTGCCAAATATGCTGATGTAATTCAGAAAGAATTATTGGGTCTTCTAAAATTGTTAATTGTTGTTCTTTATTGATTTTTTCTAAATCAACTTGTTTGAGTTGCTCAATTATCTCAAGACGTCTTTGCTCAATTTTTATGTTTGGTAAATGACGAGAAGTAGACAATGCGCAAGCTAAAGCATTGTAAATGGGATCAACTAAAGCCATGATAAAACCGTGTTCAACAATATTCGCTTCTGTTTTAACTAGACATTTTCCCGTATTGGTTACGACTTTCGTAGGATGAGTTTCTTCTGGAGTTAAAAATAGACCGAGTTTTTGGGCTTTTATTCCAATACTTGATAATCCTGAAACTCTGATCACTAAAGGCGAAATAGTCAGTGGAATTAGAATAGCGATATACCAATAAGTAAACTGAGGATTTAACCAAATAATCACACCAAGCCAAACAATGCCTAATAAAGAAAGAGTCCAACAAAAATAAAAAGACTCTCCCCATGTTAGGGCATCGTCGTTTCTTGAAGGTGACTTCCATTGAATTTTGCTGCCTAACCATGCTTTAACCACAAATTTACTGTGGAATATCATACGTATTGGGGCTAATATCATCGACCATAACATTTCGATAAATATCGATAGGGTAAGTTTAAAAATGCCACCCACATCTTTAGCTCCTGTGCGAGCGATGATAATGCCATAACTAAAGAATTTTGGTGCAAATAATAATACCATCGTTGTAGATAACAATTGTAATGCTAAATTTTCATCCCATCTTGGCCATGTCGGATAAAATTGATTAGGTTGGAAAAAATATTGTTGATCGGATAAGTTAAAAACTAATAGAAGAAGCGTTGAAAAGAATAAAAATATCAACCACAATAAAGATGAAATATAAGCCATCCCACTAGTTAAAAACATTACTCTATGAGTTAAAGTGATCCCACTTTTAAAAAGCAATTTTAAATTAATTAAGTTACCCATACACCAACGGTTATCTCGTTTAAGATCTTCTATCATATTGCCTGGTAGTTCTTCGTAACTTCCATTCATATTATAGGCGATCCAAACTCCATAGCCAGCGCGTCTCATCAATGTAGCTTCAACAAGGTCATGAGACAAAATGTGAATTGGTCCTTTACGTTCTTGAAGTGGGGATAAAATACAGTGTTCAATAAAAGGTTTTAAGCGAATCATGGCATTGTGTCCCCAATACTGAGCTTCGCTGAGTTGCCAAAAGTGAGTACCAGCACAAAAGATATCACTGTAAATCTGATTGGCAAATTGTTGGATTCGACCATACAGTGTCTTCATTCTAACTGATTTCGGCGGTGACTGTAATATGCCCGCTTTAGGTGTCATTTCCATCATGGCAATCATCTTTAAAATACAATCACCCGTCATGATGCTGTCAGCGTCAAGTATCAACATATATTCATATAAATGTCCCCAGCGTCGACAGAAGTCATCGATATTACCACTTTTACGTTTTACTCGACGTTTACGATGTCGGTAAAAAATATTACATCCGTTATTCTCCTTTTGAGCATTAAAATCTGACCATGCTTTTAATTCATTTACATAAAGATCGGGATCATTCGTATCGCTTAAAATATAAAAATCACAGTAATCAGCATGCTCGGTTTCAACTAAAGATTGATAGGTTGCTTGTAATCCCGCAAAAACTCGTGCTACATCTTCATTACAAATTGGCATAACTAATGCTGTACGATGTTTCGCATCAATGTGTTTCGTTGCATCTTTTGGGATCTCAATAGTATAACGGTCTTTTTTTATTACAGCTAAAATCAGTCCCATAATACTGGTCCAAAAGCCTATTGAAATCCAGGCAAACAAAATAGCAAACAGAAAAATAATAAACCCTTGTATAATATATGGAATGATGCTATATATGGCTAATTTAGGATTATTTACCCAATTAGCCATAAAATTGATTTTTTCCCAACTTTGATAAGGCAATAATGTCGATAGATAAGTCGTTCCGAAATAGGTTTGAATCACAATTAGTGCAAACATTATTAAGCGACGGATAACCGCAATGAGATTAACTTTATCTTTGAAATTAGCTTTATAGCGTTTATTCCATGTTTGTGGTTGAATCGAAACTCGTTCAACTTTAGGGTAACTGGGTTGCTGATTTCTTTCATCAATGTAATTTGATGTATCGCCAATTTGATTTAGGCGATATTTCAGAAATTCAGTATCATTTGGTGCAATTTCATTGTTTTTTAATTTCTGACGCCAATCATCAGCGCCAGAAAGTGTAGCAAAGTAATCTTTTTTCATTATGTTATCTTATTATCGTTATTGCCCTGGATATTGACCACTCCATGTCTCAGATAAAATCTCATTCGTTTTCTCTGAAGCTAATTGAACACGAATATCCGTTGGTTTTTTATTGTCTTGAACATTGAACCGTATAAGAACTCTCCAGCCTTTTGTGACTGAATTATATTGTACCTCAGAACTCACAATCGATCCGTTATTAATGCTTGATATTGCTCTGACCGGTTCTTGTTCTGATAATTTAGGACCGGCAAAGTCAATAACATAAGCGTTTGAACCATCAAGTTTACGGATTAAATTTGCCTGCTTTATATCACCTAATGATAATCGAGTGCTAATTGCTCTAGCTACATTATCTGGATAACGTTGCTTTTCATTTAATGAATAATGCAATCGATACTTAATATCAAGACTATCACCGGCTTTGTAATGTTTTTCAGGTACCCAGAAAGAAACGATATTGTCATTTGTTTCATCAGCAGTTGGAATTTCAACCAATTCAACACGACCTTTTTGCCAATTGCCTAAAATTTCTGTCCACACGCTAGGGCGCAGTTCATAATGATCATCAAGATCTTGGTAATCCTCAAATCCGTTATCTCGTTGAATCAATCCAAAACCTTTAGGAGCATCAAAACTATATGATGAAAAAGATAAGCGTTTTGGATTATTTAATGGTCGCCATATCCACTCACCACTGTTAGATAAAATAGATAACCCATTAGAGTCGTGCATTGCTGGTCGATAATTTAATAAAGGAGATGGCTGATTTGGACCAAATAAATACATACTTGTCAAAGGGGCGATACCGAGTTTTTTTACCGAATCGCGGAAAAATATTTTAGCTTCAACCGTTATTGTTGTATCTATACTTGGTACTAAAATGAGCTTATAAGCGCCTGTTACGCGAGGTGAGTCAAGTAAAGCATAAATGACTAAATGTTTTTGTTTAGGCAATGGTCTTTCGAGCCAAAACTCCTTAAAACGAGGGAACTCTTCACCAGTCATCTCTCCGGTATCAATGGCTAATCCTCGAGCGGACAATCCATATCGTTGACCTTTTCCTACTGCTCGGAAATAACTGCCTCCAAGCGCTGTAAAAATTTCATCATCGGTTTTAGTTGGATTGTTTATTGGATAATGAACCTTAAATCCGGCAAATCCAAGTTTTTTTGTGTCTAGATTTTCTAATCCTGCTTGACTTAAATCAAAATAACTTGGGTCGTATTTAATTTCATTAACTTGATTATTGACAATTTCATTGATTTGAACGGGGGTGTCAAAATACATCCCTTCATGATAAAACTCTAATTTAAAACGATTTTTTTTGTCATTCCAATAAGCTTTTTCATGATTAAATTGAATTTTCTGATAATCAGCAAATTGTAAAGCCGCTAACTCATTTGGTATGTTTTTAGATGGTTGTACATAACTTTTCTTTGATAGTTTTTCTGCTTTAGTAATAACATCGTTAAACGAAAAAGCTGATGAAGAAAAACTAATACAAAGAGCTGAAACTAAGCAAAGCATTTTGCAAGTTACTGTTTTACTAAACTGACTGATTGGTAATAAATTATACATAAAAACTCGCATTCGGGTTAACGGAAAATATTTAGATAATTGATAATGTTATTCTTAGGATCATTCAGACACTTTTCCATAAATTCTGCCTTCATTTCTTGAAGAATACTTGGATTTTCATCAATCAAAAAGTGAGTATAGTTATCCTTGAGAATTTTAGTATGTAAAATTGATAAGTCTTCTTTATTCATTTTGAATAACGTCTGAAAAGTAGAAGTTTTGTTATTATTGTTTGTATAAATAGCTGCAATAAAATCAGCTGAAAGGTCACAATAGTTGTTGATATTCGCTTGTGTAGTATTGATTTTGCTTAATTCAATTTTGTGCTCTATTTGATTATTTTCAATAATTTTTTTAACTTGAAAATCATATTTTAATTTATAATATTGATGAAGATAAAAATTTAAAACACACGCTGATTGGTTCTTGTCATTAACACAGTCTAGGATACCTTCATTTGAAATGTATTCGTTAAAATTTTTTGATTGAACCAGTTTTTGTAATTGATCTTTTGCATCAATCACATATGGGTTATTCGATTCTGTTTTTTGCATTAGTACAGATAATCGATCCGTTTCAGTCTGTGAAGGTTCTACATTTTTAACGGATGTAACCGATTTATGCGCACAACTGGCAATAAAAATAGGAACAATTGCGCATATAAAAATATTACTTAATTTCATATATAAATTCCATGAATATATTTTTCGAGTTGTAATTTTAGGGCAGGCTAATATCTGCGCGAAATTATATACTCATATTCTATTAAATACACCATACGATTAATTCAAATGTGTAAAAAAAAGCATTATGAACAGTCACTAATATCTTACAAAGTTAATGACGACAGATTTTTGTTTCGTTGACTGTAAATCCAGAATTATTAGCAGGTTTGAATTTACCCTTTAACTTTAAAAAGCAGATGAGTTGTTCTGCATTCATATTAGCTTCAGAGCAAGTGTGAAATTTAGCATTTTTCCCAAATTTTGTTTCAATGGCTTGAAGAAGAGATGATTCTGTATAGTTATTACCAGCCATCATTTGTAAGACTTCATGTCCATGAATTGATAACATAGCACCCTCTGAATCTTGTTTATTTTAGTTGATAAAAATATTTTAATGGATGAAGAAAGATATCAGATATTATTAAGAAAAAAAAGAGGTTGAGCGTTAAAATATCATCAATTATTAGTTAGGCAACCCCTATGTAATATCAGGGGTTGCAAAATCAACAAGATTATTGTGAATTCAATTTTTTATGCCATTATTTATCGGTAACTAATTTAACAATTATTGATTGATTCTCTTTTTTAACTTGGTGAATTTTAACGGTAAGGGTATCGGCAAGTTTATAACAGATATTATTATTAATTTTAATGACGCCCTCATCAGGAAATGAAACCACTTCTTCTCGAGTTGGATGAATCATTGAGAGTGGTAAAAACACAAATGCACCAATATCCGTTAAACGCAGACGAGCACCTCCGCGGTTGATATCGACAATCTCCGCAACAAAGTTATCACCAATTTTATCTGATAAGTATTGAACATAAAGATTTTCAGCGATATCTCGTTCAGCATAGCGTAATAATTTACGTCTTTCATTGATGATCTTTAGCTGCTCGTTGTCGGGTTTATTCAAAGAATGTGAACGTAAATAATTTTTAATTAAACGATGATTAACCATATCCCCATATTTGCGTATTGGTGATGTCCAAGTAGCGTAAGCATTCAATCCTAAGCCAAAATGAGGTTGTGGTTCAATTGAAAAATCGGCCGAACTTTGACATTTACGGAGCCGAGCTGATAAAAACGCATCATTATCGATCATTCGTCGTAATTTAATGTATCCATCGAAAGACAATAATGATTCTTTATTAAATCCCTCAATACCATGATTGGTGAGAACTTTCAAAATTTGATCAATAAATTTAATGTCAAAACCTGAATGAATATTGAATATACCAAATCCGATTTTATTAATAAATTGCAATGTTAAGGCTTGGTTGGCAATGATCATTACTTCCTCAACAATTTGACTGGCAATACGACGAGATTCTTTATTGATAGATTTGACATGACGATTTTCATCAAGCACAAAACGATAATCATTGCTGTCTTTGAAAACAAGTGCATTGTTTTGTCGCCAGATAGTTCTTGTTTTTGCCAAATCTAACAATGAATTCAGTTGCTCGGGTAATGTTGCGTTATTAGATAGCAATTCATCAGCATTTTCTAAGAAATCTGAAACATTATTATAAGAAAGCTTTGCTTTTGATTCGATAAATGCTGTCATAAAAATGATGCTATTTTCATCTATATTACCGTTTACATCGATATTAATATTGCATACTAACGCCGGTCTTTTTTGGTTTTCTTTTAAAGAACAAAGGTCATTGGCTAACTCTTCAGGTAGCATTGGAATGTTAAAATCAGGTAAATAAGTTGTGAAGCTTCTTTGTTTAGCGATCTTATCTAATTGACTGTCTTGTGAAATATACGCTGTGGGATCGGCAATAGCGACTTTAAGTTGGTAATTACCTTGCTCGTCTTTTGAAATGGCAATGGCATCATCCATATCTTCTGTATATTCACTATCTATGGTAAAAAAGTTTATATCGGTTAAATCTTGACGATTAATCAGTTCATTTTCATCAATGGTTAATGTATCCGATTGTGGGGGATTTGATTCTAAATTATGTCGGGCTAAAGTTTTTAACCAAGGTAGATAAATTGAACCATTTTCAGCCACAAAATGCGTAATTTCTGCTAAAAAATGATTTTTACCTTCTTCTAGAGGATGAGAAATCAATGTGGCGACTACCCAATCTTCATCTTTGAGATTCTCTTGAATCTGTTTATTATTTTTACATCGAATGGCTAAATTTGAAGGCATGTTTTCAGGATAAATAACCATTGTTTGTTCTTGAAAACCGATTTTTCCTATAAATCTTTGTAAGGGACTTTCTATTAGTGATTCAGGTTCAAAAAACTTTTTATCACCATTTTCAATTACTGTTCCAGATACTTTATCGCCATTGCACACGGTTTTCATTTTATTAGCTGTAATGAAATAACTGGTTTTATTGTCGACGTCTAAAAAACCAAATCCTTTCTCATGGGCTCGGACAGTACCTTCAATACGTGGTGTTTGTTGATGAAGTTCTTGCTTAAGTTGTGCAAGTAGCGGATTATTATGAAACATACGATTTAACACTTTTTTAAAAACTGTTTTAATATTTTATCATAGTTATGAAGATTGTTGTTATTGAATTAATTGTTGGTGAATTTAGCATTAACCATATATTATTCATATTTAAATATAAAATACTAAGTTGAAAGATGAAATTAAATTATAAATTGCAAGGTAAAGGGCAACCTGTTGTTTTTCTGCATGGCGTGTTTGGTAGCTTAGATAATTTAAATCAGCTGGCTGGCGGTCTAGTATCTGAATATCTAACATTACAAGTTGATTTGCGTAATCATGGCCAATCACCTTGGTCAGACCAAATAAGTTATCCCGCAATGGCGCAAGATGTGGCTGACCTTTGTCGCGAACTTCAATTAAAAGATATCATTTTGATTGGGCATTCTATGGGGGGAAAAGTAGCGATGCAATTATCACAAGTTATCCCTGATCTCATCCAAAAAATAGTTGTGATTGATATCGCGCCAGTAAAATATAATGGATCACCTAACGCGATTATATTACGATCTTTAATGTATTGCCTTAATAACCAGATTACCGATAGAAAGCAAATTATGGCAGTTATGCGAGAAGCGGGTATTACTGACGCAATTTGTCTTTTTTTATTAAAATCTTATAAAAATCAACATTGGCTATTTAATTTAAATGCCATCAATGATCAATACGCAAACATTTGCGACTGGCAAATCATACCAGCTAATGCGCCATGTTTAAAACCGATATTATTTATTCGTGGAGGAAATTCGGTTTATTTAGCTGAGAAATATCAAAATACTATTTATGCTCAATTTCCCCATGCTGAAATTGTAACTATTTCTGGCGCAGGGCATAACGTGCATGCTGAAAAAACACAGGAAGTTTTACAACTTTTACAGGATTGGTTGAATTGCTCATTGAGTTCCGGATAATTTTTGTGTTTTTTATGGTAAAATTTTGGCAGTTAATGGCAAAATAACCGTTGTTGATTGACTGACTTATAATTCATTGGTGTCACAGTAACAAAAATCATTTTGCATCTGATGTTATATTGTTCACTTTTTAGCGTATATTGCCAATCATTTGGAATAATATCGTTGGTAATCTCGGGATAACTTTCAAGCAGTTCAAACGCTATTTGTTCTGCTTGTAACTGATTAGAAAGATAATGGTATTGATAAATTAGTGATTGTTGATAACCTGTAAAACCAAGAATGACAATTGAAAATAGTAAACTTGCTATCATTACTTCAACTAAGCTAAATCCCATAATATTTTTATTATTCACAATCACTGCTTCTTTTCTCCGGACAGTAATCTAACCAATGACCTTTTTCTACAACAAGTTTTGTGCCATTTAAATGTGCAAGCGAATATAAAAAGAAACCATCAGCTTCACTTCGTAAAAGTTGATAATTATCTACTTTTAGCAGTGATTTTTTTACACAAGCTTTTAAATGGTATTTTGAGTCTGTTAAGCATTGCCAATGTTTTGTTGGTGTTTGCCAATCCTGTGTTAAAGCCCAATTCAATGCTGAACTTGCTTGATTAAACTGTCGATAATAGCGATTTTCCATAACAACAGTTTTCTGCCAAGAAATCAGTAATAGATTAAAATTCGTTAATAAGAATAATCCAATGACCATTAAAATAACGACCATGATAATAGCGCTAAAACCATTTTCATTATTCTGATGCAGTCTTAAATAGATTTTCATTTTTGATTATTTTTGTTATTTGATATTTAACATGTTTGTGTTTTTTTAATTCAGCTCCAATTGATAATTCAATTGTGTTATTTTTCTGTTTGATATCAAATTTTGTTACTTTAATTTCAGCAGGATCGAATAATTTTTCCCATTTGGTCTCTTTGCAATTTACTGCTCCAGTTCTGTATTCAACATTATTATTTTTGAAACGGTAAGTAAATATATCCGAATTGTTTAAGTTCCAAGGATCGTCGATCCAATCATGGCGAATTTCACTATCATATCGAATAATCATACAGTTTAGAGAGCCAACTATTTCAAAAGCACTTTTTTTCATTTTAGTTGGATCATCGGCAATAAATCCCGCTCGTTTGATGTCTTTTGATAAACCAACTAATGCTTGCTTAATAGTTTGTTGCAAATGCATTAATTGGTAATGATGCAATGTATTTTGTTGTAATTTATTATAAAAAGATGTTATCCCTATCACAATCAAACTTACTAAAGTAATGCTAATTAACATTTCATATAATGAAAATCCTAACGCCTTTAACATGGCGGTAAACTCGGTAAATAACTGTTCAACTGGCAAAATCGAATACGCCCACGGTATGAGACAAAAACTTTACTTTTACCAATTTCATTAGATAGCTCTAAGGAAAATGATTGTGCCATATTGCGTCTTCCCCAAAAATAAATATGTTTTTTTTCAGTTAATCCACTAATTTTTACAGTATTATTTGGTTTGATAAATTGCAATGCACCTTGTTTACAAGATGTGGGGCGTTCTTCGGATGTAATGGTTAAACACCAAGGAGATGAAAAAACAAAAAGTTTATAATTTTGATTTTCGGTATAAGCTTTTACCTGAACTTCATTTAAAAAGTAAGCCAATTGTTGTGTTGTTGAAACTAATTCATTACGAAGTTGAATAGCTTTCCAATGATGAATTCCCACAGTTGCAAGAATAGAGCTAATGCCTATAACTATTAAAAGTTCGAGTAATGAAAAACCTTGAGCATGCATAATCATTTTTGTGCTTAAAACTGATATGGATAATTGTACAATTTACTCTACAAATGTTTTTTAGGAAGGAAAAATCTGTGTGATTTGTTCCAAATAAATTGTATTTTTTTCTCACTGAACTTATTGGCGATGACAAACCACTTAAAAAGCAAGGAAGATTATATTATACTGTTTATCCATTTTATATTTAGTAACGGACTTATAAGTAAAGGAAACTCGAGATGCAACAATTACAAACTATTATCGACGCAGCCTTTGAACGCCGCGCAGAAATCACTCCATCAAATGTTGATGCAGTAACACGTGACGCAATTAATCAATGTATCGCTTTATTAGACAGCGGTAAGATGCGTGTTGCGGAAAAGATTAATGGCAATTGGGTGACTCATCAATGGTTAAAAAAAGCGGTGTTGCTCTCTTTCCGTATTAATGAAAACCAACTTATTAATGGTGGTGCAACGAATTATTACGATAAAGTACCATTAAAATTTGCCGATTATGATGAAGCTCGATTCCAGCAAGAAGGTTTTCGTGTTGTGCCATCCGCTATTGCGCGTAAAGGTGCTTATGTGGCACGTAACACCGTTTTAATGCCATCTTATGTTAACATTGGTGCATATGTTGATGAAGGTACTATGGTTGACACTTGGGTAACAGTTGGATCTTGTGCACAAATTGGTAAAAATGTCCATTTATCAGGTGGTGTGGGTATTGGTGGTGTATTAGAACCATTACAAGCTAATCCAACAATAATTGAAGATAACTGTTTTATTGGTGCACGTAGTGAAATCGTTGAAGGTGTGATTGTTGAAGAAGGTAGTGTAATCTCAATGGGCGTATTTATTGGACAGAGCACTAAAATTTATGATCGTGCAACAGGTGAAGTCCATTATGGTCGTGTACCAGCAGGTTCAGTTGTAGTGTCAGGTAACTTACCCACTAAAGATGGCAAATATAGCCTATATTGTGCAGTCATTGTTAAAAAAGTAGATGCAAAAACATTAGGTAAAGTAGGTATTAACGAACTACTACGTACTATCGATTAATTTAGCTGTCATCGTCTTTACATGCCGCCTAATTAGAAAGGCGGCTGATATTTTATTCATTCTTAAATCTAATTATTTTTATAACCATTATAAGAGGAGAGTTTATGCCTTCTTTTGATATTGTCTCTGAGATACAAATGCCTGAAGTTAAAAACGGCGTTGAAAATGCTACACGAGAATTGGCAACCCGTTGGGATTTCAAAAACGTTGAAGCATCGTTTGAATTAAATGAAAAAAATGAAACAATCAAAGCGACAAGTCAATCTGACTTCCAAGTACAACAATTGCTCGATATTTTACGTGATAAGTTAGCCAAGCGTGGTATTGATGGCGGTGCTTTAGAAATTCCAGAAGAAATGGAACACAGTGGTAAACTGTACAGTATGACTGTTAAGCTTAAACAAGGAATTGATAAAGAGTTAGCCAAGAAAATTGTAAAGACCATTAAAGATAGCAAAATAAAAGTACAGGCTCAAGTGCAAGGTGAGCAAGTACGAGTTACGGGTAAATCTCGGGACGATTTACAAGCTACTATGACTTTAGTGCGAAATGGAGAATTTGGACAACCATTCCAGTTTACTAATTTTAGAGACTAATCAAAATTAATGTTCATTTTTGTCGACGTTAGTCGACAAAGTTAACCTTTAACAAATAAATTTATTGTTGTCAAAAAGTTTGAGGTTAACTATACGTTTTAGTATAAAAATTTAAAATAACCATTGCTAAAGCGTCTTAAATATGAAAATCAATGCTTATAAAGTAAGATTTTCTTCAATGAATGCGTTATGCTATTCATTAATCTATCCTCTTAAATAAAAAATATTATGATAAAAAAAATAGCGACACTTTTATTTCTTATCGCCTTTTCTGGGAGTCTGTTAGCACAACAAACTCAAAGCGAAGAAAAAAAACGCTTTATTGATGATCTATTATCCAAAATGACCATTAAAGAAAAAGTTGGTCAACTGCGTTTAATTAGTGTGGGTGATGAACAGACACTTAGCAAGACGCTCGATGAAATTGAAGCAGGAGAGATTGGGGGAATATTTAATACCATTGTCGAACCTGATCTATCACAGATGCAAGATCGCGCTTTAAAATCCCCCAATAAAATTCCACTATTACTGGGTTTTGATATAATTCATGGTCATAGAACAGTATTTCCTATCAATTTAGGCATAGCCGCAACTTGGGATCGTCATGCCATTGGTAAAGTGGCTGACGTCTCGGCTGATGAAGCCACATCCGATGGATTAAATATTACTTGGGCTCCTATGGTTGATATTACCCGAGATCCAAGATGGGGGCGTGTTTCTGAAGGTTTTGGGGAAGATCCTTATTTAACGTCAGAAGCTGGACGGATTTTTGTAGAAAAGATGCAAAAACAATCGTTGGCAGATAAAAAATCGTTAGTGACTTCGGTTAAGCATTTTGCTCTTTATGGAGCTGTTGAAGGGGGACGTGAGTATAACAGTACTGACATGAGTGAACGTAAAATGTTCCAAGAATATTTGGTGCCTTATAAAGCGGCTATTGATGCAGGTAGCCGTGCTGTTATGGTTGCGTTAGTCAGTGTTAATGGTATTCCAGCAACAGCTAATCACTGGCTCTTAACGGAAATACTTCGTGATAAGTGGCATTTTAATGGTGTTGTAGTGAGTGACCATGGTGCAATACGCGAACTTATTAATCATGGTGTGGCAAGCGATCCGAAAGATGCCGTGCGTGTTGCTATTAATGCCGGGATTGATATGAGCATGAACGATGAATATTTTTTACAATTTTTACCCGAATTGATTAAAGAAGGTGCAGTTACTGAAGCTCAAGTTAATCAGGCTTGTCGTCATGTACTCGAACTTAAATATGATATGGGATTATTTAATAATCCTCACCGAAATTTAGATCCTCACTTAGATAGCACTACCATGTTTGCTGATAACCGTTTGCATCGTCAAGAAGCAAGAGAAGTTGCTCGTCGTAGTATTGTCTTATTAAAAAATAGCAATAACATTTTGCCAATCTCTAAAAATGCAAAGATTGCTGTGGTGGGTCCGTTAGCTGATTCAAAACGTGATATTTTGGGTAGTTGGTCAGGGGCAGGTCGAGCTGATTTAGCGGTAACACCACTAGAAGGCATTAAACATGCGGTGAATAATGTCCATTCAGTAAATTATGCCTTTGGAGCAAATCTATCAAATGATGCTAATTTATATCGCTTTTTAAATTTATATGAACAAACGACCAAATTTGATAATCGACCTGCGGATAAAATGATAGATGAAGCGGTTCTAAAAGCAAAAAAAGCCGATGTCATAATTGCATTTGTTGGTGAAGCTCAAGGTATGGCGCACGAGTCATCAAGCCGAACAGATATATCTTTACCAATTAGCCAAAAACAGTTAATTAAAGCTTTAAAAGCGACAGGTAAACCATTAGTGATTGCTTTAATGAATGGACGTCCATTAACATTAAACGAAGAGTATGCCCAAGCTGATGCTATGCTTGAAACATGGTATTTAGGCACAGAAGGAGGTAATGCTATCGCTGATGTATTATTTGGTGATTATAACCCTTCGGGAAAATTACCTATCTCTTTTCCTCTTAATGTTGGGCAGATCCCTGTTTATTATAGCCATTTAAACACGGGGCGACCTAGGGGAATTGAAAATATGGGTAAATATACAACTTCCTACTTTGATAGCCCTAACGAACCATTATTCCCATTTGGTTACGGTTTGAGTTATACCAATTTTAACATTGATTTTGTTCTGTCCAATACTGAAATGACTAAGAACAGTGAGATTATTGTCACTGCTAATGTTGAAAACATTGGCGAAAGATCAGGAACACAAACAGTACAACTGTATTTACAAGATATTACTGCATCGGTCAGCCGTCCTGTCAAGCAGCTTGTCGGTTTTGACAATATTACGTTAAAACCGCATGAAAAAGGTCAAGTAAAATTTGTCATCAAATATGACATGTTAAAATTTTGGAATGATAAAATGCAATATGTTGCCGAATCGGGTAAATTTAATGTGTTCGTTGGTTTTGACTCGACAACTCAGAATAAACAGACATTTTCTTTATTAGATAAATAAATCGGCAATCTTTTATCGAAATTTTTTGACCGTTTCGATTTGGTAGCAATATTATGTTCGAATTTGATCTTGTCTTACAGCTACTAGAACAAATGTGTGTTTACTTAGTGATTGCTTATTTGCTAAGTAAAACACCAATTGTTATTCCTCTTATGCAAGTTACTGTACATTTACCTTACAAACTAGTTTGTTATTGTATCTTTTCTTTATTTTGTATTATGGGAAGCTATTTTGGCTTGCATATTGAAGACACGATTGCCAATACGCGAGCGATAGGCGCTATTTTGGGAGGACTTCTTGGTGGACCAATTGTTGGATTACTTGTTGGTATTACAGGTGGATTTTATCGTTATTTAATGGGCGGTATTACTGCTGAAAGTTGTATGTTATCAACTATTTTAACCGGTTTATTAAGTGGTCTGATTCACTACTTATTAATGAAAAAAGGACGGGTCGATCTTATCTACAATCCTTTTTTAGTTGGTATTTTAGGATTATTGGTTGAAACACTTGAAATGACAATAGTGCTAGCCATTTCTCGACCCTTTGATGTCGTTTTGCATATAGTTAGAAGTATTGCCGCACCGATGATAATTGCCAATAGTATTGGAGCGGCGATGTTCATGCGGATTTTATTAGATAGACGGGCAATATTTGATAGATATACTTCAGCTTTTTCAGCCAGAGCATTAAAAATTGCTGTTAGTACTGAAGGTTTGTTGCGCGATGGTTTTAACCAGTGCAATAGTACTAAAGTTGCTCAAATCATTTATCAGCAACTTGATATTGGTGCGGTATCAATTACTGATCGAGAAAAAATATTAGCTTTTATAGGTATTGGGGATGATCATCATAAACCAGGAACACTAATAACCTCTAATAGCACTTTTAAGGCGATTGAAAGGAATGAAGTACAATATCTTGATGGTGCACATCAACCTTATCAATGTTCCATAAGTAAAGGTTGTCGCTTAGGTTCAACACTCGTTATACCACTGAGAGGTGAAAATAATACTGTTGTTGGTACCATTAAACTGTACGAAGCAAAAAATACCTTATTTAGCTCAATAAATCGAACTCTCGGAGAAGGTATAGCCAGCCTATTATCCGCACAAATTCTAGCCGGTAAGTATGAATACTATAAACAACTGCTTTCCAAAACAGAAATTAAATTACTGCATGCGCAAGTGAATCCTCATTTTTTATTTAATGCTTTAAATACTTTGCTTGCAGTCATTCGCCGTGATAAAACACAAGCTTCGCAATTAGTGCAAAATTTATCTACGTTTTTTCGAAAAAACTTAAAAATGACCGAAGAAATAGTCACTTTAAAAGATGAGCTTGAGCATGTTAACGCCTACCTACAAATTGAAAAAATGCGATTTATGGATCAATTGACTATCGAAATTGATATCCCATCCGAATTAGAATGTGTACAATTGCCGGCGTTTTCATTACAACCCATTGTTGAAAATGCAATAAAACATGGTACTTCACAATTGATCGGAGTAGGAAAAGTAATTATACGTGCTTATGACAAGAGTCAATCAATAATAATAGAAATTATTGATAATGCAGGTAATTATTGTGAAAATAAAAAAGATAACCATGGATTAGGTCTAAATCTTGTCGATAAACGGATCAAGATTCGTTATGGTGAAAAATACGGTATCAAGATAGAATGTAAATCGGATGAATATACGAAAGTGATGTTAATCTTGCCGTTGCAAAAGGATACGAAGGTTCAATGCTAAAAGTTATTATTGTTGATGATGAATTACCCGCACGCGAAAATTTACGTTGTTTATTAGAAAACGATCCTCAAATTTCTATTATTGCTGAGTGTAATAATGCTATGGAAGCAATACGTGAAATTCATCGTCTGCAACCTGATGTTGTTTTTTTGGATATCCAAATGCCAAAAATAAACGGCATTGAAATGTTATCTATGCTTAACCCACAAACCATGCCTAGGATCGTATTTCTAACGGCTTATGGCGAATTTGCTATCAAGGCATTTGAAGAACAAGCCTTTGATTATCTCCTTAAACCTGTTGAGCAAGAAAGATTAAATAAAACTTTACATCGTTTACATCATCAAAGCTTATCAAGAAAGATCAATGAATCAGAAGAGATAAATCAGAATCTAAAATACATTCCATGCATTGGGCATAATCGAATTTATTTATTAAACCTAGAGGATGTCTTTTATGTTTCATCGAAAATCAGTGGGATTTATGTTTTCAATCAATCCAATAATGAATATTACACAGAATTAACCTTAAAAACACTTGAAGAC
This sequence comes from Gilliamella sp. B2828, assembly GCF_026537125.1. Taxonomy (NCBI): domain Bacteria; kingdom Pseudomonadati; phylum Pseudomonadota; class Gammaproteobacteria; order Orbales; family Orbaceae; genus Gilliamella; species Gilliamella sp. B2828. The sequence goes on from NZ_JAFNMU010000001.1 coordinate 369,250, forward strand.
AAAACACCTTTAATTCGCTGCCATCGACAATATCTTGTTAATTTAAAAAAACTTAAAGAAATCCGTTTTAATGATGCTGGCGGTGTAGATGTAATTTTTATCAATGATATTTCTGTTCCGGTTAGTCGCCGTTACCTAAAATTTCTTAAAGCCTTGTTAAGGCTATAACAACTGACTTAAAAGCCTATTGATTGATGTTTATTTTACCGCTTAATGTCTAATTTTGACCACTCATAGTCTTAATCCAACCTAAAACTTAAATAATATTACTATTTTTATACATTAAAACTTACTATGTTCTCCAACATAAAGGACCTTTAGTTGATAAATTAAGTCATTGAAAAATGATAATTTAATCTTTTATTTATGAAGAAGATTCCTATTAATCATTTACCGTCATTGTTAAATAGCCTTTGTTTTGATGGACTTAAATATCAAACTAATTAATTTGGATTTTTGAAGAGAATGATCATGAATAATAAAGTCTTTAAGCACATTCCATGGTTAATCTTAGCTCTTATTGGAGCATGTTGCCTTGCTGTGGTTGCTTTAAGGCGTGGTGAACATGTTAGTGCGCTATGGATTGTTGCTGCATCAGTATCAATTTACCTTGTCGCATATCGTTATTACAGTTTGTATATTGCATCAAACGTTATGCAATTAGATCCTACCCGCGCAACTCCTGCAATGATTAATAATGATGGTTTAAATTATGTGCCAACTAACAAATATGTCTTGTTTGGTCACCATTTTGCTGCCATTGCTGGTGCAGGACCTCTAGTTGGTCCAGTTCTTGCTGCACAAGTAGGGTATTTACCGGGCACACTATGGCTACTTGCTGGGGTCGTTTTTGCTGGTGCTGTGCAAGACTTTATGGTTCTATTTTTATCTTCACGCCGTAATGGTTCATCATTAGGTGAAATGATCAAAGAAGAAATGGGGGCTTTTCCTGGCACTATCGCCTTATTTGGTTGCTTTTTAATTATGCTAATTATACTTGCAGTATTAGCATTAATTGTGGTTAAAGCATTAGCTGAAAGTCCTTGGGGCGTATTTACCGTCTGTTCAACAGTACCAATTGCTTTATTTATGGGGATTTACATGCGATTGCTACGACCGGGACGAGTACTGGAAGTTTCAATTATTGGTATAATATTATTAATCTTATCAATATGGTATGGTGGGGTTATTGCGCATGACCCTTATTGGGGACCAGCGTTAACTTTCAAGGCGACCACAATTACTTATGTTCTTGTAGGGTATGCAATTGTTTCTGCCATGTTACCTGTTTGGTTGATTTTAGCACCACGCGATTACTTAGCTACTTTCTTAAAAATTGGCGTAATTGTGGGTTTAGCAATAGGTATTGTTATTTTAAATCCTGATTTAAAAATGCCTGATGTTACCCAATATGTCGATGGTACCGGTCCTGTCTGGAAAGGCTCGCTATTCCCATTCTTATTTATCACGATTGCTTGTGGTGCTGTTTCAGGTTTCCATGCATTGATTTCCTCAGGTACTACACCAAAATTATTGGCTAATGAAAACGATGCTCGTTTTATTGGTTACGGTGCAATGCTGATGGAATCTTTTGTGGCAATGATGGCTTTAGTGGCAGCGTCCATTATTGAGCCGGGTCTCTATTTTGCAATGAATACCCCGCCATCTGCGTTAGGTATTACCATGCCAGATTTGCATAAACTCGGAACAGAGGATGCGCCTATGATTATGGCTCAATTGAAAGATGTCACTACTCATGCTGCTGCAACGGTTAGTTCATGGGGATTTGTCATTTCACCTGAACAAATCATGCAAACTTCGAAAGACATTGGTGAGCCATCGGTTTTAAATCGTGCTGGTGGGGCGCCTACTTTAGCTGTAGGTATTGCGCATGTTTTCCATCAAATTCTTCCTGGTGCAAATATGGGCTTTTGGTACCATTTTGGGATCTTATTTGAAGCGTTATTTATCTTAACTGCATTGGACGCAGGTACACGATCAGGTCGCTTTATGCTACAAGACTTATTAGGTAATTATGTGCCTTTCTTGAAGAAAACCGATTCACTCGTTGCTGGTTTTATTGGTACGCTTGGTTGTGTTGGTTTATGGGGGTATTTGCTTTATCAAGGCGTCGTCGATCCATTAGGGGGTGTGAAGAGCTTATGGCCATTATTTGGTATCTCTAACCAAATGTTGGCGGCTGTAGCGTTAGTGTTAGCGACAGTTGTATTAATTAAGATGAAACGAGCTCAATACGTCTGGGTAACAATCATTCCAGCCGTTTGGTTATTAATTTGTACTACATGGGCATTAGTATTAAAACTGTTTAGTAATGATCCTCAATTGGAAGGATTCTTCTATTTAGCTAACGAGTACAATCGTCGCATTGCTGATGGTAACTCGCTAACTTCTCAGCAAATTGATAATATGCACCATATTGTGATTAATAATTATACTAATGCGGGTTTAAGTATACTATTTTTGCTGGTTGTTTATAGTATCATCTTCTTTGGTATCAGAACTGTGCTTAAAGTTCGTAATAACAAACATAGAACAGATAAAGAAACCGCTTATGTACCAATTCCGAAAGGTGGCGTTAAAATCTCTATGTCACACTAATTATTATTTGATAGGATGCCTTATTAATTAGGTTTCTTAAGATTATTAATAAGTTTTAAATTGCCTATCTTATGCTCATCTTTCAATAAAGATTGATGGGCATTTTTTTTATCACAATTACAGTCAAATACCAATAGACGCCTATTTACTAAATAAGTTACTGTGAGTTGAGGATGAAAATTATAAATATGAAAAATATCATATCTTGACTCTACTTTATTTATTAAAATTTAAAATGTGCAGAATATTGATAGGAGATAAAAATGCGCATTAACAAAAAGCTACTCTCATTGTGTAGCATTTTAATATTTAGCAGTTCATTTCACGTATTGGCAAAACAGATTAATGTATCGATTCTCGCAACAACAGATGTCCATGGTCGCATGTTACCTTGGGATTACGGTACCGACAAGGCGGATTTTTCTGGCTCTTATGCTCAAATTTCTTCCTTTGTGAATCAATATCGTAGCAATCATGCCAATGTTATTTTGGTTGATGCGGGTGATATCATTCAAGATAACCAAATTGAACGTTTTCACGATGTGAAAAATCATCCAGCTATTGAGGCTCTTAATACTATGAAATATGACATTATGGTATTAGGTAACCATGAATTTAATTTTGGCATGCCAGTTGTTGATAAAATCGTTGCTGAATTTAAAGGTAAAACATTAGCAGCGAACATCTTTTATAAAGACTCAGGTAAAGCCTATTTACCCGCTACATCCATTATTGAAAAAGATGGCGTAAAAATTGGTTTTATTGGGGCAACGACACCATTTGTACCTGAATATGAAGATAAAACAGGTTATGTGAAACAAATGGAATTCACTATGCCAATTCCAGAAATACAAAAACAAGTTGAAACGTTAAAACAACAACATGTTGATGCTATTGTTTTAGTTACCCATATGGGGGTGGATAATGAAAACAATAAACCAGGAACCGGCGTTGCTGATGTGGCTAACCAAGTGCCCGATATCGATGTGATTATAGCTGGGCATAATCATCAAAATATAAGTGAAAAAGTGATCAATAATGTTTTGATTACTGAACCGCATCGTTATGGTACCGTGGTTTCGGTGGTAGATTTAACCTTTGATCTTGAAAAGAACAAAACCTCTTTAGTGAATAAAAAAGCCGAAACACAGCCAGTTAAATCGTATGCTGCCGATCCGGCAATTGAAAAAATCTATGCGCCTTATCATCAACAATTAAGAGAAATAGCCAATCAGGTTATTGGTGAAACCGATCGTGATTTGGTTCCCCAGCAAATGATTCATGGTATTCCTGCGATTTACCTCGAAGAAACAGGGATAACCCATTTACTCAACGCTGTTCAATTATATTATAGCGGTGCGGATGTGACTTCTGTGTTGGTTGATAATAAAAAAGCAATACTGAATAAAGGTCCAATTACGCGTAAAGATATCGCCAATAATTATCAATATACCGCTGGTGAAATCAGTATATTCGAAGTTACCGGTCAAGACCTTAAAGACTATATGGAATGGTCTGCTGCTTATTTTGCCCAAGTACAACCGGGCGATAAAAATTATCAATATGATCCCATTCGTGGTGCGTCAAAATATATGACTTACGATATGTTTGGTGGGGTCAAATATACTATTGATTTAACTCAACCGGTTGGTGAGCGAATTAAAAATTTAACATTGCTTAATGGTCAGGCTATCACTGCGGATATGAAGCTGAAATTAGGTATGAACGCTTATCGTTACGAAATGTTAGTCAAAAAAGGTGGACCATTAGAAGGAAGACGTGTTGAACCAACTTGGGATTCACGAACCGCTTTTGGTGATGAACAAGGCACTATCCGTAATATGACGATAAAATATATTACAGACGTCAAAAAAGGTAAAATTACTGATGAATCTAACCATAATTGGCAAGTGATCGGTATCAAACCTTAACCGCTCGTTTAATAAAAAGGATGATCGTTGTGAAAAATGATATAACGTTTTACCAACGTTTTAAATCGGATATTTTGGCAGGTTTAAAAACGATTACTATTCGTGATAAAAGTGAATCACATTTTAAGGTGGGTGATACGTTGCGAGTGGGCCTTTTTGAAACGGATGCATATTTTTGTAGTATAAAAATTACTAATGTGACGCCTGTAACACTCAATCAATTGACTGAAGAACAGGCTAAGCAAGAAAATATGAGCTTAACTGAACTGAAAAAAATCATTAGTGACATTTATCCTAACGAACAACAGTTTGTTATCATTGCTTTCCAGTTATTATCGGTCTAAAAAAACGCGCCTTAGGCGCGTTTTTTTACTGGTAAAAAGCAAAATGTGACTAGTTTTTTTTTGGTTGTACCGTTAAAACTAGACCATTAACCGCGATAACTTCAACAGCATGACCAACCGGTAAATTAATATTACATTGTGCTGGCCAAGTGCCGTCTTTGATTTTGACTCGGCCTGAGCCATTGATAATGGCGTCGGTAACAAGGGTTTTAATACCAATTAAATCTTGTTGTGGCTGATTAATTTCGTTGCTATTCGGTTTGCTTTGCCCAGACTTTTTAAGCCATAGCCACCATAAATATGCTGAAACCAAGGTAAATATAGCAAATAAAATCCATAAAACAGGCCAAGACAGAGGTAAAATCCAAGCAATAAGACCAACAACATTTGCAGCGATGCCGCTCCAAAGTGAGTAGCCACCAGTACCAAGCAATTCTGCAATTAATAATGTTCCCCCTAAAATAAAAAATACCCAATGAGGGGAATTATAAATAACGGTTAAAATATCAGTCATCGTTTAATTTACCTAATTACATAATTGAAATTGCAAAAGTATTTATTTAATTCCAAAATAACTTGTACTTAAAGTACCTTGGAAAATATATACAACCAATTCGGAAACTACCTTGTGACATCATTTAGAGTTTTTAATGAGCTCCGCAATGCCACCAATACTGCCCATTAAACTTGATGCATCTAAAGGCATCATAATGACTTTACTGTTATCTGCCGATCCGATTTGTTGTAGCGCTTCAGTATATTTTTGTGCAACAAAGTAATTAACTGCATTAATATTACCTGCTGCAATTGCATCAGACACCATTTGTGTGGCTTTTGCTTCGGCTTCGGCCGCACGTTCACGGGCTTCGGCTTGTAAAAATGCGGCTTGTCGTTCACCTTCGGCTTTTAATATTTCGGACTGTTTTTCACCTTCTGAACGTAGTATTGCTGCCTGACGAACACCTTCAGCTTCCAGAATTTCCGCACGTTTATTACGTTCTGCTTTCATTTGTGCATTCATCGCGGCAATAAGTTCTGCCGGCGGGCGAACATCTCGAATTTCAATACGGGTGATTTTAATGCCCCAAGGGTTTGTTGCATCATCAACAATGCTAAGTAATTTTGAGTTGATGTGATCACGTTGTGATAGCATTTCATCAAGTTCCATGCTGCCGAGTACCGTACGAATATTGGTCATCATTAAATTAATCACAGCACGTTCAAGTTGATTGACTTGATAAGCGGCTCTAGCTGCGTCTTGCACTTGAATAAAGCAAACGGCATCAATTTGTACGTTGGCATTATCTTTTGATATAACTTCTTGTGATGGAATATCAAGCACTTGTTCCATCATATTAATTTTACGGCCAATCCCATCCATAAAAGGAATAATGATATTCAATCCCGGTTCAAGTGTGTGGGTGTATTTACCAAAACGCTCAATGGTGTATTGATAACCTTGCGGAACAATGGTAATGCATTTTAAAACGGTGATTAGTGCGAGTAACACGATGATACCGATAAAAATATAAAATATAGGCATAGATTAATTTCTCTTAGTAATATGAATTTCGACGGTATAAGCATTCTAATGGCTATGAGATTTTTTGACCAGTTATTAATAAATAATCTTTATGTTATTTATTATTGATTTTATGAAGCTAATTTATTTTTAGTCATATTTTTGCTCTATCCCTTGTTAAATTTTTGGTGATTTTTTAACTTAACGCTAAACTGTGTCTATTAATTTAAACGACGCGCTAATATTAACCAACAAGAATCATTCCAGCCGAGCACATACTGGCTGTCGTTTAATTGTTTACTACGATTAAATATGACAAGAAAAACAGAATAGGAATAATAATGGAAGAGCAAATAGTTGAACAAAATATTAAACAACAAACGATCGAGCAGAGAATTGCAGATTTTAAAAAAATCACCAAAAACGATGGCGATGAAGAATTTTCAAAGGCTCAATTAGAGTTAGCCAAAATTTATTTTTTGGATAAAAAAAATAGTGAAGCCGCAATCAAACATTTATTAAAGGTTGAAAAGCTAGGTAATTCGAAATTATATGCCGAAGCTCAGTTGAAATTAGCCCAGATATATCAAGATGAAAATAACATAGCGCAAGCAGAACACTATTATTTACAGGTAGAAAGGGAAGATAATGCCGAAGCTTATGCTAGGGCACAATGTAATTTAGCACTTATTTACCAATTTAAAAAACAGGATATCGAAAAAGCCGAACGCCATTATTTACGGGTGAAAAAACAGGATAATACCGATGCTTTTGCTAGGGCTCAATATTGTTTAGCACTTATTTACCAATTTAAAAAACAGGATATCGAGCAGGCAGAATACCATTATTTACAGGTGAAAAAGCAGGATAATGCTGATGTTTATGCCGAGGCTCAATGGAATTTAGCACTTATTTACCAAGTTGAAAAACAGGATATTGAGCAGGCAGAACACTATTATTTACAGGTACAAAGGCAGGATAATGCCGATGCTTATGCTAAGGCACAATTTAATTTAGCGGGTATTTACCAAGGAGAAAAACAGGATATCGAGCAGGCCGAACGCCATTATTTACGGGTGAAAAGGCAGGATAATGCCGATGCTTATGCTAGGGCTCAATATTGTTTAGCGTTTATTTACCAATTTAAAAAACAGGATATCGAACAGGCCGAACGCCATTATTTACGGGTGAAAAAGCAGGATAATGCCGAAATTTATGTTTGGTCACAATGGAATTTAGGTCTTATCTATCAAACTGAAAAACAGCTTTTTAACAAAGCCAGTCAGTGTTTCTTACAATGTTGTGATAGTATTAATCCTTTTGTTTCCAATATAGCGAATCTTTATTTAGGGGATAATATCTATTTTAAAAAAACAGAAGGGAGTTTAAAAAAAGCAGAAGAATATTATCTAAAAGTGTCTTATTCCAATGATTTATTTGTATATTATATTATTGCTCAAATCATGTTATCAGTCATTGATAAGAATGAAGCTTCTTCACTATTTGCCGATGCCAATAAACGCGAGCAATCCGTTACTCACTACATTTGTTATATCAGAACATTAGCACAAAATATTCAGGAGCAGTTACTGGTTACATTTAAATTAAATGAAAACTTAAAAAGTGAAGAGAAACAATATGAACGGCAGGTTGCGCATTATACCAGACCCGGCGTGTTATTTAGTCTTTTAAAAAATGAGCCTAGCGATTTTCGTTTAAATGTGGTTGATTTTATGAACGATCCCACTGAAAATCAGATCCTGACTAATTGGCTCGATATTAAAACCGATAGGGATAGTGAAATAAAAAGCTTTTTAGCCAGTTTTTCATTTAATCATAATTCGTTAAATCAATTTCGTTTATATGGCAATGAAAACAATATTGTCGGCTCGAGTGTCAGTGTCGTATTTAATCAAAATTTTTTTGGCGACGATGTTGAACAAAGCATCAATCCTGATGGTATTAATCATTTAAATAAATTCACATCAGTTAAAATGGCAAGACAAGATTTTATTGATAATAAAACTGATGCTAATGAGAAGAACGAACCGTTAACACAATCCTCCTTTCATGATCTACCTTTGTTCCGTTGTTTGTATTTTGATCCAAGTAATGAATATATTAGTCTTGCCAAACGTAATAAATTTTCTTTTTATCTGGAGCACCGAGAAAGTTCTGCATCTAAGATTGAAAAAAAATGGAATGACTACCTAACTCAATTAGATGAAAAAGCTAAAATTCAAACAATTAGAAAAAAACTAAATCAAATAAAACAAGTAATAAAAAAATTAAATAAAAACGGAAGTATAAAAAATCTTTCTATTCTCGATCAATTAATTACCTTAGCCGTCATGCCTATCTCGTGCTTAATCAAGCATGCTGCATTTGAAGATGAAGATGAATGTCGAATGATTTATATCACAAATATTGCCGATGAAAAAATTCAAGCGCCGACAGATTATGTTCAAGCCAGCAGTTTATTTATTAATTACAAAACAGTGGAAGATTATATTGAGAAGATTTATTTAGGTCCGCAATGTGAAGCACATCATAAATTATGGATTACTAACCACTTTCGTATTTCGTCAAAACCAAGATCTAAGTTGGTTAAAGTGATTCAATCCGAAATGCCATTGCGCTAATTTTTACAAAGGATGCTTTATAACAAATAGCATCCTTTGGTTAAACTTGCTATTGATATACTAAAATAAATTTTATTTCTGCACACAAAATATTCACTTGACATTGCATCAATGAACTAGTTTAATAGTACAACATTCATTTTACATTAATAATAATCATGAAATCACAATACTGTTATTTGATTGCTTGCAAATTCGCTAATTTTGGTTGGTGGCGTATCACTTTGGGCGGGTGATTTGATAAAGCATTGTCTTTGTTTATAAAACCCGCTTAGCGCGGGTTTTTAGTTTTTCATAATTAAATGCATAGTTTAAATAAAAATTTAAAAATAGAGAGTCAACAATGAATAAGCCAACATTAACGCAGATAACCAAAACCATTGGTTATTATCAAGATCCGACTCAGGTATTTTATCAATTATGTCATGACAGGCCAGCTACATTGCTGCTTGAATCAGCCGAAATCGATAACAAGCAAGGCATAAAAAGTGTGATGATTGTGGATAGTGCGTTACGCATTTCGGCAATCGATCAGCAGGTGATATTTGAAGCTTTAACTTCAAATGGGCAAACGTTGTTACCTTTACTTGCCGATGCATTTTCAGCAAGTACTGTGAAAGTTGAAGTTGAAACGTCAAAGTTGACATTGGTGTTTCCTCAAGTTGATGCCATGCAAGATGAGGATTCTCGATTAAAATCGCTATCCGTTTTTGATGCGTTAAGAACGCTACTTAGTCTTGTGAATTATTCGAAACAAGCAAGCCATGATGCGATTTTTGTTGGCGGGCTATTTAGTTATGATTTGGTGGCTGGTTTTGAAAATTTACCTAAACTCCCTACTGATATGCGCTGCCAAGATTTTTGTTTTTATTTAGCCGAAACGTTATTAGAAATTAATCATCAAAATCACGTTTCAATATTAAAAGCGACCGCTTTCACGGCTGATCCAAAAGAAGTGGAACGTCTAGCTAAACGTATTGATGAGCTGCAAACTTTGTTAAACCAACCGATAAAGCCAATTCCTACTCAATCCCTTGCCAATATTATTGTTAATTGTAATAAAAGTGATGATGACTTTAATACCATAGTTAAAAAGATGCAAGATGCGATTCAACAAGGCGAAATATTTCAAGCAGTGCCATCTCGTCGTTTTACATTGCCTTGTCCTAAGCCTTTGTCTGCCTATCAACTTCTTAAAACTAATAATCCAAGCCCTTATATGTTTTATATGCAAGATAAGGATTTTGTGTTATTTGGTGCTTCACCAGAAAGCGCGCTTAAATATAGTAAAGCTACCAATCAAGTTGAAATCTATCCTATTGCCGGAACGCGTCCTCGAGGCTTAACCGCTAATGGCGACATTGATTATGATTTAGATAGTCGTTTAGAGTTAGATATGCGTACCGACAAGAAGGAACTGGCAGAACATTTAATGTTAGTGGATTTAGCTCGTAATGATTTAGCACGTATTTGTCAACCAGGTACACGATATACTAAAGATTTACTCAAAGTTGATCGCTATTCGTTTGTGATGCATTTGGTGTCTAAAGTCATTGGTCAATTACGTGAAGATTTAGATGCACTTCATGCTTATCAAGCGACCATGAATATGGGGACATTAACCGGTGCGCCCAAAATTCGTGCAATGCAATTGATTGCCGAATCAGAAAAAGTTAAACGGGGTAGCTATGGTGGGGCAGTAGGGTATTTTACTGCCAATGGTGATCTTGATACGTGTATTGTGATTCGTAGTGCTTATGTTGAAAACGGCATAGCGACTGTTCAAGCAGGAGGCGGCGTGGTTTTAGATTCTGAACCACAATTTGAATCCGACGAATCACGTAATAAAGCGCGCGCTGTGGTTAGAGCAATTATGGCAGCACATAATGTAGAAGGTGTATTCTAATGGCTAATATTTTATTTATTGATAATATTGATTCTTTTACTTATAACCTCGTCGATCAACTACGTAATAGCCAACATCATGTGACGATTTACCGTAATACGATCCCGGCTGATGTGATAGTTGAAAAACTCTCACAAATGCAAAATCCTATTTTGATGTTATCGCCAGGACCCGGCGCACCAAGTGAAGCAGGTTGTATGCCAGAATTACTTAAACGCCTAAAAGGTAAATTACCGATTATAGGTATCTGCCTTGGTCATCAGGCGATTGTTGAGTCTTATGGTGGAAGCATTGTACCAGCGGGTGATATTTTACATGGCAAAGCTTCTCTTATTGAACACGATGAACAAGCCATGTTTAAAGGCTTACCTAATCCATTACCGGTCGCGCGGTATCATTCATTAAAAGGCGAAAATATTCCTAAAACCCTAACCATTAATGCCTTGTGTCACAATATTGTGATGGCGGTGCGTAATGATGAGGATCGGGTGTGTGGTTTTCAGTTTCATCCCGAATCAATTTTAACTATTCAAGGCGTAAAACTGCTTGAGCAAACCATTGAGTGGGCGCTTAATCCATCACAACAAACAGCGCAACCAAAACAAGAAGCCATTATTGATAAGCAAGAGTATAATATTCAACCTATTCTCAATAAGTTATATTTAGGACAGGTATTAAGCCAACAAGAAAGTAAAATACTGTTCAACTTAATTATTCAAGGTAAAATCGAACCGACGGTATTGGCAACAGCAATAATTAGTATGAAAGTTCGCGGTGAAAAGCCAGATGAAATCGCAGGAGCCGCGCAAGCACTGCTTGAAAATGCCGATAGTTTTGCTATTCCAGATTATGCGTTTACCGACATTGTCGGAACAGGTGGTGATGGCACCAACAGTATTAATATTTCAACCGCCAGTGCCTTTGTGGCTGCTGCGTTAGGTTATAAGGTGGCTAAACATGGTAACCGTGGGGTGTCGAGTAAATCAGGTTCATCAGACGTGTTGTCTGCTTTAGGCATTAAATTAAATATGCCGGCCGAAGATTCGCGTAAGGCGTTGGATGAGCTTGGTGTATGTTTTTTATTTGCTCAGCAATATCATTCAGGTTTTCGTCATGCCGCGCCGGTTCGTCAGCAATTGAAGACTCGAACAATTTTTAATGTACTAGGGCCGCTCATTAATCCGTCTCGCCCTAAACGAATTTTATTAGGGGTATATCACCCAGATTTAATCAAACCGATTGCTGAAACGTTAACTATGTTAGGTTATACCCATGCCTATGTGGTACATGGTTCAGGAATGGATGAAGTTGCGATTCATGGTGAAACGCAAGTGGCTGAAGTGCATAATGGCAAAATTCGTTACTTTACGTTAACACCGCAAGATTTTGGCTTACAGCAATATACATTAAAAGATATTGAAGGTGGCACGCCAGAGATGAATCGTGATATGTTAATTGCGATTTTACAAGGACATGGCAAACCGGCTCATGAAGCAGCGATCGCCGCTAACGTTGCGATGTTAATGAGTTTGTTTGGTCAGTCCGATTTAAAACAAAATGCTAAACAAGCGATTGAAATGATGCGTAGTGGTAAAGCTTATCAACTATTACAGCAATTAGCGGCAAGATAACAGTGGAGAAAAATATGGCAATTGCAGCATTAACGGAAAATGTTGAAATGGCAACCGTATTGAAAAAAATCATCGAAGATAAACAAAGTTGGTTAGTCTCACAGCAAGCATCAAAACCGCTTGAAACATTTAAAATGGATGTGAAGCCTAGTGATCGTGATTTTTATCAATCATTGAATCAAACTAAAACAGCATTTATTTTAGAATGTAAAAAAGCCTCACCGTCAAAAGGGTTAATTCGGGATGATTTTGATCCTGCAACTATTGCCAAAGTGTATAAAGATTATGCTTCGGCTATTTCGGTGTTGACCGACGAAAAATACTTTCAAGGACGTTTTGAGTTTTTGCCTATCGTACGTAATGAGGTAACTCAGCCTGTTCTTTGCAAAGACTTTATTATTGATGAATATCAAATTTACTTAGCGCGTTATTATCAGGCCGATGCCATTTTATTAATGCTATCAGTCGTCAATGACGATGAGTATCGTCACTTAAGCCGTATCGCTCATCAACTCAATATGGGCATATTAACCGAGGCAAGCACGCAAGCCGAAGTGGAACGAGCAATTGCACTTGGTGCTAAAGTGATAGGCATTAATAATCGTAATTTGCGTGATTTGAGTGTCGATTTAAATCGCGTTAAAAATCTATCGAAAACGATTCCTGATGATCGCATTATTATCAGCGAATCGGGGATTGACACACATAATCAAGTTAAAGAATTAAGTCAGTTTGCTAATGGTTTTTTAATTGGTAGCGCGCTGATGTCAGAACCTAATTTAACCTTAGCGATTCGTAAAGTCATGCTGGGTGAAAATAAAGTTTGTGGTTTAACTCGCACTGAAGATGCGATAGCAGCTTACCAAGCCGGTGCGGTATATGGTGGATTAATATTTGCACCAAAATCACCTCGTTATCTATCGCCAATAAATGCCCGTAGAGTCATTTCAGCTGCGCCGCTGAATTGGGTAGGTGTGTTTAAAAATGAAACGATAGATCAAGTTTGTCAAATAGCCGAACAACTTTCACTTTATGCTGTTCAATTGCATGGTGATGAAGATAACCAATATATCCAATTATTACGTGAAAAATTACCTAAAAATTGTCAGATTTGGAAAGCATTAAGTATCAGCAATACCATCCCCGAACACAATAACCCATTAGTCAGTCGTTACATTTTCGATCATGGTGCTGGGGGAACGGGTAAAAGCTTTGATTGGTCACTACTAGCAGAGCAAAATTTAACTAATGTGATTTTAGCCGGCGGCATTAATCCCCAAAATATAAAAAATGCTTTAGCTACAAATGTGATTGGGGTGGATTTAAATTCTGGTATCGAAATTTCGCCGGGTATTAAAGATAAACACAAAATTCAAGCTGTATTTGAACAAATTTAATTAATGTTAAAAGGAATAGTTATGTCAAAATTAAATCCTTATTTTGGTGAGTTTGGTGGGCAGTATGTCCCTCAAATATTGATGCCTGTGCTTGAGCAACTTGAGGATGCTTTTTTATCAGCGATTCATGATCCAAGTTTTCAAAAAGAGTTTAATGATTTATTAGTCAATTATGCCGGTCGACCAACTGCGCTTACTTTATGTAAAAACTTAACTGCAGGTACTAAAACGAAACTCTATTTAAAACGTGAAGATCTTGTACATGGCGGTGCGCATAAGACCAATCAAGTATTAGGGCAAGCGTTACTTGCCAAACGTATGGGCAAAACCGAAATTATTGCCGAAACCGGTGCAGGGCAGCATGGCGTTGCATCAGCACTGGCCTGTGCATTACTTGGCTTAAAATGCCGTATTTATATGGGCGCAAAAGATGTTAAACGGCAAGCGCCTAATGTGTTTAGAATGCGTTTAATGGGGGCGAGCGTGATTCCGGTTGAAACAGGTTCAGCTACCTTGAAAGATGCTTGTAACGAGGCACTGCGTGACTGGTCAGGAAGTTATGAAAAAGCTCACTATATGCTAGGTACCGCAGCAGGTCCACATCCTTTCCCGACTATTGTACGTGAATTTCAGCAGATGATTAGCCGCGAAGCCAAACAGCAAATATTAGAAAAAGAAGGACGTTTGCCTGATGCCGTGATTGCTTGTGTTGGCGGTGGATCTAATGCAATTGGGATGTTTGCGAATTTTATTGAAGAAAAATCAGTACGCTTAATTGGTGTTGAACCGGGTGGACACGGCATTGAAAGCGGTGAACATGGTGCATCATTAAAACATGGTAAATTGGGTATCTACTTCGGTATGAAATCGCCAATGATGCAAACTGATGAAGGACAAATTGAAGAGTCGTATTCGATATCAGCGGGCCTTGATTTTCCATCGGTTGGACCTCAACATGCTTATTTAGATAGTATCGGACGTGCGCAATATGTTTCGATTACCGATGATGAAGCGTTAGATGCCTTTAAAGCGTTGTCGCGTCATGAGGGTATTATTCCTGCGTTAGAATCATCGCATGCTTTAGCTTATGCACTAAAGATGATCAAAGAAAATCCTAATAAAGAACAGCTGTTGATTGTCAATCTATCGGGCCGCGGAGATAAAGATATCTTTACTGTTTATGATATTTTAAAAGCAAAAGGAGAAATTGAATGAACCGTTATCAAAAATTATTTGATAAAGTAAATCAAGAAAAGCGGGGCGCATTTGTTCCTTTTGTTCCTGTTGGGGATCCTAATCCAGAACTCTCTTTACAAATAATACAAACTTTAATTGATGCTGGTGCGGATGCATTAGAGCTGGGTATTCCGTTTTCTGACCCTATGGCCGATGGACCAACCATTCAAAATGCGAATATTCGCGCTTTTAAAGGTGGTATTAGTGTTGAAAAATGTTTTGAAATATTAACTCAAATTAGAAACTATCATACTGATATTCCTATTGGCTTACTCATCTATGCTAATTTAGTTTTTAAAAATGGTATTGATAACTTCTATGCGAAATGTGCAAAAGCAGGCGTAGATTCAGTATTAATTGCTGATTTACCGGTTGAGTATGCACAAGAATTTACCAAACATGCAGAAAAATATAAGATTGCGCCAATCTTTATTTGCCCACCAAATGCTGATGACGAAGTTATTAAAAAAATAGCTGAATTGGGTAAAGGTTACACCTATCTTGTGTCACGTGCTGGTGTAACCGGTATTGAAAATCGCGCCAATAAACCTTTAACGCATTTAATCCAAAAATTGACTCAGTACGGCGCGCCGCCAGCGATTCAAGGATTTGGTATCTCAGAACCGTTGCAAGTGAGTGAAGCCATTAAATCTGGTGCTGCTGGGGCTATTGCTGGTTCCGCTACGGTAAAAATTATTGAACATAATCTGAATAACACAGACAAAATGCTAAGCGAATTAGCTCACTTTGTTAAAATCATGAAACAGGCGACAATCAAGTAATCATTATTTAATGAACGCACATTGGTATAATAAACTTTAAAATAGGTTTTTTATACCAATATGAGTTAACCAATTATGCTTAATTTATCTAAATGCATAAGCCAAGTTGTAGTAGGTTATTTTTATAAACTTTAAGCAGAATTGATAAAACTAGCGTGATTTTAAGTTGCATTTTATCCAAAAAGAAGTATAATTCTCAGTCATCTATCGCGGGGTGGAGCAGCTTGGTAGCTCGTCGGGCTCATAACCCGAAGGTCGTTGGTTCAAATCCAGCCCCCGCAACCACTTAAATTTTCATCCATAAATCAATCAACCCTTTTATTGCATGAAAGTTCAACTCAAGTGGCTTCATTATAATGAGTTTTTTAAATGTAGCCTCGCATGTCGAGGTTTTTTTTCGTGTTGTGATTTTAAGCGTAAGTTTAAAAAGAATGTTGGGCTATATGCCCTTTTTTATTTTCTGCAGTGGAGGTTTGTTTGGCTAATATAGAACAGCAATTAACTGATATCATTCAAGAACCAGTAAGTGCACTTGGCTTTGAGTTAGTTGGCGTTGAATACATTCGTGGCCGTTACCCAGTGTTACGAGTTTATATAGATAGTGAAAACGGTATAACTGTTGATAATTGTGCTGATGTAAGCCGACAAATTAGCGCAGTACTTGATGTTGAAGACCCTATCAAAGACGCCTACAATCTTGAAGTTTCATCTCCTGGTATGGATAGACCTCTGTTTACGCTTGAACATTATCAACGTTTTATTGGTGAAGAAGTCACTGTTAGTTTACGTATTCCTGTTGCAAATCGTCGCAAGTGGAAAGGTCGGATAAAATCCATTGATAATGAGATGATTACATTAACGGTGGAAGATAATGATGAAGTGTTTGCTTTTACTAATATACAGAAAGCAAACATAGTACCTAATTTTAACCTTAAATAGAGTACGGGTGTAAAGGATGAATAAAGAAATTTTAGCTGTTGTTGAAGCAGTATCAAATGAAAAAGCACTAACGCGTGACAAAATTTTTGAAGCGTTAGAAACAGCATTAGCAACAGCCACGAAAAAGAAACAGAATGTGGATATTGACGTTATTGTAAAAATCGACCATAAAACAGGTGATTATGACACATTTCGTCGTTGGCATGTTGTGAGTGATGTTACTCAACCAACGAAAGAAATAACATTAGAAGCAGCACAATACGAAGATCCATCAGTACAATTGGGTGATTATGTTCAAGAGCAGATCGAATCAGTAGCATTTGACCGTATTACTACCCAAACAGCTAAACAAGTTATCGTACAAAAAGTACGTGAAGCTGAGCGAGCCATGGTCATTGACATGTTTAGAAATCGCATTGGTGAAATAGTAACCGGTATTGTTAAGAAAACCAACCGTGATAGTGTTATTCTTGATTTAGGGAATAATGCTGATGCAATGATGTTACGTCATGATATGTTACCACGTGAAAATTTTCGCATTGGTGACCGTGTTCGTGGTATTTTATACCTCGTTGAACAAGATAATAAACCAGCACAACTTTGTATTAGTCGCTCTAACCCTGAGATGATGGAAGAATTATTCCGTATCGAAGTGCCAGAAATTGGTGAAGAGATGATTGATATTAAAGGAGTTGCTCGTGATCCAGGATCGCGCGCAAAAATTGCAGTGAGCAGTAATGACCGTCGTATTGATCCAGTGGGTGCTTGTGTCGGTATGCGTGGTGCACGAGTTCAAGCGGTATCAAATGAATTTGGTGGTGAGCGAATCGATATTGTTTTGTGGGATGATAATCCAGCACAATACGTAATTAACGCTATGGCGCCTGCAGATGTGGTGTCAATCGTTGTTGATGAAGATAAGCATACTATGGATGTCGCCGTGAATGCCGATACGTTGCCACAGGCAATTGGTCGAAATGGGCAAAACATTCGTTTAGCATCCCAACTTACGGGTTGGACATTAAATGTTATGAGTACCGAAGATTTACAAGAAAAACATCATGCAGAATCTTTTGCTTCAATTAGTAATTTCATGAAGCATTTAGATATTGAAGAAGATCTTGCACAACTGTTAGTTGAAGAAGGCTTTACTTCACTGGAAGAGCTTGCTTATGTACCAGTTGATGAATTACTTGAAATTGAAGAACTCAATGAAGAACTCGTTGAAGCATTAAGAAGCCGAGCAAAGGATGCATTAACCACAATGGCATTAGCTACTAGTGGTGATAAAAGACCTGCTCAGGATTTATTAGATTTGGCGGGTATGACACAAGAATTGGCCTATCAATTAGCACAACATGACGTAACTACTTTGGAAGATTTAGCTGAACAAGGTACCGACGATCTAGCCGATATTGAGGGTTTAACAAGCAAACAAGCTGGCGATTTTATTATGGCTGCACGTAATATTTGTTGGTTTGCAAATGAATAATTGAGGGAAAGTAATACATGACCAAAGTATCAATCGAAACACTGGCTCAAGAGATAAACACTCCAGTGCAAACACTTTTGCAACAGTTTGCCGATGCGGGCATTAAAAAAACAGCATCAGATACTGTTACACAAAAGGAAAAAGAAGCTTTGCTTGCTCATTTAAATCCTCAGCAAGGTCCGACTAAATTAACGTTGCAACGTAAAACCCATTCAACTTTGAATGTGTCAAGTGCTGGTGGTAAAAGCAAAGAAATTAAAGTAGAAGTCCGTAAAAAACGTACTTTTGTCAAGCGTGATCCTGCTGAAGTCGTAGCACAGCAAGAGAAAGCTCGTCTTGAAGCTGAAAAAATTAAACAAGAAACTGAAATGAAAGCACGTAACGAAGCGGAAGAAAAAGAAAAATTAGCAGCCGCAGAAGAAGCCAGAAAACGTGAAGAAGAAGCGAAAAAGCAAGCTGAAATTCAGGCCCAAGCTCAGGCTGAAGAAGAAAAAACTAAGCAAGTAGCTAAAATTGAACAAGCACACCCAGTGGATCCTAAAGTGAAAAAAGCACAGGAAGAGAAAGCACGTTTAGAAGCCGAAGCTAACGAAATTAAACGAAAAGCAGAAGAAGAAAATCGTCGTAAACTTGAAGAAGATGCTAAACGTATGGCAGAAGAAGCACGTAAATTAGCCGAACAATATAGTGATACTGAAGTGAGTGATAATCCGGATGATGAAGATTATCACGTGACGACTTCAAAATATGCGAGAGCGGCTGAAGATGATACTGATCGTGAAGTCGAAAGCGCTCGTGGGCGTGGTCGCAACGCTAAACAAACTAAACAGAAAAAAGGCAGTAAACTTTCTGAAGGCAAAGCTGAACGTGAAGAAGCGCGTGCAGTTACTCGAAGTGGTCATAAAAAGAAAGGTAAAAGTGCATTGCAACAAAGCTTTAATAAACCAGTGCAAGCGGTTAATCGTGATGTTGTGATTGGTGAAACGATTACGGTTGCTGAATTAGCCAATAAAATGGCTGTTAAAGGTTCAGAAGTCATTAAAACCATGATGAAGATGGGCGCAATGGCAACCATTAACCAAGTTATCGATCAAGAAACCGCTCAGCTTGTTGCTGAAGAAATGGGACATAAAGTTGTGCTTCGTCGTGAAAATGAGCTTGAAGAATCGCTTATGAGCGATCGTGATACTGGAGCAGAAAAGGTTGCACGAGCTCCAGTTGTGACCATTATGGGGCACGTTGACCACGGCAAAACATCGTTACTTGATTATATTCGTAAAGCGAAGGTCGCATCAGGCGAAGCAGGTGGTATAACTCAGCATATCGGTGCTTACCATGTTAAAACCGCAAATGGTGAAATCACTTTCTTAGATACTCCAGGTCATGCGGCATTTACTTCAATGCGTGCCCGTGGTGCGAAAGCGACCGATATTGTGGTGCTTGTCGTTGCAGCTGATGATGGTGTGATGCCACAAACTATTGAGGCTATTCAGCATGCTAAAGCTGCGAATGTGCCAATTGTTGTTGCTGTAAATAAAATTGATAAACCAGAAGCCGATCCTGAGCGCGTAAAAGGTGAACTGGCCCAATATGGCGTTATGTCAGAAGATTGGGGGGGGGATACTCAGTTTGTTCATGTTTCGGCTAAAGCAGGTACAGGCATCGACCAACTACTTGAAGCAATCTTATTACAAGCTGAAGTTCTTGAATTAACTGCCTACGAGACTGGAATGGCAAGTGGTGTAGTTATTGAATCATTCCTCGATAAAGGTCGTGGTTCTGTTGCTACTGTACTGGTTCAATCAGGTACGTTACATAAAGGTGATATAGTACTTTGTGGATTTGAGTATGGTCGAATTCGTGCAATGCGTAACGAATTAGGTAAAGAAGTGACCGAAGCTGGTCCATCTATTCCAGTTGAGATTCTCGGTCTATCTGGTGTGCCATCAGCAGGTGATGAAGCAACCGTTGTTCGTGATGAAAAGAAAGCGCGTGAAGTTGCGCTTTATCGACAAGGTAAATTCCGTGATGTGAAATTAGCTCGTCAACAAAAAGCGAAACTTGAAAACATGTTTACCAACATGACTGAGGGTGATGTATCTGAACTTAATATTGTTTTAAAAGCCGATGTTCAAGGTTCAGTTGAAGCAATTTCTGATTCATTACTTAAACTATCAACAGATGAAGTTAAAGTTAAAATTATTGGTTCAGGTGTAGGTGGTATTACTGAAACTGATGCATCACTTGCAGCAGCATCTAATGCAATTATTTTAGGCTTTAATGTACGTGCTGATGCATCTGCACGTAAAGTTATTGAAACAGAAAACTTAGATCTACGCTACTATTCAGTAATATATGATCTCATTGATGAAGTGAAACAAGCAATGAGTGGTATGCTTGCACCTGAGTACAAACAAGAGATCATTGGTCTTGCCGAAGTACGTGACGTCTTTAAATCACCAAAATTTGGTGCGATTGCTGGCTGTATGGTAACTGAAGGTGTGGTTAAGCGTCATAACCCAATTCGTGTATTACGTGATAACGTGGTTATCTATGAAGGCGAACTTGAATCATTACGTCGCTTTAAAGATGATGTTAACGAAGTTCGTAATGGTATGGAATGTGGTATTGGTGTACGTAACTATAATGATGTTCGTGTTGGCGATGATATTGAAGTCTTTGAAACTATTGAAATCAAACGTACGATTTAGTCATTTCGCTGTCTTTCATAAGCAAGGTTTAGACCTTGCTTATTTATATTTAAAGGAAAATAGATATGGCAAAAGCATTTAATCGTTCATCTCGAGTCGGACATGAATTACAAAAAGAAATTGCAATCATCTTACAACGGGAAATCAAAGATCCTCGTTTAGGTATGGTGACGGTTTCTGGGGTAGATATTTCACGCGATCTTTCCTATGCTAAAGTTTTTGTGACTTTTTTAAATGATGAAGATCCGCGAGTTATTGAACAGGGTTTAAAAGTGCTTAATGATGCTAAAGGCTACATTCGTACTTTAATCGGTAAAGCCATGAGCTTACGTATTATTCCTGAGATTAAATTCTTTTATGATGAGTCTCTGGTTAAAGGTATGCATATGTCTAATTTAGTAACTAATGTTATTAAGCAAGACAACGAGCGTCATAAAGATTAATTTTAAAAATAACTTCTAATTTTTTGTAAAGAAGTTTCAGGTTAACTATACGTTTCAGTATAAAAAGATGATAAACATAAAAAAAACTCGCCGTGATCTTCACGGCGTTTTATTGCTAGATAAACCACAAGGTCTGACGTCAAACGATGCACTGCAAAAAGTAAAACGACTGTTTAAAGCAAAAAAAGCAGGACATACCGGAGCGCTTGATCCATTAGCAACGGGAATGTTACCAATTTGCTTTGGTGAAGCAACCAAATTTTCTCAATACTTGTTAGATTCTGACAAGTGTTATCGTGTTATTGCTAAACTTGGTGAACGAACGGACACTTCTGATGCAGATGGTCAGATTGTGTGTACCAGACCTGTTGAGGTATCCGAATTACAAATTAATCAAGCTTTGACGCATTTTCGTGGTGATATTTTACAAGTACCAACCATGTTTTCAGCATTAAAACATCAAGGTAAGCCACTTTATGAATATGCTCGTCAAGGTATTGTGATTGAACGCCAAGCTAGGCCTATCACTGTATATAAAAATCAATTTATTCAATTTGATGATAAAAAAAATGAATTGACGTTAGAGATACATTGTTCAAAAGGAACTTATATTCGCACCATTGTTGATGATTTGGGTGAACGTCTTGGTTGTGGTGCACATGTTATTTAT
Source organism: Gilliamella sp. B2828 (assembly GCF_026537125.1). Lineage (NCBI taxonomy): Bacteria > Pseudomonadati > Pseudomonadota > Gammaproteobacteria > Orbales > Orbaceae > Gilliamella > Gilliamella sp. B2828. The sequence goes on from NZ_JAFNMU010000001.1 coordinate 391,515, forward strand.
TTAAGACGTTTACAAGTATCCAATTATCCTATTGAAAATATGGTCACATTAGAAACATTAGAAGATATGATCGATAAAGAACAATTCTTAATGGCTGTTGATAGCCCATTACAAGATTGTCCAAAAGTGATACTGACGCATGCTCAAGGTAATGATATTTTACTGGGGCGAACAATTGAACTTGATAATTGTAAACCAGTCGAAACATTGGTAAGAATCTATCAAGATGAACAATTCATTGGAGCAGGTATACAGCTGTTTAATAAATTATCGCCAAAACGCTTAATATCAACTTCGTAATGTTTAATAATGCTTTATCGAATTAATAGACTATATTGAATTATATTAACACGGTATGGTTTGAATTTTTAATAAAAAAATGCCTCAGTATCAATAATATGGTAATGTTTAGTTGATGCCAATTTATTTAATATATAGTGGCAAAGCAATGTTGCTGCTTCTTGCCCCATTTTATACAGGGGTTTATTAATTCGACTTAGTTTATCTAATTCATTATATTGTCTATCTGTTGAGTGGCTAAGGTACGTTATTGTAAGCGGTTTAGGCAATTGGATTTCACTTTCCTTAGCCTGATGTAATGCACCTAAAATGACATTATAATGTGTTGAAAAAAACTCTGATTTTTGACATTGTTCATCTAAATAATTTAGATTGATATGATCACAACAGATAACAGCAGTAGGAGGACTATTACTATTTATTAATTGTTTAACTGCTGCTTTGCCATGCTCATAAGTAAAACAATCTTCAATAAGATAGTCTTTGTTAACGATTAAATTTGCTCTTAACAAAGCTTGTTTATAACCTTGTAAGAAAAGCGTCGAACTGGCTTTATTTTTGTCATTATATAGAACCGCAATTTTAGTATGAGAATTACTTAATAAATATTGGGTTATTTGATGTCCAATTACTAAATGATCAAAATGAACACATATAAAGTTGAGGGAAAAGTGATTAATTAAAACAATAGGCGGTAAAACTTTTTTAAACTTTTCCAGCTCCTGCAAATAAGGTGCGTCATTAATGACTAAAATACCCGCAAAAGAATGTTGACTAATATATTTAATTAGATAATGAATATCTTGTCTCGTATGATAGGGAAAACGAAAGTAAAAAGTTACAAAACCCGCTTTAGTCAATGTTTGCTCTAAACCAAAGTTAATGTGTGTTCTTGTAATAAATTGATTGTCGAGTACCAATATTTTATTACTATCATGATGATCATTACGTGATTTAAAATTTTTATGAATATCAATATTGAGCTCTTCAATAGCTTGATAAACTTTCGATTGTGTTATGGGAGAAGTTAAATGCGGTTTTTTTAAAACTCTCGACACGGAAGCAATGGATAAATTGGCTTGTTTAGCAATGGTGGATAATGTTTTTTTTGCCATAATAGATGATTTTGAATGTGTTTTATAATTGTCTAATTTAGCGATGATTATTCAATTAGTAACTGGAAAAGATCTTTTTTGTCGATCAATATTCCAAAAAATTTATTAGAGATAATAAAAAAATAATTAAAAATGAATGTTAAGTTTTTCTAAAAATCAAGTCTAATCAATTCCTTTTATATGAACGAGGCTAACGAGAACAAATGCCAATATCATGGCAAAATATCTTTTACCGCTATATTTACGATATAGTGATATAATTACCACTAAACTTTTTTATTTGGGTTATTAAATATGTCTGCATGGAATATTGCTATTGTCGGTGCGACAGGACAAGTCGGTTCTGCGCTAATTGAATTGTTACAACAACATTGTGTTCAAACAGACGAGGCACAAAAACATAATTTACAAATTGAAAATCTTTATTTAGTTGGAAGTGATAACAGCGCGGGTGAAATTGTTCGCTTTGCGGGTAAAAACTTAACTGTTATTGATGGTGCACAAATGGATTGGAGTCAGTGTCATTTTGCCTTTTTTGTTGCTGGGGCTGAGACCAGTGAAAAATATGCGCAAGTAGTGACTGATTCTGGTTGTGTTGTTATTGATGCCAGTGGTTATTTTGCGACTCAAGATCATATTCCTTTAATTGTGCCAAAAGTGAATAACAATGTGTTAACTGAATATCGTAATGATAATATTGTTGCTGTAGCAAGCGCAACAGTATGCCAGTTATTGCGTTGTGTGGCATCGTTAACCGATACTGACTTACTCACTAACTTACATGCAACCAGTTTTATCCCAGCATCACTCTATGGTAAGCCTGGTGTTGATGAATTAGCAGGGCAAAGTGCACGTTTGCTTAATGGCATGCCAGTTGATAATGCGTTATTTGATAAACAATTGGCTTTTAATTTATTACCAATATCACATGAACGTGATGATATGGCATTAGGTGAAAAATCACAAATTAACCAAATTCGCAAAGTCCTTAATAATTATGATTTACCTGTATCGATCGAATCTGTTGTGGTACCAGTATTTTATGGGCTTGCCCAAGCAATTAATGTATCGAGCAGTTTACCTATTGAATTGGATATGGCGCGATTTGGTGAATATGGTGTTGAAGTACATGAAGATAACTTACCAACACCAGTAACAGAAGTTAGCCCTGAATCCGAATCTCAGTTAACAATTAAATTGGCTAATTTACGACACAGTTATGGGCATTATGAACAAATTCAATTTTGGTCAGTAGCTGACAATGTCCGCTATTTAGGGGCATTAATGTTGATTGAGACCCTTGAGATCTTAATTAATGACTACCTCTAAAATTGCATTAGGAATTGAGTATGATGGCAGTGGCTATTTTGGGTGGCAGCGTCAGCAATCGGTTGATTCTATCCAAGCAAAATTAGAATCAGCCTTGTCGATTGTCGCCAATGAACCCATCAATTTGTTTTGCGCAGGTCGGACTGATGCTGGTGTGCATGCGACAGGACAAGTAGTGCATTTTGAAACCCAAGCTAGACGATCCCAAACAGCTTGGACAATGGGGGTCAATGCACATTTACCGGTAAATATCGCTGTTCGCTGGTCTCAAGTTGTCGATGATAGTTTCCATGCTCGGTTTAGCGCAACAGCTCGGCGTTATCGTTATATCATTTATAATAACCGTTATCGCCCAGCAATTTTAGCTAAAGGTGTATCGCACTATTATTTACCTTTAAATGAGACATTGATGAATCAAGCTGCACAATATCTATTAGGTGAAAATGATTTTTCATCATTTAGAGCGGCACAATGTCAATCACGAACACCTTGGAGAAATGTTCATCATATTGAAGTAATAAGGAAGGGTGAGTATATCCTCGTTGATATCAAAGCGAATGCATTTGTTCACCATATGGTTCGCAATATAGTAGGTAGTTTACTTGAAGTTGGGGTAGGCAATAAACCACCAAAATGGATTGATGAACTTCTACGCGTAAAAGACAGGACTCAAGCAGCAGCAACAGCAAAACCTGAAGGTTTATATTTAGTACAAGTGGATTATCCTAGTGAGTATCAAATACCTAATCTCGCATTAGGACCATTATTTTTAGCGTAAGCCAATAAGCTTAATGATGAATTAGATTAAAAAGATGAACGTAATGAACAAAGATGAAACAAGCTTAAACAGAAATTCAAGAAATCAAGAGGCGAAAAAATCAAATCTACATAACATCAAGATGCCTCCGCATTCAATTGAGGCAGAACAAGCTGTGCTTGGTAGTTTGATGCTTGATAATCAACGTTGGGATACGGTTGCTGAAATGATTATGGATCGCGATTTTTATTCGCGCCATCATCAACTGATTTTTTCTGAAATGCATTCGCTGATAAGCAAAGGTACACCGATAGATTTAATTACTTTATCAGAAAGCTTAGAAAGCAAAGATCTATTAACGGATGTGGGGGGATTTGCTTACTTAGCTGAGCTTTCTAAAAATACGCCAAGTGCGATTAATGTGGTTGCTTATAGTGAGATTATTCGACAACAGGCGATTTTGCGCGAATTAATCAGTGCTTCAAATGAAATCGCAGATAATTGTTATGCTACAGAAGGTCGAGACAGTACTGAAATATTAGATTTAGCAGAAAGTAAAATCTTTCAAATTGCTGAAAGTCGAACAAAGCAGGGCGATGGTCCTAAAAGCATTACTGAAGTGCTTGAAGCAACGGTTGCTAAAATTGAAGAACTATTTCAACGTCCACATGACGGTGTGACAGGTGTTTCAACAGGTTATATTGATTTAGATAAAAAAACCGCTGGGTTACAAAGTTCAGACTTAATCATCATTGCTGCCAGACCATCAATGGGTAAAACCACATTTGCAATGAACTTATGCGAAAATGCGGCAATGACGCAAGAAAAACCTGTATTAATATTCAGTTTAGAGATGCCCTCTGAACAGATAATGATGCGTATGCTTGCCTCATTATCGCGGGTTGATCAAACACGTATTCGAACAGGACAATTGCAAGATGATGACTGGGCAAGAATCTCGAGCACGATGGGACTTTTACTCGAAAAGAAAAATATTTATATTGATGATTCATCAGGTTTAACACCAATGGAATTGCGTTCACGGGCTAGACGTATTTATCGTGAACATAAAGGTTTAAGTATGATTATGGTCGATTATTTACAGTTGATGCGTGTACCCAATATTTCTGAAAACCGAACTTTAGAAATTGCCGAAATTTCTCGCTCATTAAAAGCGTTAGCAAAAGAGTTACAAATACCAGTAGTAGCGCTATCACAGCTAAACCGTAGTTTAGAACAACGAGCGGATAAACGACCAGTTAATTCAGATTTACGTGAATCGGGATCCATTGAACAAGATGCTGACGTAATTATGTTTATTTATCGTGACGAAGTTTATAATGAAGCATCTGAACATAAAGGGATTGCTGAAATTATATTAGGTAAACAGAGAAACGGACCAATTGGTAAAGTTCGCTTAAAATTCCAAGGTCAATTTTCTCGATTTGATAATTATGCCGATTCCAGTAAATATATGGATGATGAATAATTGCCGATTATCAGAAAGGTAGCGTGAGCACACTTATACTCACGCTATAGATAATGTATTCTTAATTAATGCGTTATATTTTTTCTTATAATAAATTGGCAGACTTGTACTGCAAGAAAGATAACAGCTTGCAAAATTACAATACACGCACTGGACGATGCGTCAAAGTAAAAACTAATGAGCGTACCGACAACCGTTGCAAATATCGAAACAATTACTGCTATCAACAGCATTTTTTCAAAACATTTAGTCAACGAAAATGCAATAATACCAGGTGCTATCAGCATTGCAATCACTAATATCACTCCAGCCGTTTTTAAAGAGCTGACGATAGTTAAAGCCAAAACACAAAGTAAACCATAATGTAATAATTTTACAGATAAACCGACAACTTTGGCTTGTACTGGATCGAAACAATACAGAAGTAGATCACGACGCTTAATGATTATTATTGTTGATATTATCGCTGCAATTAATATAATTTGTTTTAAATCATCATAACTGGTACCGAGCACGCTGCCAAATAAGATATGATTTAAATGCTGTGATGTATCTACTTTTGAAAACAACACTAATCCGAACGCAAACATTCCCGAAAACACAATTCCCATTACTGTATCTTCTTTTATCCGGCTATTTTCTTTAATATAGCCAGTGGCAACTGAGCACAATAATCCCGATGCAAATGCACCGAGGATAATTGGAATACCAGCTAAATAGGCAAGCACAATGCCAGGTAATACGGCATGCGATATTGCATCTCCCATTAAAGACCAGCCTTTTAATACCAAAAAACATGAAAGAAGCGCACAAACAATACCTGTTGAAAGTGCAGCTAAAATAGCACGTTGCATAAGAGGAAGAGTAAAAGGGTAATAAAGATATTCCAATATATCTATCATAGATTTCCCCCGTTATTCAAACGGCTTTGCCTTATTCGTAAACGGTTTGATATTAAACCTTGTTTTGGTGCAAACAAAAATACCATTAGGAAAACCAAAGTTTGTAGCGTGACAATAACACCCCCTGTTTCACCATTCAAAAAGTAACTAAAATAAGCCCCAATGGCGCTGGTTGACGCACCAATTACGACGGAAATCATTAACAGTTTAGAAAATCGATTAGTAAGCAAATAGGCTGTTGCTCCGGGAGTGACCACCATAGCAATCACCAAAATCGCTCCAACGGTTTGCAAGGCTGCGACGGTACAAGCACTTAAAATAGTGAAAAAAAGAATTTTGAGATGTAATGGCTTTAGACCTATTGAGCGTGCATGGGTTTCGTCAAAAAATACCACTAACAGATCTTTCCAAAAAAATAATAACAAAATTAAAGAAACCAAAATAATAATCTGTACCTGCCACATATCACTATCATCAATGCCTAAAATATTCCCAAAAATAATCGTTTGGGCATTAACTGAAGTTGGATTTAGTGAAATAATTAATAGTCCAATTGCAAAAAAAGTCGAGAAAATAAAGCCAATAATGGCATCTTCCTTTAAGCGAGTAAGGGCACGGACGAAAGTTATAGATAAGGCAGCAAGTAATCCTGTAAAAAAAGCGCCGATCGAATAAGGTAAACCCAGCGCATAAGCACCTGCAACACCAGGGACCACCGAATGGGATAATGCATCGCCCATTAATGACCAACCTTTCAACATAAGAAACGCTGATAAAAAAGCACAAGAAGCCCCAACAATGCTACTAACCCAAATGGCTTTAAGCATAAAGTTATAGCTAAATGGTTCAAGAAAGAATTCCATTATTGTCATCCTTTTGCTTAATTTTGCTGATCATCGACCAACAGATCTTGGTGTGGTGAATCATCTTTACCTTCTCCATAAAAAATTGCCGCACGCTCATCATCGGTTAAGATGGATACCTTACGAGGATCTTCATCTTGGTGTAATTTTTCGCCAGATAAACTTAGATAACGTAACGCACCACCGAAGGTCGTCATCAAATTTTGAGGGGTAAAGGTCGTTTCGGTTGGTCCGAAAGCCAATACGGTTTGATTAATTAACACGACTTGATCGCAAAATTCTGGCACACTGCCTAAATTATGGGTAGAAACTAAAATAAGATGATTTTCTTTTCTCAAATCTTTCAGCAAATCGATAATGGCATTTTCAGTTTTTACATCAACGCCTGTAAATGGTTCATCAAGCAATAATACTTTACCTTGTTGTGCTAAAGCTCTCGCTAAAAAAACCCTTTTTTTTTGACCTCCTGATAACTCACCTATTTGGCGATGCTTAAATTCCAGCATATTGACGCGTTCGAGTGCAATATCAACCTGTTTTTTATCTTCTTTACTTGGGATGCGAAAAAAAGACATATGACCATAACGACCCATCATAACGACATCCGAAACTAAAACAGGAAAATCCCAATCAACCTCCTCTGTTTGCGGAACATAAGCTATGATATTTTGCTTCAATGCTTGGGCAACCGAAATATCATTAAATGTTACTTGTCCTCGGGTTGGACGAATCATGCCCATAATACTCTTAAATAATGTGGATTTACCGCTACCATTCACTCCCACCAGAGCACAAATGGTACCACCATTAAGACGGAAACTGGCATTATGAATTGCAGTGTGACTATTATTATAAGTCACTGTAATATCATCAACGTTCAAGCATATTTGTGTCATGATTTTTCAAATCCTTGAGCTATGGTTTCAACCGTAACCTTCAAAAGGTCAATATAGGTTGGAACAGGCCCCTCTTTTTTGGAAAGCGAATCAACATAAAGCACACCTCCATACTTCGCTCCTGTTTCTTTACTGACTTGCTTCGCGGGTTTATCAGAAATGGTACTTTCACTAAAAATAACTGGAATTTTATTCGATCTAACTAAATCAATAAGATTTTTAACTTGCTTTGGCGTACCTTGTTGTTCGGCATTAATTGGCCATAAATACGCTTCTTTTAAATTGTAATCACGAGCAAGGTAGCTAAAGGCTCCTTCACTTGTTACTAACCAACGTTGCGTTTCTGGAATTTTAGCTAAACGCTCACGCAATGGGGCATCAAGTACTTTAATTTTAGCAACATAATTCTGCGCATTTTTATTATAGACAGAAGCATTTTTAGGATCATACTTAACAAGGGCGGCTCGAATGTTTTCAATATAAGTTAAGGCAAGTGTTGGTGACATCCATGCATGAGGATTTGGATTACCTTTATAACTTCCTTCTTGAATTGGCATTGGTTCGATGCCTTTTGTCACAATAACTGATGGAACATCTTTAATATCTTCAAAAAAACGTTTAAACCAAAGTTCCAAATTAAGTCCATTCCATAAAACTAAATCGGCTGAAAGAGCTTTAGTAATATCTTGCGGCGTCGGATCATATTCGTGTATTTCAGCCCCTACTTTAGTGATTGATTCAACGGTTGCAGCATCCCCAGCAACATTTTGAGCAATATCTTGGATGATTGTAAATGTTGTAACAACTTTAAATTTTTTTTCTGCTGCTGAAGACTCGGACATACCTGTTAAAGCAAGCAAAGAGGATAGTATTACTGATAGTAAGGTTTTGCGTCGTTTAAAAAACGTAAACTTCATTAGCGACTCCTGTTGTTTGATATATAACCAAAGTGAAGCAAAATACAGAAAATCAGTGAGAGGTTTTATGATTTAAAAAAGTAAAATCCATTTTACTGATAATTCTTTGGTATTAAATTTATTTAAAAAATTTCACTGCATTAAATAATAATGAGAATTATTATCATTAAATAAGTAAAAGTCAAATTTTTTAAAGTTTCCTAAGTTATACAATGCAAGTTTGAAAGATAAATTATTGTATATAAAATTTAAATTAAAAGTAGTTTGTTCTATCTATATGAATGATAGATATGATAAAAAAGGATATCTTAATGGATTAAAGATTAACCAAGATAAAAATTTTTCTTATGAATACTATCTTTTCATTTGTGATGATTTGTTAATAATTTAACCTTATTTTTTAGCAGAAATAATAATGACAGTAATCATTATTTTTTAAGCTATAAACAATTAAAATCACAAGATGATCAACCTAAACAAATTATTGAATAAGTCTCAATTATTTAATAAAAATTAACTCTATCTGATCAAAAGTAGAATTAAAACGGACATCGATTTTAAAAGCCTAGATAAATCATTCTAAAATTAAAAGTAACATTTCTAATAAATTTATCCAACTTTTTCAACACATTTCTACAAAACGTTGCCTTCATTAAAAATGAAATGCAATTTATCAAGTCAATTTATAAAAAATGTTTTTTTAAAAAACGATATTACTAATTGAAGCTATCACATGAATTTTTATCATGTGAAATTAAATAAAGAAGAATTAAGTTTTTCTTATTCTTTACTAAAAAAAAACCTAATATTAACAGTGAGTTCGTAGATTTTATTTGGATTCAAATGAAATAAGAACTTTTACTTCTAAAAAAATGTTAAATAAAATTAGTCATGAAGGTTGTAAATTGATATTAATTAGTGTAAATTCCAAACAGAAACGGATCAATAATTGATCTCGATGCTAAGATTTATAAAATATAGGGAAATTAAGGAATTAAAATGTCTAATAGTTATCAAAATGAAGTACCTGCCGCACGTGTCAATATTGAACTCGATCTGCATACAGGTGGGGCCAAAAAGAAAGTTGAATTACCGTTAAAAATTTTATCTGTTGGTGATTATGGTCGAGGTAAAGATAAACGCACGCTTTCAGAAAAAGAAAAAGTGTCTATCAACAAGAATAATTTTGATGCAGTGTTAAAAGACTTTAAACCTGAAGCGAAAATTTCTGTTCCTAATACGCTTTCTGATGATGGTAGTGATGTCAGTGTTCATCTCTCTTTTGAATCCATGAATGATTTCTCTCCAGAACAAGTCGCTAAGAAGATCCCTCAATTACGTTCTTTACTTGCAATGCGTAATTTACTCAGAGATTTAAAATCTAATTTACTGGATAATGCAACATTCCGTTATGAACTTGAAAAAATCGTTAAGGATGAACAATTATCTGATGATCTACGGGCTGAATTAGAATCAATTGTGTCTGAAAGTACAAAGTAGTTTCTTTATAAGAATTATTTCAAAAATTAATGATAAATTAGTATGTTATAGCTAAGTATTACGAGAGAAAACAATGGAACAAAAGCAAGAGAATAAAGCTGCTGTGGAGACAGTTTTGCAGGAAACAGGAAGTGTTTACCAATCTTTATTTGATAAAATAAATTTAAATACTATTAAAAAAGTTAGCGACATCGATAAATATGAAGATAACGAAGTTTTGTTTGAAACTTCACAAGATGAACGAGTTACGATGGCCGTTAATATTTTACTTCAGCTAATACAAGGTTCATCTCAAAAAATCGAAAAATTAGATAAGCATTTACTTGATTATCATATCAGTCAAATAGATCAAAAAATCAGCCGTCAACTTGATGTTGTAATGCATAATGAGACTTTTCAAGAAATTGAAGCAACTTGGCGCGGTTTAAAATTTTTAGTTGATCGTACTGACTTCCGTCAAAATGTGAAAATTGAACTACTAGATGTATCTAAAGAAGATCTTCGTCAAGATTTTGAAGATGCACCTGAAATTTCCCAAACAGGGTTTTTCAGACATACTTATATTCAGGAATATGATACACCAGGCGGCGAACCGATTGGCGTAACCATATCAAATTATGAATTTGATCGTAGTTCACAGGATATCGCATTATTACGTAACATTTCTAAAGTTGCAGCATCAGCGCATATGCCATTCATTGGCTCTGCTGGAGCGAAATTTTTTGGTAAAGAGACCATGGAAGAAGTTGCGGCGATCAAAGATATTGGAAACTATTTTGATCGTGCGGAATATACAAAATGGAACAGTTTTCGAGAAACCGATGACTCACGTTATGTTGGGTTAACTTTACCTCGTGTATTAGCACGTTTACCATATGGACCTGATACTGTTCCAGTGCGTAGTTTTAACTATATTGAAGATGTTAAAGGTCTTGATCATGATCGTTATCTTTGGGCTAATGCATCTTATGCTTTTGCAGCAAATATGGCACAAAGTTTTGTTCGTAATGGTTGGTGTGTTCAAATTCGTGGTCCACAAGCTGGGGGATTAGTTGAAGACTTACCAATTCATCTTTATGATTTAGGAACCGGTAATCAAGTTAAAATTCCAACGGAAGTTCTTATTCCTGAAACTCGAGAATTTGAATTTGCTAATTTAGGTTTTATACCGTTATCTTTTTATAAAAATAGAGATTATGCATGTTTCTTCTCTGCTAATTCAACACAAAAACCAGCACTTTATGATACCAAAGAGGCAACGGCAAATAGCCGTATTAATTCTCGTTTACCGTATATTTTCTTATTATCACGTATAGCTCATTATCTTAAAGTAATTCAGCGTGAGAATATTGGTGCAACTAAAGATCGCCGTGTACTCGAACTTGAACTCAATAAATGGATTAGTAATCTTGTTACAGAAATGACCGATCCAAGTGATGAAGTTCAAGCATCGCACCCATTACGAGAAGCAAAAGTAATTGTTGAAGACATCGAGGATAATCCAGGATTTTTCCGTGTTAAAACATTTTTAGTTCCTCATTTCCAGATAGAAGGTATGGATATTAATTTATCAATGGTTTCACAAATGCCAAAAGCTAAAAATTAATATCGATTATAGGAAAAAACTGGAGCCTTAGGATAAATGAAAATATTTCGTCCTTTATGGAATGAAGGCGTCTTTCTGACGCCTCAGCAATTCCAACAACAAGAATTATGGCGGCAATACTCCTCACAAAACTTAATGGCTATGTTAGTAGCTAATCCGTGGGGCGTTAAAAAAATAAATATTGATACACAAGCGCTTTTAATAGACCGTCTTAAAGCTGAATCGATCAGCATTCAGTTTAATGATGGTGTAGTTGTGGATACTGATATTGCTGATAATTTGCCAGAAGCAAGAATGCTAAATGCCAATATTCCTGTTGAACTCAATGAGTTCATTGTTTTAATCGGAATTCCATTATTAAATGCTAATGGTGGGAATTGTCTACAAGATAATCAACGTTTAGAAAGACCCCTTCGTTATCGAAAAGAGTGGGTTGAAGTACCCGATCTTTTTGGTCAAAACACTGAAACCATTGCTGTAGAACGTTATGCATTGACCTTCTTATTTGATTTTGAAGATAATAGTGATTATGTAACCTGTCCAATTGCTCGTTTGAAACGTGATCTTAACGGTCGATTTGTTCTCGATTCACAATACATTCCGCCAATATTAAATCTTTTAACACAAAGTGGCTCACTACTGAAAGAATTAGATCTTTTATGCACTCAGATGGAAGCCAAACGTCAACATTTACTCGGTATGCGCCATGAGCGAAATCAACAAATTGCTGATTTTGAAATAGCGGATGTTTCTTTATTTTGGCTTCTCAATGCATTGAGTTCATATGAACCTCAGCTTAAATTTTTACGCGATAATCCAACAACTCATCCTGAATGTCTTTATCGAACTTTAGTAGCGTTTACCGGTTCTTTATTGACTTTTTCATTAGTACATAGTGTTAATGATATTCCTGCTTATCAGCATGATAATCTTAATAAGGTTTTCCCTCCACTTTTTGAATTGGTGCGTAATGTATTAGAAGAAAGTTTACCTTCACGTGTAATTAAAATTGATTTGGTACATGATCAAGATACCTTATGGACTGGTCGATTGAATGATTCACGCCTGGTTGAGGATGCAGATTTCTACCTGTCAGTTCGTTCAAGTTTGCCTGGCCATGAACTAAATTCACAATTCCCGATACTGTGTAAAGCCGGGGCACCTGATGATGTTAGACAAATTATACATTCAGCACTTTCAGGTATTCCGATTAAAGCATTAAATCATGTTCCAGCAGCAATACCTTTTCGGTTAGAAAACCAATATTTTGCTCTGGATTTGTCTCATAGTTCAGCAAAAAAAATGTTGCTTGCTAGATGTTGCGAATTTTACGTTCCACGGGCAATGCCAGATATTTCATTAGAACTTTTCGCAGTACTGAGATCATAGGGTTAGAGTAATGAATATAGAACCAAAAAAAATTGTTATCGATGAACTATTGCGTGACTCAATATTAGTGGTTGTTGAGTTAAAAGCAAAAGCAAAAATTCCATCAGGGCATAAACTGTATGAACATTGTAAAGAACAAATCAAACGTGTTCGTGAAAGTTTATATAATGCCCAATATAAACAAGATGTTATAGATGATATTAGCTATGCGTTGTGTGCATTATTAGATGAAACAGTTTTACTTTATCAAAGAGATAATCCAAGTGATCAAGGCTATGGTGAATGGCTAGGTGAACCGCTACAAGTCATCTATTTTAATACTAATAATGCAGGTTATGATTTGTTTGAAAAAATTCGTAGTCGTTTAAAAGATGATAAAAAAGAGGAAATTGTTCTAAGTTGCTTTGATAGGGTATTAGGGCTTGGATTCCAGGGATGTTATTTGGGAAAAGCGCAAGCAGAAAGAGATAATCTTATATTAGCGCTTCGAGAAGCCTTGTGTGAATTTGAACCAGAGCAATCGCATCCGCTTATTGAACAAGCTCCGGATCATCGTTATTGGGGACGAAAGACTTTGCTTTTATCTTTAACAGCATTGTCTTTTATTTGTGTGATCTCACTCTATTTTATTTTGAATAATCAACTTGATAATTTAATTGATTCGCTTATTGGTTAAAAAGGGGTTTTATGAGCGATTATCCTAAGCGTATTGTAATTATTCATGCTGCTGTCTTAAGCTTATTATTGTTATTTGTTTTCTTACCAATATCAATCGGTTGGCAGCTTATAGGATCAGCTTTAGTGGTAGTTATAGCTATGGGCATATTATGGCGAATGAAGCGCTATCGAAAAGTACTTGCTTCATCGACAACAAATATTGCATTTTTAACTGAAAAACTTGATTTACTACCGGCAAAACAGCGATATCGTCTGCCTATTTTATTAGTAACAGGAAGTGGGGCGAAAGATTTTTTCCCTGATGATCTATCTTTAGCTCACTCTAATATCTTAGTTTTATCTGAAGCCGTTTGGATCTATGTAGATGAATATTCGCACTTGCCAATAGTTTATGATTCATTAATCGCTAAATGGCCTGATATGCTGGGCAGGATAGGAATTTTTTTAGCTTTGATCCCCGAAATTGAGAATGAACAAGGGATATTGATAGCAAAATTGCAAGCTTTTCGTCAATCTTGGGTTGATACAAGTAAAATTGCAAAATATTCATTACCGGTTTACTTATCGGTACATATTGGATTCAATGATTTAATTTATGATGAAGTTGAATCGATTCCTCCTCAATGGTTTCAAGTTAAAAACCACAATTTGTACTTGCTCGATCGTTATTTATCTCCAATAACCAGTTGGATTAATGACAGTAAAATTTCAACAAAGGAAAGAGAACGTCGATTAAGTCTTCAAGCTTTTTTAAATGAAACAAAAGATTGGATTGAAAAAGTCGTATTGTCAACATTAGCTGATTCTAAACAGCCTGTAGCGAAATGTATGCCAGTTGCCGCGGCTATTTACCCTGTTAATCAAGAGACAGTGAATAATAATATCATTCAAATTCAATGGGAAAGTCTTACAACCATGACGCTCCCTAATACTCGAAAGATACAAGAAAACGTCAGTCCTCCAGATGATTTAGTAAAGTATATGCCAATTGCATATCCGTTTTCTCCTATTAGCTCAATGATCTGTGGTTTACTGATTATAACTTCCTTATTTATTATGGGATGTTTAGGGGCATCATTTAAAAATAATATAAAACTGGCTAAGCAAGTTGAAAGTGATATCGTTTTTTATAATTCCATCGCTATGGATAATTATGAAGAAAAACGAAAAGCATTAGAAATTTTAAAAAACGACAGAATAATGTTGAATAAGTATTTCTCACAAGGTGAACCTGTACGCCTAAGTGTTGGATTATACCACGGTCAACAGCTCATAGAACCGTTAAATATTGCAATCAGTAATTACGTTGCTAAACCTCCAGAAGTGAAAGAACCTCAGGTGGTATTACCGATGGTAATACGTTTGGATAGCTTGTCATTATTCGAAACAGGTCAATCAAATTTAAAACCAGATTCGACCAAAATACTGATCAATGCTTTAGTCGAAATGCAAAAACAAATCAATACCAATCAGGAAACAGGATGGCTTATCTTAATAGGTGGACATACCGATTCCACCGGTAATGAGGACAAAAATATACAATTATCATTAGATCGTGCTATTTCGGTTAGAAATTGGTTCATGAAAACAAGCGACATGCCTGAAACCTGTTTTGCCATACAAGGGTATGGCTCAAAAAAACCGTTGGTTGATAACGATACTGTAGAGAATCGTGCCAAAAATCGACGTGTAGAAATAAGCTTAGTTCCTCAAATGTCAAATTGCATTATGACAAAAGAAAACTAAGGGATTTAACTAAAACAAAAAAGGAGTAAAACAATGGCTGTTCCAGCATATATGTTCTTAAAAGATGACGGTGGTGCGGAAATCAAAGGATCTGTAACCGTAGTTGGCCGTGAAGGTAGTGTTGAACTTGTTGAATTTGACCATAAAGTGTACATCCCAACAGATGGCAACACGGGTAAATTAACAGGTACACGTGTTCATAAAGCACTTGAGTTTGTTAAAGAAGTCGATGCTTCATCACCTTATCTTTACAAAGCAGTGACTACTGGTCAAAACTTAAAATCAGTTGAGATCAAATGGTACAAAATTAACGATGCAGGTCAAGAAGTTGAGTATTTTAATACGTTTATGGATGGCGTAAAAGTAGTGTCTGTGAAACCAGAAATGCACAATATCAAAGACCCATCAAAAGAACAATACAATCATTTAGAGCGTGTTGAACTTCGTTATGAAAAAATTACCTGGACTTATAAAGATGGCAACATCATCCACTCAGATAGCTGGGTAGAAAGTCGAGCGTAATTAAATATTTGCTGATCCTTTCCTGACTTAAGGATCAGCATCTTTGGGAATAACGATTAGAGATCAATATATAATAAAAGGAATAGTAATGATTGCCGATCCATCTATTTTATTAAGGCGACTGAACCCTTACTGTGCAAAATCACTAGAAGCGGCAGCGGAGTTATGTCAAACCCGCGCCCATACTGAAATCACACTTGAACATTGGTTGTTGAAACTATTAGAGCAAGGATCTGGTGATATTACAATCATAGCAAGGCATTATCAACTTGATATGGATAAAATTTGGCAAGGACTACTTAGCTTCCTTGATGCATTACCCCATACCATAAATAATAAACCTAGTTTATCATCATCACTTATTGCTGTATTGCAAGCAGCATGGTTGAAAGCTTCATTAGAAGATCATGAAGAAACAATTCGATCTCTTCATATCCTGCAAGTATTACAAGAAATGCCACAATGTTTAAAAGCGCAAGATGCATGGCAACTTCTTAGATTAACACCAGTTTCTTTAAAGGAACTCCGTTCAAATTTAGATGAACAGTCCGATGAAAGTCCATTGAATGATTCTAATGATGGTTTACAAAACGAAAATGAGCCACAAAATTCAGGTCATCATTCGCAAATAACCCAAGTTGAAGGGGCAAAAGAAGAGAATAAAGCTCTTCAGCAGAAACATCATCAAGCTGTATTAAGTCGTTTTACTGAAAATGTTACAGACAAGGCCAAAGCAGGTAAAATTGATCCTGTATTAGGTCGTGATAAAGAAATCAGGCAGATGGTTGATATTTTATCTCGTCGCCGAAAAAACAATCCAATTTTAGTGGGTGAGCCAGGTGTAGGTAAAACTGCTTTGGTTGAAGGGTTAGCATTACGAATAGCAGAAGGCAATGTACCAAATAATCTTAAAGAGGTGAGTATATTATCCCTTGATTTAGGCTTATTGCAAGCCGGTGCAGGTGTTAAAGGTGAATTCGAACAGAGACTTAAAAATGTTATTGAAGCCGTTCAGCACTCACAACCCCCAATTCTTCTGTTTATCGACGAAGCTCATACCATTATTGGTGCAGGAAATTCGGCAGGCGGTGCGGATGCGGCAAATTTATTAAAACCAGCCTTGGCTCGAGGGGAATTAAGAACCATTGCAGCTACAACATGGTCAGAATATAAACAATATTTTGAAAAAGATGCCGCACTTGAGCGCCGTTTTCAAATGGTCAAAGTTGATGAACCTGATGATGAAAAAGCCTGTCTTATGTTACGTGGATTAAAATCATGCTATGCAATTCATCATGGTGTTCACATATTGGATGAAGCAGTAAAAACTGCTGTAACGTTATCACGTCGTTATATTAGTGGTCGTCAACTTCCTGATAAAGCCGTTGATCTTTTAGATACCGCTTCAGCGAGAGTAAGAATGAGCCTTGATACCATACCCGAATCCATCATTGAACTTGAAGCAAAAATTGCATCATTAACAATCGAAAACATGGCGATTAAAGATGATTTGTTATTAGGTGAAAACCAGTCATCCGAACGTATGACTGAAATTAACAAGCAATTAGATGATTTACATAAACAATTAATTGCCGAACAAACTCAGTTTGAAGAAGAAAAGAAAATCATTGAAGAACTTATTGAGCTGAGAAAGCAATTAACGGCTATACCCGATCCAAAATTGTCAACTCAGTTGACTGAAACACAAGAAAAGTTACATAAACTTCAAAAAAACAGACCATTATTATCGCTTGATGTTGATAGTCGAGTCGTTTCTTCTGTTATTGCTGACTGGACAGGTGTTCCGTTAGAAAGCTTATTAAAAGATGAGCAAAGTCACCTTATGGTTCTTGAGGATGATTTACGCAAACGAATTGTTGGTCAGGATAATGCTTTATTTGAGTTAGCAAAACGCATTCGAGCTACTAAGACAGGTCTGACTTCAGAAGATGCACCTTTGGGCGTATTTTTATTGGTGGGTCCGTCAGGCGTAGGGAAAACGGAAACAGCCCTTGCTCTGGCAGATGCATTATTTGGTGGTGAGCAATCCCTTGTCACTATTAATATGTCTGAATATCAAGAACCCCATATGGTATCACAACTTAAAGGATCTCCCCCAGGCTACGTTGGTTATGGTCAAGGTGGTGTGTTAACCGAAGCAGTAAGAAAACGACCTTACAGTGTAGTGTTATTAGATGAGATTGAAAAAGCCCATCGTGATGTCCTTAACTTATTCTATCAAGTGTTTGATCGTGGATTTATGCGTGATGGAGAAGGGCGTGAAATTGATTTTCGAAATACTTTAATACTCATGACGTCGAATTTAGGAAGTGATGAATTAATGGCACTTTTTGAAGAAATGCCTGATGCCGACACTGCAACGCAACATGAATTATTAAGACCTATTATACGAGAACATTTTCAGCCAGCGTTATTAGCTCGTTTCCAAACGGTCATTTATACACCGTTAACGGATAAAGCATTACGGCAGATAGTCAAAATGAAATTGGATAAAGTTGCTTCACGTATCGGAAAACATTACAAAATAGAGTTTAAAGTTGGTCAGCAAATATATGATCGACTTACTTCTGCTTGTTTATTGCCTGATACAGGCGCACGTAATATTGATAGTATTTTAAATCAACAAATTTTGCCTGCAATTTCAAATTTACTATTGAAAAGAAACAATAATACTCACAGTAAAACTTCAACATTATTCCTCGATTTTAAAGAAACAGAAGGAATCGTGCTTGAAATGATTGATGCATCAGTAAATCAGAATTTGGTCAAAACGAGCAAAAAATCTGCTAAGGGTAAAACAAAACCAATTAAAACTACGGAAAAAAAACAAAAAAAATCTGAATAAATCATTCAAAAAAATAAGTTATAAATAAGAATTGATGACCAACAAGTCTACAAACTTGTTGGTCAGTTTAGAATAAAATCGGGATAAAAAAAGCATCATGTATCTTATTAATCATTGTTGATACTGCATAAAACTGTACACAGTAGGATGAATTAAAATACAGTGAAAAAATGTGTAAATATCACAACATAATTCAAATAACATTTTTGGGAATAGTAATTAAGGAATAAAACAATGGGGAAAAACGTGGTTCGATTGGGGGATCCCACAACTCATGGTGGATCAGTTATTTCAGTTTCTTCAACAATGACTGTAGAAGGAAAACTTGTTGCTCTAATAGGTGATCTGGTTAGTTGTCCAAAGAAAGGACATGGTGTAAATAAAATTATTGAATCTTCAAAGACGTGTTTTTCAGATGGGAAAGCAATTGTCATAGATCAATGTCTATGCGAATGTGGTTGTAAAGTGATTTCAACAATCAGTACTTCGGAGATTGAATAATATTATGTCTTGGCCTAAACCCGAAGTACTTAATCCATTGAAACCACCACTAAAATTAAATCGCGGCAGATGGTATTTGTTTTTTATCGTTTTAATTTTTATTACAGCCATTTTGTTAATGTCAATCTGGCCAAATGAAAACTATGGTTCTCAGTGGATATTTTGGATATCAGCAATCATTATTCCAACAATAATTACTGGGATAGCTGTCAGTATTCGTTTATATATATATGGTTTGGCGCAAGAGGAATATGAAATATGGCAGTTAGAACAGAAAAATATTGAAGAAAATTGGCAAAATTGGGCGATGAAATCTTTAATCATTCTTGATAGCTATTATATTTTGCCTAATCACCTAACTGTACAAGACATCTTAAGTAATATTGAAAATATCCCAATGAAAGTCAATAAATCGTTGGAATTTGGTGACGATTTCAACATTCATCTATCTCTTGAAGAAATCTTTCTATCTTTACGTAAATTGCTCCCTGAGATACCGGAGAAGGAAATCATTAATATTCACATTTACTCATCATTTGAATCAAATGTTTTTTTAGATGAAGATATTCATAATGCTTATCAAACTGCCCAACTGCCTTGGGAATACAAGTTATCACAGCATCTATCCGATAACGTTAATGCTGAAATACTACAAGAAATGATAGATGATTCGCAAGCGGCTCTTCATCTTGTCATTATCAACAATACGGTTTCATTAAATTCGGCATTTTTATGTGCTTTTCTCGGAATAAGCCAACAACATTATCAAGAATTAGGAATAAATGGCGCAAAAGTTGAAATCTTAAGACCGATGATAGCAACACAACTTGATAATGCAATTAATCAGATGACAAACATGCAACTTGCCATAAAACAAGTTAAACAGCTTTGGATAGCTAACATGGAAAATAAAAAACAAGTAGAAATGGTAACTCAGTTAGCTGATCAAAAAATTACCCCAACTAATTTAATTAAATTAGACAGTCTTATTGGTAATCAGACTGCGTTAAGTTTTTGGCTTTCTTTGGCTATGGGTTATGAAATGGTTTTGCTCACTAACCAAAATAATCTTATGGCTGCATATAGTCATGATAAATGGTTACTTTCAATTTTGGCGGTAGTACGTCGGGAGTCGTAAATGAAAAATAAATGGAAACTGATTGGATTAATTTTCATTATATTATTAGGAGCACTAATTCTCGCCACAGGACTTATTTTCTGGGGAGCAGGTTTAGGTTATGTAACAGCAGGACAGAAATTTTCAATATGGTTACAAGCAATGCTTTTATTGCTCGGCTTATTGTTAACACCTGTTATTATTACTAATAATCGTAAAATATGGGCTAAAGATAAAGCTAAGCGTGAATCATTGAATCCCGCTGAAAAGAAACCTGTAAAAAAAATGGTTACTTTTCCTGAATTTTTAGAAATAAAAAATCAATGCAAATCTCGTTATGGTCTATTTTGGCGTTATAAAGTTCGAAAATGCTTAGTTATTGGGTCATCATCTGATGTAGAAACATTATTTCCTAATTTACAACAAGCGAAATGGCAGTTAAGTGGTCAAACATTAATGGTTTATGGCGGTGATGTTTCCAGTGAAGTAGATATTCCATGGATGAAGGCCTTAAAAAAACGTTTTTCTCGTTGTGTACCATTTTATCGTAAACCTCTGGATGCAATCATTTGGACAGTTTCAAAAAATTATCTTGATAATACTCGACAACAAAAAATTTTAGTTGAAAAAACTTTATTGCAACTGAGATCTCGGGATAAAATTTTAAGATGGTCTGCACCGCTTTATTTAGTGTCAGGGCAAACAAGTGAATGGTCACAAGAAGGAAGAATTGAACAAAGCGTTGGGATAACTTTTGCTTCATCTAAAGAAAGTATCGTTGATGCCGCGGATTTATCTTTAAAACAATTAGCTGCAGAATGTTGTCAACGAGGTATACAACAGGTAAAAGAAAACTTTCATTATGCCTATTTACTTCAATTAAGCCAGAATCTGATAAAAAATGATATTGACAAAATTAAACGATATTTGAGTTCATTGATCTCTTTGCGTTATGTTCCAAATCTTCGAGGACTATTTTTTATGCCTTATCAGTCCTCGAAGCCAACGGAAGAACAAGAGTTTGACGATTTAAATCATTTTTTTATGACGCCAACGTGGCAATCAATTCTTGATGATGCAAAATCAAACGTAGGGCGAAGACTTGGGGTAAATTGGGGAGCAATCTCCTGTTATGTTTTATTAATTTCTCTTATCATGACAGGATGTGCTATGCTCACATCTTATTTCCGAAATGAATCATTAATTGAAGATAGTATCAAACTTGCCAGAACGGCTGATGATTCAGCTATTCAAGATTATACAACAAGGTTACAAATTCAATATCAGCTACAACAAAGATTAGAACAATTACTGTTCCGTCAACAAAATGGAGCACCGTTATCTTATCGTTTTGGTTTAAATCATGATACCAAATTATTAAAAAAATTGTGGTCCAGTTATTACACAACCAACTTACGTAACATTGTTGTACCCTTTAAAGATACCATGACCGATTATTTAGAATTGTTAACACAATTACCGCCAGATGATCCTCACCGAGACGAAATGGTTGAATCGGCGTATGATGTCTTAAAAGTATATTTGATGATGAGTCGTGCTAATAAAAGTGATGGGAATTATTTAAGTCAATTTGCAGCCAGAAAATGGAGTGCACCGAAAGATGTTAGTGATGGTAATTGGCAAAGATTGATGCCTGATCTTGTTCGTTTTTGGGGAGAATCATTAAATCTTCATCCTAAGTGGGTACAGAAGGAAGATGCATTATTAGTAAAAAATGCTCGCCAAATATTAATTAATAAAATTGGTGCACAAAATGCGGTTAACTCAATCTATAAAGCGATGATCCAACGCACTAGCCAAAATTATGCAGATCAAAGTTTAAATCAATTGCTTGATGGATTTGATAATCATTTACTGTTTTTTAGTAAGGATGACTTACCAGGTATTTACACACGGAAAGCTTGGGAAAATACAATTAAACAGGAAATCAATGAAGTCTCTAAACTTCGTCAAGAACAAATTGATTGGGTTTTAAGTGATGGAGATAACTCATTACCTAAATCGATTTCGTCTGAATCATTAAAAAAACAACTTACTGAACTGTATTTTAGTGAATACAGTGCTGCATGGTTGAACTTTCTAAATGCTATAGAGTGGCGTCAATCTGACAATGTAACAGATGTGATTGAACAGCTAACAATACTTGCTGATACGAGACAATCTCCTTTGATCGCGTTGGTAAATGCTATCAAATATCAATCAGAGATAACTTATAACGAAGAGGGTTTATCCAATAATCTTTTACGTTCAGCTAAAGAGCTTATTAATAACAATAAATCATTTACTGGAATGTCTAAAAAGAACAATGAATCAACAGGACCTTTAACTGAAACATTTGCACCTATTGTCAGTTTGTTAAGAAATGATAATGCCAATGGTCTTTCTTTAGAGACTTATTTGTCGCGTATCACGCAAGTACGGTTGAAACTACAAAATATTACTAATAGTGCCGAACCACAAACGATGATGCAAGAATTAGCTAAAAGTGTATTTAAAGGCACTTCGGTGGATTTAACTGAAACCCGAGATTACGGTAATTTAATTGCGGCTAACTTAGGAAAAGAGTGGTCAGGATTTGGTTACAGTTTATTCAAAAAACCCTTAGAACAATCCTGGCAAGTAGTATTGACTCCAGCAGCCGAAAGCTTTAATGATATTTGGCAAAATTATGTTGTCAGTCAGTGGAAAAAATCCTTTGCTGGTCGATATCCTTTTAAAAATAGTGAAAACGAAGCTTCCTTACCTGAATTAGCTCGTTTTATTCGAGCTGATACTGGCATTATCGATCGATTTATTATCAGTGAATTAAATGGTGTACTAGATAAAAAAGGTGGAATTTGGGTGGTAAATAATGTCAATGCTCAAGGATTGAATTTTTCATCTAATTTTCTTGAAGCATTAAACTTATTTAATCAACTTTCAGCAGAAGTACTTGAAACAGGTGATATCTCTTTATCATTCGATCTAATGCCGCGCACAGGGGGAAGTACCGCTAGAACAGAATTGATTATTAACAAACAGAAACTTGAATATTTCAATCAAGTGCCAACTTGGCAACGTTTCAATTGGCCAGGTGATGGATATGCTCCTTATTCGCAACTCAGTTGGAGTAGTAATAATTCAGGTTTAAGGTTATATCAATATTATAGTGGTGATTGGGCATGGATCCGATTACTTGAATCCGCTTCAGTTAAACCGCTCGATTCCAGTCGATACGAATTGGTCTGGGAAGCTAAAGACGGGAATAAACTTAGGTATGTTTTAAGAACACAACTAGGTGGCGGACCCCTAACATTGTTGAAATTACGTAATTTCACTTTACCACAAAACGTATTTGAATAATGTTTAATTAAACTATTAAATTGGATTAATGTAATGTTCAGTCAACTATTAAGCCGTTTTATCGGTACTGAAGATCAGATCAATCTTAGTCAAAAGTTAAATCAAACATGGAATGATTGGTTACAGCCAATCAATTCAGATAAACCAACAGGTGAAGATTTGACTTATCATGATTCTTTTCAGGAGATTAAAGAAGAAATAGACAAAATTTCAGGAATCGATTATCCATTTATTATTACGGAAAGTGAAAACATACTTAAACAAAGCGGTAAAGATATTCGAGTGGCTACTTACTATTGTTTGGCGCGTTTAAATCAAGATGGTGTAGAAGGATTCGCTGATGGACTTGAAATATTAGCGGGTTTACTGGATAAATTTGGTCCATTGATTTATCCCTCAAGACCTAATATACGCAAAAATGCCATAGAGTGGCTTACTAATGCACGTTTCATAGATAAGTTGACACAATTACAACCGATAAGTAATGAGCAGTTAAGTCGTATTATTGCCGCGCTAAGTCAAATAGACAGCATCTGTCAAACATTATTTGATTCACAAGCGCCTAATCAGTCAATAACACCTCCTGATTTATCGGCATTGGTTCATTTTTTTGGCAATATAACCAAGCAATCTATTAAAACCAGTAATGAAGAACAACCATCTCAAACAACGGTCAATTCTACACCGGTATCCGAAGTACAACCAAGTCATGCTGAAATAAAAATAAGCTCTCAACGAGATTTACTTGATCAAGCTAGAAAAATGGCAGCGTTTTTACGGGAAAATCCTGAAGGATATCTTGCAGCAGGTCGTTTTTTACGAGTCATTCGTTGGGATATGGTTGTGGATTTGCCACCTGTAGATACAAAGGGTAAAACAAGATTACCAGCACCCAGAGCGGAACTGAAACAAACCATCAGTCGTTTGATTCTTCAAAAACAATGGTCCACCCTATTTGAACGTGTTGAAAGTGCTTTTATGGAAAGTGCAAATCATTTTTGGTTAGATTTACAGAGAGCTTCTGTTTTAGCCTTAAAAAAAATGGGGGAGCCTTATCAGTCATGGGCCGATATCTATTTAACCGATATTGGCTTAATGCTAGAACGGTTACAGGGAATAGAACATCTTCATTTCGAAAATGGCATGCCTTTTGCTGATGATGAAACGTTAAGCTGGATAGCCAGCGATGCGCGTATACATCATTTAGATGAAGGTGATGGTATTAAACCCATTGCAGTATCGGGTGAAAACGATTGGAATGAGATTGAAAAACAGGCTTTAGAGTTAGCTCACACAGAAAGTTTAGAAAATGCATTCCAATGGATACAAAGTTTGCCCTCATTACGTACGGCTAAGCAACAATATTTATTGCAATATACCCAAGCAAGAGTGGCAGAACAACTGGGAAAACAAGATATCGCATTAACATTACTAACCGGATTGAATAACCAGCAACAGTCAATAACCTTATTACAATGGGAGCCAGAATTATTGTTTGAGATTAAACGATTTTTATTAAAAATAATGAAGCAAAAAAATCAACAGAAAGATAACAATAATCGAAATTTTGGCGAACAAATAGAAGTGCTGCAACATGAACTCATGCAGCTCAATCCAGCTAGGGCACTGAGTGTGATATAACGCCTTACAATACGATGGATGTTAGACAAATAGAAAACAAAAGAGATAAAAAATGGATGATTTAATTTTACGCTATTATGAATCAGAAATGCGTTACTTGCGGGAAGCAGGAAAAGAGTTTGCCAAAATTCATCCTGATAGAGCAGGTCAATTGAATTTAGATCGTGTTGGTGATCGTGATCCCTATGTAGAAAGATTATTTGAGGGTTTTGCTTTTTTGATGGGGCGATTACGTCAGAAAATTGATGATGATTTACCCGAATTGACGGAAAGCCTTGTTAGTTTGCTATGGCCCCATTATCTGAGGTTAATACCTTCATTATCAATAATTGAGCTTACACCCAATTATTCAACGCTATCCCGTTTGGAAGTCATTCCCAAAGGGTTACAAGTACAGACTGAGCCTTTAGGACCGTCGGGAACACGGTGTCCATTCCGAACAACTCAAGACGTCACTTTACAACCGGTTAAAATTGATCAAGTCAGCTTAGCCATACACCATGATGGGCGAAACATTATCAACATTCGTTTAGGTTTTGGTGAGCTCATTGATTTAGAACAAGTTGATTTATCTAAATTACGATTCTATTTAAATGCAGATGCGCCAATTGCTTCAACTTTGCATCATGCATTAATTCACCAAGTTTCAGCCATACAATTACGCTATTCCAATGATCCGAATAAAATCGTAAAGTTACAAGGAAACATAACGCCTGTTGGCTTTGGTGAAGAAGATCGCTTATGGTTAAAACCCGATAACGCTTTTGCCGGCTATCAACTATTATTAGAGTACTTTGCTTTTCGTGAAAAATTTATGTTTGTCGATCTGCACGGTTTAAATGTTCAGGCTGTTCCGGAAGGTTGTAAATACATTGATATTGAAATCATTCTTAATCAAACTTGGCCAAATGATATGCCTTTTAATAAGGACAACATTCGATTACATTGTGTGCCAATCATCAATTTATTTGATATGGAAGCCGATCCGATTGTAGTGAATCAATTAGAAAGTGAATATCTGCTTAGACCCCTATTACGTCAAGATGGACACATCGAAATTTACTCCGTTGAACATGTTGAAGCGATAACTCGTAATGGTCGCTACAGTTATGTCCCTTTTACAAGCTTTAAACATAGAGGCGGTATGTTACGTCATGATGCGCCCGAAAGATATTATCATACCCACGTTCGAAAAGGAGCTTCAGGATTACATGATACATGGTTGGTTTTGGGTGGAAAAATTTGGGATAAAAATGAGACACTTGAAGCTGAAACATTATCATTACGCGTTACAGGAACCAATGGTATGTTACCTCGGAAAGCGTTGAGCAATGCTCGGATCCAATCATTATGCAGCTCACAAAATAGCATTTCGAGTGTACGTAATTTGTGTTCGCCAACACTTCCTTGTTATCCACCAACTGAAGATCGCTTTCATTGGCGAGTATTATCACATTTAGCGCCTAATTATTTATCATTAATTAACGCAGAAGTATTAAGAGGAACGCTGGCCTTATATGATTGGACTCAAAACGAACTTAATCGTCGACGCTTAGAAGGTATCGTCGATGTATCTCATAGAATGATAAAACGGATTGAAAAAGGAATGTTACAAAGGGGAATCGAAATCGAAGTAACAATTAATAGTTTACAGTTTACTGGCGAAGGTGATGTGATGCTTTTTGGTGAGTTATTACATCAATTTTTTGCTCTATATGCCGACGTTAATCTATTTACTCAATTAGTCATTAATCTTCTACCTGTTGGAAATAAAATAGTATGGAAACAGAGCAAAATATCGAAAACAGCGCTTTAATGCAGGAACTTGAAAAAGTACTGCCAAAAATGAACTTCTATCGTTTTTGTCAGTTACTTGAACAACTTTATGCTAAACAACCTATACTTGGACGATTGGAAACTCCAGCTGGTGATCCTTTACGTTTTGCACCGTCAGTTGATATGTCATTTCCTGCGAGTGAGCTGAAATACATTGAAAGATCACCCTATATAAATCGTCCGGCAACGGTAAGAACTCGTTTTTTAGGTTTATATGGCGTTGATGCAGTATTACCTTTTGGGTTGTTGCACAATATTATTCGCCGTGAAGAAAATTATCACGCAATGACTGATTTTTTAGACATATTCAACCATCGATTTATAACACAATTTTATCGAATTTGGTTGAAATATCATTACCCAGCCTGTTTTATAAGTGGCGGTAAAGATTCTATATCTCAGTGTTTACTTGGGTTAACAGGTCTAATAATAAAAGGTACGAGTGAACAAATAGGCTCACCAGCTTCGCGATTTTTAGCACTGTTAGGTTTAGTGACTCAAAAAACACGAACTGCTGAAGGGATTGCTGGTTTAACAAGAGTAATCGTTAATGATGCCAAAGTTGAAATCACGGAATTCTATCCTACTTGGCACTCTATTGAAAAACCAGCTCAGGTAGGGGATAAAACGAACAAAATAGGTTTAGATGGTAGTGCGGTTTTAGGATCCCGCTTAAGAGAATGCAATCAAACAATTCATATAGCCATAACGCCTCAACATGAAGAGCAGATAATCGATTTACTTCCTGATGGGCAGTTATATAAGGATCTTATGGCACTGATGCGTGCATATTTAGGTTATCAAGTTGATGCCAAAATGACACTTTATATCAAGCGAAATTTTTTGCCACGTAGCCAGCTTGTATCAAAGAATTGTCGATTAGGACAAACTGCATCATTAACCAAAATGGCAGAACATGGCGAGTATATTCAAGATAAGGTAGCTGTAAATTTAGGTCACTATTGTGGAATGGATTATACAGCATAAAAAAGGAATCATTATGAAAAGAATTAATTTATTTATCATTTGTCTATTAACCATTTGTTTAAGTGGATGTGGTATAGCCCAAAGTGTAACAAAAGGTGCATCAAGCTTAGGAAACAGTATTTTTTCGTGGGATATTAAAACATTACATTTAGATATCACCGCTAGGGCTGAATTAAATCTTGATGATGAAGAAAAATCATCACCTGTTGTTATTCGAATTTATCAATTAACTAAAGATGATGCATTTAAATCTGCTTCTTACCAAAATTTGGTTGATCAAGATAATGATGAACTCAAAGCCACCTTACTCGATACTAAAGAAATTGTACTAAAACCCAATACTTCTGTTTCGATCGAAGTTCCATTTGATGACAGAGCTAAATTTGCAGCAGTAGTCGCACTTTATAAAGAACCCAATCTAAAAGAAGATAGCTGGCGATTAATTTTAAAACGTTCTGATTTACACATAACCAAAGCGCGAAAAATAGAGGCAAGCAAATATACCATCAAAATAGTGGATGAAGATTAATGAGTGCATCTTTGTATGACATGCTATATGGCTATTTTGAATCCGGTATCGCCATTGACGATGTGTCTGAAAACGAACAGACAATCATAAGTGTGATGGACAACATTGAGCGGATCTTAAATAGCCGCGCAGGTGCCATTCAGCATCTCCCCGATTATGGATTGCCTGATATGTCAACTGTTTTTCAAGCTTTGCCTTCGTCAGCTTATGTTTTAATGAGGGCTATTGAACAAACGCTATTAACTTATGAACCAAGGCTAAGTGCTATTATTATCAATATAGATGAAAAAAATAATGATAACATGGTATTAGCCTATGAAATGACTTGTTATTTCAAAGAGGGTGGGCTGGTTCGATATGGCACTTACTTTATGCCCGATGGTAAAGCGCGAATAAAATATACACGTAAAACGCATAAGAACGGCGGCTAAATGGCTTAAGCAAGTAGAATAACCATACAAACAATAACGTAATTGATCGAAAAAAATAAAAATAGGAAACAATGTGAAAAGCAAGATCAATAACTTTGTTAGTCATTTAACTGAAAAGATTCATGGTAATAATGTTATATCAATGGTAAGTCACCATCGCTATACCTTAACTGTCGATGGTCAAAGCGCGCCGATTTCGGTTTTACAGGTTGCCGGCAATGAACAACTCAACCAGCCCTGGCATTACACCATCACCTTTACCAGCCCACATCCACATCTGGATGCGGAATCGTTTCTCAATCAAAAAGCCTGGTTTCGTTTCAATCCTGTTCATGCCGATTTGACCTCTTTGGCATTGGGTGCCTCAGACTTACTGAACGCCAGCACCCCATTTGATGCATTGCACGAATTAAAACCCTCCGAGTCGTCGGTCAATCCTCAAAGCGCGACAGCGCCCTTAAACGGGTTAAAGCAAAACACGCCACTCAATTC